>JAICJC010000038.1 GCA_025928655.1 Thermoleophilia bacterium | reverse complement strand
GTCCCCAGGCCCGGAGACTCAGTCGCCGGACGCCTCCAGGGAGGGCTCGGCGCCGATCCGGGGGAGCCACCGCAGCGGCTGGGGCAGGTACCAGTTCCAGTCGCCCAGCAGCTTCATGGTCGCGGGGAGCAGGACGCCGCGGATGATGGTGGCGTCGATGAGGACGGCGGCGGCGAGGCCGATGCCGAACTCCTTGAAGTCCACGAGCGTCAGCGTGCCGAAGATCGAGAACACGCCGACCATCACGACCGCGGCGCTCGTGACCGTGCCCGCCGTCGACTTGATGCCCTGCGCGACGGCCTCGTCGGTGCGCATGCCGCCGTCGACGAGCTCCTTCACCCGGCTCAGGATGAAGACGTGGTAGTCCATCGAGAGCCCGAACAGGATCACGAACAGGAACAGCGGCAGCCACGGGGCGACGCCGTCGGTAGGGGTGAACCCGAGCAGCGACGACCCGTGCCCGTCCTGGAAGACCGCGACGAGGACGCCGTAGGCGGCCGCGACGGACAGCAGGTTAAGGATGATCGCCTTGATCGGGATCACGATCGAGCGGAACGTGACCAGCAGGAGCAGGAACGCCAGCCCCAGCACGAACCCGAACACGAGCGGCGTGTTGTGCGCGAGCATCGAGGTCTGGTCATGGTCGATGGCGGTCGCGCCGGTCACGTCGGCGGTGACGCCGGGCACCTGCCCGAGCGTGCTCGGGATCAGCGTGTCGCGGAGCGTCGTGAGCGCCTCCTTGGAGGCGGTGTCGGCGCCGTCGCCGCGCAGCGGCAGGGCGACCGTCGAGACGGTGTGCGCCGCGTTGGTGTCGACCTGGATGGGCTGGTGGGAGACGCCGGCCGCGACGGCCCTGTGGCCGAGCTGCGCGACCGCGGCGGTGACCGCCGGGTCGGTCGTGTCCGTCGCCTGCACGACCACGACTGCGGGCGCGTAGGAGTTCGGGAACGCCTTCTCCAGATGGTGGTAGACCGTGGCCGGGCAGGTTGGGGGAAGGTCGTTGGCGCCGGTGGTGTGGACCTTCAGGTGCATCGCCGGCGACGCGATCGCCAGCAGGACGAGCACGGCGCCGAGGGCGGAGATCACCGGCCGGGCGAGCACCCGGTCGAGGACGAACGTCCACACACGGGAGTCGGTGCGGGCGTTGCGGCGGCGGAACGGGATGCGGATGCGCCCCTTGTCGACGTGCCGGCCGAGCAGCGCCAGCATGGCGGGCAGGGCGGTCAGCGAGCCCAGCATCGCGACGGCCACGACCATGATCGTGCCGACGCCGAACGAGGCCGAGCTCTTGTCGCCGGTCAGGAACTGCCCGGCCATCGCGGCCATGATGGTCAGCCCGGACACGACGATCGCGCGGCCGGAGGTCGCGGATGCGATCTCGACGGCGGTCAGGCCGTCGCGGCCGGCCCGCCGCTCCTCGCGCTCGCGCTTGAGGTAGAAGAGTGAGTAGTCGACGCCGACGGCCATGCCGATCAGCGTGATGACGATGGAGGCGTTGTCGTCGATGGGGAAGATGTGGCTGGGGATCGCGACGAGCCCGATCGTGGCGATGACCGCCGAGATCGCGAGCAGGACGGGAACGCCGGCGGCCACGAGCGCGCCGAAGGCGATCGCGAGGATGAGCAGGGTCACGGGCAGCGAGAGCGTCTCGGCCCGCTGGAGGTCGTTCGCGATGAACTTGTCGATCGCGCTACCGACGCTGGCGTCGCCGAACTCCTCGATGCGCAGCTCGGGATGTGCCCGCTGGGCGGCCTTGACGGCGGCCTCGATGGGGGCGACGCGGTCGCCCGCCGTCTCCGAGTCGCCGCGGACGCCGAACTCGACGAGCGCGGAATGGCCGTCGCTCGAGACCAGGCCGGACTGGCCCGGGTCGGTTGCGGCCTTGACGTCCTTGACCACGGCGAGCGCCGAGACGCGCGCCTTGACGTCGCGTATCGCGGCCGTGAAGGCCGGATCGTGGACGTCCAGCGTCGGGCTATGGATCAGGGCCTCTTCGTGTGCCGGCGTCGGGAAGCGCTGCTCGAGCGTCTTCTCGGCCCGGCCCGACTGGCCGGTGAACTGATCGGCTTTCGTGAGCTTGTCGGTGCCGACCATGCCGCCGAGCACGACGGACAGGACGACGAACGCGAGCCAGCCCGCGAGGACTGACTTCTTGTGCCGCGCGCTCCAGCTGCCGACGCTGGCGGCGACTCCTCGTTTCGTACCTGCATGCATTGGTGATGACTCCTTGAGATCAGAGGCCGGGACGGGATGCCCCGGAGATGTGGTGCGCAGCCTCCGCGAGGGGAGGCGCCGGCGCGGTGGGGCGGGCAGGTGGGCGTCGGGTGGCCACCTCTGCGGCGGGCGGGGGGTTAGCCACACCGCCGGTGGCCGGGTGATCCGCGCCGGGATGCCGGGTAGCTCCACCGCGGCGGCGCGGCGTCCGAGCGACGCTTCGGAGGCAGCTTGAAAACGCGATCCACCGACACCCTGGAGCCGAACATGCAGACCATCGCCGACATCTCCCGCGAGCATCGCCCCCGCGAGCTGGCCCACCGCCGCAGCTGCGGCATCGACGTCCGCCTGTTGTGGGATCCCGACGGCGGCGGCCTCACCGTCGAGGTGCTCGACGACAGCGAGGGCAGCTCGCTCGTCGTGCCCGTCGGGGAGCGCCCGCCGCTCGCCGTGTTCCGCCACCCGTACGCCTACGCGGCGGCATGAGCACGCGCGCCGGAAAGGGTGTGGCTAGCCGTATCGCCTGGAAACGCGCGGTATGGGACGATGATCGCATGGCGGTGCGCGTCCTGATCGTCGACGACCACCCCGGCTTTCGCGCCCGGGCGCGGGCGCTGCTCGAGTCGGAAGGGTTCGAGGTCGTCGGCGAGGCCGGAAGCGGTGCGGAGGGCACGCGCATGGCCCGCGACCTCGGCCCGGACGTGCTCCTGCTCGATGTGCAGCTCCCGGACACGGACGGATTCGCCGTCGCGACGGCCGTCACCGCCGACGGCGGCAACGTCCAGGTCGTGCTCACGTCGAGCCGGGACGGCAGCGACTTCGGCACGCTGGTGGGATCGTGTGGCGCCAGCGGGTTCATCGCCAAGGCCGAGCTGTCCGGCGCGCGGGTGTCCGCGCTGCTGCGGTGACCGGCCGGCGGGCCACGGTCGCAATCCTGGCGGCGCTCGTCGTCGCCACGCTCGCAGTCTTCCAGGTCGAGGCGACGACACGCCTTCACGAGAACGGCGACATGTACATCGGGTTCGGGCTGCCGGTGGTGTGGTCGTTCGCGATCTCCGGATTGATCGCGCTCCGGCGCCGCCCCGGCAACCGCACCGGCCTGCTCATGATCGCTATCGGGTTCGGCTGGCTGGCCTCGGCGCTCACCGACTCGCGCAACGACGTGGTGTTCACCATCGGCCTGGTGCTCTCGAACGTCTGGCCCGGACTGCTCATCCACCTCCTGCTCTCCTACCCGAGCGGGACGCTCGACCGCCGCTCGCGGATCATCGTGACCGCCGGCTACATCGACACGCTCGGCGTCTCGCTGCTCCTGCTGCCGTTCTCCCAGCCGCGGGCGGACGGCCAGGGGGCGAGCGAGCGCTCGGCCGGGAACCTGCTGCTCGTCTCGCACCAGCCGGCCCTGATCTCCGTCGTCCAGGTGATCGCCTTCCTGGGGGCGCTCGTGGTGCTGGCCGCCGCCCTGGTGGTCCTCGGGCAGCGCTGGCGTGCGTCGTCGCCCGCGCTGCGCAGGGTGCTCGCGCCGATGTACCTGACCGGCGCCACCGCCATCGGGGTGACGCTGCTTGTCGTCGCCGGCCTCGAGATCGCGGGCGTGGTCGGGCAGATGATCACCTTCTACTGCTTCTGCATCTCGTTCACGGCCATCCCGGTCGGCTACCTGTTCGGGATCCTGCGCACCCGGCTCGACCGCGGGAGCGCCGTGCAGACGCTGCTCACGAACCTGCGCGACCGGCGCACGACGGGCGGGCTGCGCGACGCACTCCGGGTCGCCCTCAGCGACCCGAGCCTCGAGGTCGCCTACCGGCGGGCGGGGACGGACGAGTACCTGGATGCGACCGGCGAGCGCGTCGAGCTCCCCGCGGCCGCCGGCGATCGGGTGGCGACGGAGATCGAGCACGACGGCGAGGTGGTCGCAGTCCTCGTGCACGCGCCGGTGCCGCCGGAGGAGACGGGCCTGATCGACGCCGTGTGCGGGCCGGCGGCGATGGCGATCGAGACCGAGCGGCTCCAGGCCGACCTGCGCGCGCAGATCCAGGAGGTGAGCGCGTCGGAGCGGCGGATCCGCGACGTGCTCGAGAACGTGCATCTGCTGGCCGTGAGCCTCGACCTGGACGGCCGGATCACCTTCGCGAACCAGCACCTGGCGGACGTCACCGGCTGGACGCGCGAGGAGCTGGCCGGGAGCACCTGGCTGGAGCGGTTCCCGACCGGCGACCGGCGCTATCTCGACCGGGTGCGGGCCGACGACATCCTTGTCCACGACGAGACGCCGCTCCTCACCCGCTCCGGCGAGGTGCGCTCGATCTCCTGGAGCAACACCCTCGACCGCGACGCCGCCGGGCGCGTGGTGGGCTCGACGAGCATCGGCGAGGACGTCACCGACCGCAACCGCGGCGCGCGCCAGGAGGAGGCGCTGCGCCGGCTCGCGACCATGGTCGCGGGGGCCGCCCGCCCGGACGAGATCTTCGCCGCGGTCTGCGAGGAGGTGGCACTGCTCCTGGGCGGTCAGACGGGCAGCCTCGTCCGCTTCGGCGCGAGCACAGGCGCCGGCACGGTCGTCGCCGGATGGAGCGCCGGGTCCACGATCCCGATGCCGGTCGGATCCAACGTGGCATTCGACGGCCCGACCGCGATCACGGCCGTCGTCCGAACGGGCCGGCCGGCCCGCGTCGAGGACTACGCCGAGGTCGAGGGCGACCTGGCCGAGCGGTTGCGCGCCCTGGGCTTGCGCTCCTCCGTCGCGGCCCCCGTCGCCGCCGGCGGCCGCCTGTGGGGTGCGATCATCGTCTCCACTCTCGGAGACGCGATCCTGGCCCGCGACGCCGAGGCCCGCATCGGGCAGTTCGCCGAGGTGGTTGCGCTGTGCCTGTCGAGCACCGACGCCCGGGAGCAGCTGGCCGCCTCACGGGCCCGTATCGTGGCGGCCGGCGACGCGGAGCGGCGGCGGCTGGAGCGCAACCTCCACGACGGCGCCCAGCAGCGACTCGTCGCCCTCTCGCTCGCGCTGCGGATGGCCCGGACCACGGTTGCGGCCGACCACCCGGCCGCGGAGCTGCTCGACGCGGCCGGGGATGAGCTGATGCATGCGCTCGAGGAGCTGCGTGAGCTCGCCCGCGGCATCCACCCGGCCGTGCTGAGCGACCAGGGACTGCGGGCGGCCCTCGGGGCCCTCACCGGCCGCTCGCCGGTGCCGGTCGATCTCGACGTCGAGCTGACCTCGGAGCTGCCGCCACCGGTCGAGGCCGCGGCCTACTACGTGGTTGCGGAGTCGCTCACGAACATCGCCAAGTACGCGCAGGCGTCGGTGGTCGAGGTGACCGTCCGCTGCGTCGGCGGCGAAGTGAGGGTGGCGGTGCGCGACGACGGTGTCGGCGGAGCCGATCCCGCGTCCGGCACCGGCCTGCGCGGGCTGGCCGACCGGGTCGACGCCCTCGGCGGCGTCCTGCACGTCTCGAGCCCGGCCGGCGGCGGCACGACGGTGACGGCCGAGCTTCCGCTCGCCGTCCCCGGCCGCGAGCCGGTCACGAGCACGGTCGGCGTGGCCGACTGGGCCGACTAGGCGGGTTTGGCGGCGCCGACGTCGGGCCGCGAGCGCAGCGCCTCGAGCGCCGCCTCGAGGTTGCCGGCCTGCTCCTCGACGCGCGAGAGCGTCTCGTACGCGCGGGCGACGTACGTCGGCGCCGCCCGGTCGGTCATGAGCCGGATGGCGTCATGGCACAGGTCGCGGGCGTTGTCGAGGCGGGCCTCCGCGAGCGCGACCTCGGCGAGGACGGCATAGGCCATCCCGGCGGAGCCGGGCTCCGTGGTCTGGGTGCGCTCCGCGGAGGCCTCGGCGTGGCGTCTGGCGGCGGCCAGGTCGCCGGAGGCGAGGGCGGCGCGGGCACGCTCGTAGCTCAGGAGCGCGAGCTCCACGGGCGCCTCCTCGGTCACGACCGCGGCGGCCTGGTCGAGGTGCGCGACGGCCTCGCCGGCCTGCCCCTGGTCGAGCAGGACGCCGGCCATCAGCAGGTGGGCGCGGCCCTGCGCCCGCAGCTCCTCGCCGCGCTCCATCCGGGTCAGGACGCGGTGGGCGTACATCTCGGCGATGCGCGACTGGCCCTGCTCGGCATACGTGCGGGCGAGCGCCCAGTCGAGCCGGATCAGGTTGGCCGGGTCGATCTCGTGCTCGTGCCGCAGCACCCGTCGCAGCACCCGCTCGGCGTCGGCGAAGCGGCCGCGGTCGGTGTAGGCGTTTGCGAGGTACGACCCGAACTGCACCATGAGCGCCGCGTCGACGGGCTGGTCGGCCACCTCGTCGAACGCCGTCTGCAGCACGGCCGCCGCCTGGATCAGGTCGCCGGTCCCGGCGTGGGCACGGCCGAGGGCGCGGTAGAGGGCGGGCCGCTCGCGCGCCGTGGGCGTCGGCCCGCACACGCGCGCCTGCTCCAGCAGGTCGACCGCGCGACCGTCGTCGCCGCCGTCGAGCGCCAGCAGGCCGAGGTACTCGAGCACGCGGCTCTCGGCCCGCTGGTCGCGGAGCGACCGCGCCCCGGCGAGCAGCGACTCGAGGTCGTTCTGGGCGCGGGGGTCGCCGAGCCGCGCCGCCACCTCGGCGGCGGCCAGGTCGGCCTCGCTGACCCGCCCGTCGAGGGAGCGCCCGAGCAGCTCCTCGATCGACGTGTCGAGCCTGCGGGCGAGCTCGGCCAGGATCGTGAGCGATGCGACCCGGTCGCCCGACTCGACCCGCGACAGGTATGACGGCGAGCACCCGGGGAAGGAGATCTGCCGCAGGGACAGGCCCCGGCGCTCGCGTAGGGTGCGAAGCCGGGCGCCCAGCGCTTTCGGATCTGGCACGTGGGTAGGCCGCGCTCGCCCCATCCACCAGAGCATAACGATCGTTTTGTCATGCGGCAACGCACCCTATTGGATTGGTATATGTTGCCTAAGACCAACCGGTCGGACCGCAATAATTGTCGCACCCTGGCCGGCGCGGACCCGGAGCCGGTTTGAGCACCCTAGAGGTGGTGACGGGCGCGGTCGAGGCGCTCGAGCAGCTGCTCCCGCTCGGCCCGCACCACCGTGAGCGCGGTCATGAGCCGCTCCTCGCCCGCCGGCTGCAGCCGGACGAGCACCGTGCGCCCGTCGGCGTCGCCGGTCGCGCGGACGACCAGGTCGGCCGCCTCCGCCCGGTCGACGAGCTCCGTCACGGAGCTCTGCGCCAGCTGGAGATCGTCGCTCAGCTGCCCGATCGAGCGCGTCTCGCTCCCGTCCGGCGCGCCCTTCACGGCCAGGAGCAGGAGGTAGCGCTGCGGCGTGAGGCCCGCGCGGCGCACGCCGGCGTCGCCGTGGGCCAGGAACCGCCGCAGCTGGCGCCGGAACTCCGCCGCCTGGAGCACCTCGCCCTTCGTGATCGACCCGGATTCGAGCACAACACCATCCTACGGCTTCACCCCGCGCGCGTACAGCATCGGACTCCGATATACCGTCCGCGCCCGGCCGCGGTTGACCGCCGTCACACACCGGCTGTGACGGGCCGCAACGACCGTGCCGGGCCGTCCGCCTAGCCTGGCGCACGTCAGGGTCCGCGCGGTCGGACCCTCACGTTGGGACCCCGGAATGGCGAGGGGCCCGCGACGGCCGGCCCCTCGCCACCGCCTCATCGAGACCCGGCGGCGGCCGTGACGACGTCGCCCCCGAGCGCCGGGCGGCCCTCGAGCAGCGCCGGCATCGCGACGATGCGGCTGCGTGCGAGCCTGACCGAGCCCCGCTCCTGCTCCTGTTTGAGGACGCGGTTGACCGTCTCGCGGGTCGTCCCCGACAGGCCGGCCAGGTGCTCCTGGCTGAGCGGGATGGTCACCTCGGAGGTCGTCAGGTCGCCGTAGAGGGCCGCGAGCTGGATCAGGTGCGCCCGCACGCGCACAGCGACGGGTGTGTAGAGCGCCTCGACCAGCCGGTCGGTGGTGGCGGCGACCTGCGACACGAGCACCTGCTCGACCGCGTCGCGCACCTCGGGGTGGGCCGCGCGCAGGTGCAGGAACGCCGAGCGCGGGATCGCGAGCGTCTCGGCCCGCTCGAGCGCAACCACCGTCGCGGTGCGCCGGCCGGCCGGGCTCAGCACCGCGAGCAGCCCGAACACGTCGCCGGGGCCGTGCAGCGAGACGGTGGCGGAATCGCCCAGCGGCGTGATGACGCGGGCGGCGAACCGCCCGGACTCGACCCGGTGCAGGCTGTCGCCGGGATCGTCGCGGTGGAAGACGACCTCGCCTCGATCGAATCGCCGCCGCCGCCCCGCCCGTCGCAGCTCCTGCTCGGGAACCGCACCGAAGACGTCTGAACCCACGTGCCGATTCTACTTCATCGTGTGACCAATGTCACTGATCCGGGCGATTTTTGGTCAACGACGGTTCGCCTGGCCGACGGCGGGCCAGATCCGGATCGACCCGTCCACCCCCGTACCGGTATCATCACGCCGTGCCTTCGACCGACCCCAAGCTCGACCTGATCGCGGCGGTGCCGCTCTTCTCCGGGCTGAACCGGCGCGAGGTCGAGTTCCTGGGCAAGCTGATGGACGAGGTGGACGTCTCCGACGGGAAGGTGCTGACGCGGGAGGGCGCCACCGGCGGTGAGTTCTTCATCGTGCTCGAGGGGACGGTGCGGATCGAGCGCGGCGGGAGCGAGATCAACCGGCTCGGCGAGGGCGACTTCCTCGGCGAGATCGCGCTGATCGACCAGGGCAAGCGGACGGCGACCGCGATCGCCGACGGCCCCGTCCGGCTGATGGTGCTGACGACGTCCGGCTTCGCGTCGATGCTGAGCCAGAATCCGGGCGTGGAGTCGAAGATCCTGCGCGTGCTCGCGAAGCGCGTGCGCGACCTGCAGCCGACCGCGCCCGACTGACGGATGCCGTGTCCGTCCGCGTCCGCTTCGCCCCCAGCCCCACCGGGTCGCTCCACCTCGGCAGCGCGCTGACGGCGCTCGCCAACCGCCTGTTCGCGAGGAGGCACGGTGGGACGCTCCTGCTGCGGATCGACGACACCGACACCGAGCGGTCCGGCCCGGGGATGGAGGCGGGGATCCTGCGCGACCTGGGCTGGCTCGGCATCGCCTGGGACGAGGGGCCGCTGCGCCAGAGCGACCGCTTCGACCGCTACCGCGAGGCTGCCGCGGCCGCGCGCGGCGTCGAGATCCGCGACGGCGCATGCTGGCTGCGGGCGCCGGGGCAGGCGCCGTTCGTCATCCTGCGCGGTGACGGCCGGGCGACGTACAACTGGGCCACCGCGGTCGACGACCACGACGAGCGCATCACCGACGTCATCCGCGGCAACGACCACCTGTCGAACACGCCGCTGCAGGAGGCGGCCGTCCGCGCGATCGGGGGCGAGCCGCCCCGCTACCTGCATCACGCCGTCATCACCGGCGACGCGGGTAAGCTCTCCAAGCGGGACGGCGCGGCGTCGATCGCCGACCTGCGGATCGAGGGCTATCCGCCCGAGGCGGTGGTGAACTACCTGGGGCTGATCGCGACGTCGGGCCCGGGCGACGTGCTCACGCTGGACGGGCTGGTCGAGCGCTTCGACGAGCGCCGCCTCGCCCGCGGCACGGTCAAGGTCGACCCGGGCCGGCTGCGCGCCCTCTCGACGCGGCACCTGGCCGCCCTCCCGGCCGACGATCTGGTGACGCGTGTCCTCGACCGCTGCCCGCCGGGCACGCCCGCCGACGCGGTGCGCGCCCTGGAGCCGGCCCTGCGGGGCGTCCACACGCTGGCGGAGGCGGTCGAGCTGGTCGAGTGCGTGCTGGTGGCGCCCGACCGCGAGCCGCTGCCGGAGCTGGCGGCCATCCGGGCCCGGTATCCCGAGCGGCTGGACGAGGGAGGGGCGCGGGCGCTTGTCGACGAGCTGCGGCGGGCGGAGGTGCCGCTCCGGCGGGCGCGGCGGGCGCTCACCGGCCGCGACCGCGGCCCGGAGCTCTGGGCCGTGTTCGCCGCCCTGCCGCGCGACGAGGCGATCCGGAGGGCGGCATGAGGCTGCGCGACTCGCGCACCGGCGAGCCGGCCGCGCTCGAGCCCGGGCCCGACGGCACGATCGGCATCTACGCCTGCGGCCCGACGGTGTACGGGCGCATCCACGTGGGGAACGCCCGCCCCTTCGTCGTCTTCGGGCTGATGAAGCGCTATCTGGAGTGGCGCGGGCAGCGCGTGACGCTGGTCGAGAACATCACGGACATCAACGACAAGATCTACGCCGCCGCGGCGAAGGCCGGGGTGCGCTCGGACGACCTGGCCCGCGACATGGCGGCGGCGTACATCGCCGACACCGAGCGGCTCGGCATCGGGCGTCCCGACCACGAGCCGCGCGCCTCCGAGACCGTCCCGGAGATCGTGGCGCTGATCGGGGAGCTGATCGACTCGGACCACGCGTACGAGGCCGACGGCGACGTCAACTTCGCGGTCCGCAGCTTCCCGCGCTACGGCGATCTCTCCGGCCAGCGGCCCGACGAGCTGCGGGCGGGGGCGCGGGTCGAGCCGGGGGAGCACAAGCGCGACCCGGTCGACTTCGCGCTCTGGAAGGCGGCCAAGCCCGAGGAGGACACCGCCTGGCCCTCGCCCTGGGGCGAGGGTCGCCCCGGCTGGCACATCGAGTGCTCGGCGATGGCCGAGAAGCTGCTCGGCCGCCGGTTCGCCGTCCACGGCGGCGGGCGCGACCTGATCTTCCCCCACCACGAGAACGAGATCGCCCAGTCGGTCGCCGCCGGCCGCCCGTTCGCCTCGGTGTGGGCGCACAACGGCATGCTGCGGCTGTCGGGGGCGAAGATGTCGAAGTCGGAGGGCAACATCGACCTGCTGGCCGACGCCCTTGACCGCTGGGGCGCGGAGACGTTCCTGATGTTCCTGCTCCAGGCCCACTACGCGAGCCCGATCGACTACGACGATGCCGCCCTCGAGCGCGCCCGGTCGGCCTGCGCGACGCTGCGCAACCGGCTGCGGGCGGGGTCGGGCACCGACGAGGGTCTGCGGGACGCCGTCATCGCCGCGCTCGACGACGACTTCCGCACGCCCGAGGCGCTGGCGCTGCTCTTCACGGCGCCGCCCGAGGCCCGCGACACGGTCGCCGAGGTGCTGGAGGTGCTCGGCCTGGGCGGGCTCGCCCACGACGAGCCGCCGCCCCCCGACGTCGTCGCGCTGGCCGAGGAGCGGCGGGCGGCCCGGGCGCGGCGCGACTTCGCCGAGTCCGATCGCATCCGCGACGAGCTGGCCGGGCGCGGGTGGGAGGTGCGCGACGCCGGCGACGGCTACCAGCTCTACCCGCGCGATGGCTGACGTCGTCTACGGGCGCCGCGCGGTGCGCGAGGCGCTGCTGGGCCGGCGCGAGGTGGGGCAGGTGTGGTGCGCTCCGGGCCTGCAGGGGACGATCGACTGGCTGCCGCGCGGCGCGCGCGAGGCGACCCCGGCGGCGCTGGCGGAGCGCGCCGGGAGCCCCGACCACCAGGGCGTCGTGGCGGAGGTCTCGGACTATCCCTATGTCCAGGCGGAGCAGCTCCTCGCGGGCGAGCGGCCGCTCGTCATCGCCCTCGACGAGGTCACCGACCCACACAACCTGGGCGCCGTCGCCCGGGTGGCCGAGTGCGCCGGGGCCGATGGGCTGCTGATCACGGCCAGGCGCTCGGCCCGCGTGACGCCCGCCGTCTGCCGCGTCTCGGCAGGTGCCGTCGAGCACCTGCCGATCGCGCGGGTCGAGAACCTGGCCGACCTGCTGCTGGCCGCCCGGCGGCCCGGCCTGTGGACGTACGCGGCCGCGCCCGGCGCCGGGCCGCACGATCGCTCCGACTATCGCGACGGAGCGGTCTTCGTGCTCGGGGCCGAGGGCCGCGGCCTGCGGCCGCGGGTGCGGGCCGCCTGCGACGCGGCCGTCGCGATCCCGATGCGGGGGAGGGTCGAGTCGCTGAACGTCTCGACCGCGGCGGCCGTCCTGCTCTTCGAGGCCGTCAGGCAGCGCGGTGGCGGCTGAGCTCTACATCGTCGACGGGGACAACGTCTGCCATCTGCGCGGGCCGGGCGAGGACTATGCCCGCGCACGCGAACTGCTCGTCGCCGAGATCGCCGGGTACATGGCCCAGACGGGCATCGACGGCGTGGTCGTGCTCGACGGCCACGGCCAGAATCGCTCGATCGGCCGCACGAGGGTGACATATTCCGGCCGCGAGACGGCCGACACGATCATCGAGCGGCTCGCGCACAGAAGCGCGGACGGCCGCGAGGTGACGGTCGTCTCGTCCGACTCGGTGCTGCGGCACGTCGCCCAGCGCAGCGGCGTCCACGCGATGAGCGCGCGCGAGTTCTCCGACCGGCTCGCGGCGGCGCCCCGGGCGCGGCTCCAGCCCCAGAAGGGCGGATCCCGCAGGCTCCTGGGCGACGCGCTCGATCCCGCGGTGCGCGAGGCGCTCGAGCGCATGCGCCGCGGCGGCTGACGGGCTCGCCTCGATCAATTTGACACGGGCGGAACTTGGTGTAATAGTTCCGCCCGTCCCTAAAGCTGAGGTTGAAGGTCAGATTGACCCTGATCGAGACTTCCGGCTTTCCCCTTTCCCCGGAGGTTGGCGGTGTCCAGGTCGAGTGCTGCGGTGCAGCTCCAGCATCGCCGTGTCGTGCGAGAGCCCACGGAGCTCTCGCTGATCGCGGCCGCGCGGAACGGGGACGAGCGGGCGATGGACGAGATCATCCGCCGCTACCAGGGGTTCGTCAGGCTCAAGGCGAGCTCGTATTTCCTCGCCGGCGGCGACTCGCACGACCTCGTGCAGGAGGGGCAGATCGGCCTGTTCAAGGCCGTCCGCGACTTCCGGTCCGACAAGGAGACGTCGTTCCGGTCGTTCGCCGAGCTCTGCATCACCCGCCAGATCATCACGGCGATCAAGACGGCCACCCGGTACAAGCACGCGCCGCTGAACACCTACGTGTCGTTCAGCCATACGCCCGCGGGCCAGGAGGCCGACGCCGACTGCACCCTCGGCGACGCCCTTCCGGGGCCGGCCGTCGACGACCCCGCCACCTGCGTCATCTCGAGCGAGGAGCTGCAGAGCCTGCTGGCCTGCCTGGGATCCACGCTCTCGTCGCTCGAGTCGCAGGTCCTGACCGGCTACCTCGAGGGCCGCAGCTACGAGGCGATCGGCGAGGCGCTCGACTGCGACCCCAAGACGGTCGACAACGCCCTCCAGCGCGTCAAGCGCAAGGTGCTCGCCCACCTGCAGGCCCGCCGCGCGCTCGGCTGAGCCCCAGCGACCAGGTGCTGCGTACCAGCAGGTACGATCGAGGGGCGGTTTCCGTATGCCGGGATAGCTCAGCTGGCAGAGCACCGCTCTTGTAAAGCGGTTGTCGCGGGTTCGATTCCCGCTCCCGGCTTTCCCTTTCGAGAAGGACGCCGCCGATGACTGGTCGAGGAAGCCCCGCAAGGCGCCCGGAAACGCCTGAGGGCGACGCCGCCGAGCCGGCGGGCCTGAAGAGCGGCTACTACCTCCTCAACACCGATGGGGGCAACCGCGGGGACCCGTCAGGCTGCGCGGCGATCGGCGCGCTCTTGCGCACGCGCCGTCTGGTCGCGGTGGCTCAGATCTCGAAAGCGATCGGTCCCACCACCCACAACGTGGCGGAGTACCGAGCACTGATCGAGGGATTGAAGCTTGCCCGCGATCATGGCGTCCAGCACATCCGCGTCTACATGGACTCCGAGCTCGTTGTGGAACAGGTAAATGGTGATGCCGCGGTGAAACAGAACCACCTCCAGAAGCTGCACGAAGATGTGCACACTCTCGTCGCCGCGTTCAAGAGCTTCCGCATCGCGTGGGTCCCTCGAGAGATGAACGCCGAGGCAGACCGGCTCGTGAGGGACGCCCTCGACCCCTCACCGCCAGAGGGCCAGCGTACGCCGTTGGCGTAGTGTGAGTCCTCACGGGAGGGCGGTACGGCCCCCCGGGGCGGTTCGCCCCGCCCCGGGAGGGTGCGCGCCCACACGCGCAGGTGCGAATGCGCCTCGAGCAGCGTGTTGAATCGTGGGGTGCGCACACCACGCTACGGCAAGGGAACGAGGCGGTCTGTGCGCGCGTGCACCTCCGGTGTGTGATCGCCGTCAATCAACCCGGCTTCCTACGTTACATAACCGGACGTGATGTTACGTAACGATCAGCGGTAGATCCGCACGACGAGTGTCGCATGTCGTGACGTCAGTGCGACAGGTGCTGTATCGAATCCGGCCGTCAGCGGGTTGGTGTTCGGGGCGAGCAGGCCGGTGTAGCGAAGGCTCGAGAAGCGGTGTAACGCTCCGCCGGCCTTGCACACGTGCCCGCCGGTGGCGCGTGGCGCGCTCGCCGAGGTGAACGTCGCGCTCCCCGTCATGAACGGATCGCCCGCGGAGAACACCTCCGCCGTCGCGCCGCGGGCGCCGTGACGCGGGCGGGGGAGGTCGTAGACGGACGTCCCGGCGATGATCGCGTGCGCCTCGGAGGCGACCGGCTGCGTGTTGGGGTCGGTCCCCGTGTCGACGAGCTGGGTGCTCGCCCGCTCCCCGAACACCTTGTCGAAGGCCCACTGCTGGGTCGCAGAGGTCGTGCCGAGCGTCTCGCGCCCCGCACACGGGTGCACCCGGGAACCTGCCGCCAGCGGGACGGCGGCCCGCACCCGGGAGGACACGAGCGAGATGATCACCGTGCCGTTGCAGCCGGGGTCGAACGCCTCGCCCGTCTGCACCGGCCCCGACGTCAGGGTGCCGAAGAACGGCGATGTCGGCGTCACGACGCTGAAGGGGGAGTACGCGGTCGTGCCGTGCGACTCGCGCAGGTAGCCGTGGCCGCCGGTGACGAGCGCGCACCGTCGCTTCGTGATCGCGGTCGCCGGCGTGTACGTGGCGGCCAGCTGGCTGGGGGCGATCGACGCGCCGAGGTCGACGGACGTGTCCATGGTGTCCTTGTCGAACGTGAACGTCGCGCCGGTCTGGGGCGTGAAGTCGTACTCGTGCAGCTGGAAGGCGGTCGGCCGCGTGCGCGGCACCGATCGCTGCAGGTCGATCGACGCCAACGGCGGCTGGGATGCGCCGCCGCCGGGCGTTCCGAAGATCGTCAGGCCCATCTCGTAGCGCACGCCCGAGATCCGCACCTCGCGCGGGCCGGCGAAGGTGAACACGGTGGAGAGGAAGGTGAACGCCGGCGCGTTGGCATGTGCGCGGCTCCAGCGATGCCACATGGCGAGCGGTCGCTGCGGGGGCGAGGAGGCGGACGCGGCCGCCGCGGCGACCAGGGACGTCGCCACCACCACCACGACGATCGAGGCTCGTTCGACCAGTGTCAAGCGTCTGCGCATGACGGCTCCTTCGGTGGTGTTCGCCGCGTCGACTCTACCGCGCGTCGTTGCCAACGGGAAGGGGGCGGTCACGCCCGCCAGAGCCAACGAAGTGCGTCCGGGAGGATGGCGCCGCCGTGGTTGGCGTCGTGCCCGCCGTCGCCGAGGACAAACCGCAGGTCGTAGCCGCGCTCGGCGAGCGCCGCGGCGACCCGCAGGTTCTCGCTGAACCAGTTGTGCTCGGGTGCGTCGTGGTTGAGGTCTCGCGTCGCGGCCTGCAGGAAGATCCGAAGCGGCTTCCTCTCAGCCGCCCGGATCAGCTCGGGATACGGATTCCCGCCCTCCATCTGGGCGAAGCTGCCGAGGAAGCTCAAGACACGCCGAAATCGCTCGGGACGCAGCCACGCGGCCGTGAAGGCGCAATTGCCGCCGCTGCTTCCGCCGGCGATTGCCCAGCGCTCCGGGTCATCGGCGATCCGGTAGCGCTCCTGGACAGTCGGCAGGAGTTCTGTCAGCAGGAACGCGGCGTAGGCGCCGTCGGCGGCGTCGTACTCGACGTTGCGGTTGCCCGGCTCGCCGGGATCGACGAACACCCCGATCGTGACCGGCATCTCGCCACGGGCGATGAGGTTGTCGAACACGGTCCCGGCCCGGATCTCTCCGTCAGGATCCAGGTACATCCACCCGTCCTGGAAGACCATGACTGCGGCCGCGTCCACGGACGTGTATTGCGCCGGGACATGAAGCCACCAGCGATGGCCGATCTCCGGGAACACACGGCTCGAACGCACCTCGCCCCCCACGAGCGTTCCCCGGGGGACGCCGGGTCGGCGGTGTGAATCCGGGCCGTACGCGTATCGCGCCGGCGCCGTGAAATCAACCGCCTGCCGATGGTACGGAACCTCCATCCGCTCACCCTAACCTGCTACACGGGCACGAGGCGCTTCGACGCCTCGAGCGCCAACCACAGGCGCGCGACGTCGGCGGTGCTCGAGAGATCGCGCTCCGTCAGCGCCTCGATCTGGCGCACGCGGTAGACGAGCGTCTGCTTGTGCACGTGCAGCCGGGCCGCGGCGCGCTGCCAGGAGCGGTTCTCCTCCAGGAACACCTCCAGCGTGCGCTCGAGGTCGCTGCGATGCGACTCGTCGTAGGCGCGCAGCGGGCCCAGCAGCCGGGCGACGAGCAGCTCCGCCTCGGACGCCGACCGGGGCGCCACCAGCTCGTCGTGGTCGTCGGTCTGGTCGACCACGGCCGCGCCCGAGTCGAGCGCCGCGCCGAGCGCCCAGCGCGCGTCGCGCAGCGCCGAGCCGATCGTGTCGAGATTGGTGACCGGGCCGCTGATCCCGGCCCCTCCGAGCTCGGCCGCAACCTCCTCGATCGCCCGCCGGGCCGACTCCCCGTTCTCGATCAGCGTATAGAGCGCGTCCCCCTGCTCGAGCTCGAGACAGCGGATGCCGGCGGCGTCCAGGCGCGCGTGCAGATCGACGCTCCCGTCGTGCGGCCACGGGCGGCCGTGCGCCGTCGCGGCCACCACCCACGGCCCCATGCCGCAGCCGTGCTCGCGCAGCATCGCGACCGCGGTCTCGTGCCCGACGCGGCCCTCGAGCATGCGCCGGAAGAGGTCGCCGCCCAGGCGCCGCGAGCGCTCCCGCTCGGCCTGCCACCGCTCCACCTCCACCGCCATGATCGTCGCGGCGTGCTGGAGCAGGAGCGGGTCGAGCGGCTCGCCCAGGCCGACCGCGACCATCACCTCGGCGTCCTTGGTCGGGATGACGAGCGCCATCGCCGGCGCCGCGGCGGCGTCGAAGCGCACCCAGGCCGCCAGCGGCTCCGTCCGCTCGGCCAGGAGCCCGGCCAGGCTCTCCGCGACGTCGGCCCGCAGCCCCGGCCAGCCGGGAAAGGGCGGCCGCAGCGTGGCCCGGTCGATCACGAAGAGCTGGCAGCCGCACGTCTCGGCAAGCGTGGCGAGCGTCTGCGCCACGGACGTCGAGCCGGTGCGGCTCGACCGCAGCGACTCGTACAGGCGCATGATCTTGACCAGCCGCTCGTGCTCGCTGCGGCTGCTCGCGTGCTGGACCGCGTGGGCGACGGCGACGAACGGCACCTGGTGCTCGACCATCAGCACCGGGAAGCCGAGCCGGTCGGCCGTCTCGCGCAGCGCGGGCGTGAGCGGCGGTGAGCGCATCGCCGAGCCGGGGGCGTCGCCGCTCTCGCACAGCGCCACGCCCGAGAGGCCGGAGCCGGCCAGCTGCTCGATCCACGCCGTCTGCGCCTTCGCGCCGCGGGGGACGGCGAGCCCGATCGTCATCAGGAGGTCGCCCTCGCTGAGCCACTCGGTCGGGTCGGGCAGCTCGCACACCCCGGCCCAGCTCACGTCCCGCGACTCGCCGCTGCGCCCCGCGTAGAGCCGCGTGCGCAGGTTCGGGATCCGGATCAGTTCGCGGATCGTCAGAGCCACTCGTACGATCGTACATGAACGCCACGGCAGTTCATCAAGACGGACGATTGAACGCGCCATGGGCGATGCGGGACGATCCCGCCGTTCGCGACGACGGCGGAGGGATGGTCCTGACATGGCTCAGGTGACGACATATCGCGGGGCGTTCATCGACGGGGAGTGGGTCGCGGGAGACGGCGAGGAGATCACCGTCACCAACCCGGACACCGGCGAGGCCGTCGGCTCGGTGTCGGCGGCGACGCCGGATCAGATCGATCTGGCGGTCGCCTCGGCGCGCAGGGCGTTCGAGAGCTGGCGCCGCACCACGGTGCTCGAGCGGGTCGAGATCTGCCGCCGGGCATACGACATCTGCATGGAGCGGGCCGAGGAGATCGCGGTCCTCATCACCCGCGAGACCGGCAAGACGATCCGCGAGTCGCGCGAGGAGATGGTCGAGTACACCGCCGACCACTTCCGCCGCGCCGCCGAGGACGTCCTGCGCCACGAGGGCAAGGTGCTGCCCTCGACGCAGGGGATGAACCGCAAGCGCATCCTGATCGTGCAGGAGCCGGTCGGCGTCGTCGCCGCCGTCTCCCCCTGGAACTTCCCGGTCGACATCGCCGGCATCCCGATCGTGTACGGCCTCGCCTACGGCTGCACGACGGTGTGGAAGCCGTCCGAGCTCTCGCCGCTCTGCGCCGAGGCGTTCATGGACGTCCTCCACGACGCCGGCTTCCCGCCCGGCACGGCCAACCTCGTGCACGGCCGCGGCGACGTCGGCCAGGCGCTCGTCGGCCACGAGGGCGTCGACTCGGTCGTCTTCACCGGCTCGATCGAGACCGGCGAGAAGGTGGCCCGCGCGGCCGGCCTCAAGAACCGCGTGCTCGAGCTGGGCGGCAACGGGCCCCAGATCGTGCTGGCCGACGCCGACCTCGACGCCGCCGTCGAGGGGGCGATCATGGGCTGCTTCTACCTCGCCGGCCAGGTCTGCACGGCCGCCGAGCGCGTGCTCGTGCACCGCGACGTGCACGAGGCGTTCGTGCAGCGCCTCGTCGAGCGCACGAAGCAGCTGCGCGTCGGCGACCCGCTGGCGGAGGAGACCGACATGGGCCCGATGTGCCACCGCGGCACGCTCGAGCGCACCCGCGCGCACATCGAGGACGCGGTGGCGAACGGCGCCGAGGTGGTGGTCGGGGGGACGAGCAACGGGATGTACCACGACCCGACCGTCCTCACCGGCGTGACCAACACGATGCGGATCGCCCGCGAGGAGACCTTCGGGCCGGTCGCGCCGATCATGGCCTTCGACTCGCTCGATGAGGCGCTCGAGATCGCCAACTCGACCGAGTTCGGCCTCACCGCCTCGGTCTTCACGAAGTCGCTGAACGACGCCTGGACGGCGGCCGAGGAGCTGCGCCACGGCACCGTCCACATCAACGAGAGCACGAACTACTGGGATCAGATGGCGCCGTTCGGGGGCGCGAAGAAGTCCGGCTCCGGCCGGGAGCTCGCCGGCTGGATCGCCGACGCGCTGACCGAGACCAAACAGATCACGTTCGACCTGACGTAGGGAGAGGGGATGACGCAAGAGCCACAGATCGGAGCCCACAACGTCGCCGAGGTCGAGGTCGACGAACGCCGCCTGCTGAAGACGATGCACTGGTGGGACGGCTTTGTCATCGGTCTCGCCAACCCGGGATTCCTGCTTGCCGGGCTGGCGGGGTCTGTCGATACGCTCGGGCCCAAGTGGGCCGCCGCGATCTGGTTCGCGTCGGCGTTCCTGGGCGCGCTGCAGGCGTACATCTACGCGGAGCCGGCCGCCATGTTCCCGGACAAGTCCGGCGGCCTCTCGATGTACGCCAAGGAGGGGTGGCGCCGCTACTTCTCGCTGGCCGGCCCGATCGCGACGTTCGGCTACTGGTTCGCGTGGTCGAGCGTGCTCGCGATCTACGGCGGCATCATCGGCACCCTGCTGATCGCCCGCTTCGACGCTTCCCATCTGACCGACGTCACGCACGTACTGTTCGTCGACGTCACCTGGCCGCGCGCGATCGGCGCCGTCTGCATCCTCGCCTGCTTCTTCTTCAACGTCCGCGGCATGCGCCCGGCGGTGTGGTTCTCCTACGTCACCGGCGCGATGATGGTGATCCCGCTGGCCGCGCTTGCGATCATCCCGTTCCTCACCGGCGACGTCACGAATCACGCGGTCGGCGGTGACTTCATCGCCGCGTCGGTGAAGTACTACGGCGACACGCCGACGACGTTCAACCAGATCGCGCTCGGGATCGTCTGGTTCTGGGTGATCGGGTGGTCGACCTACGGGGCGGAGGCGTGTACCACCTTCGCGCCCGAGTATCACGATCCGAAGGACGACACCCGCTGGGCGATCATCTCGACCGGCGGCCTGCTGACCGTGCTCGCGCTGCTCCTGCCGATCACGATCGTCGGCGTCATGGGCACCGACGCGATCTTCAACGACACGACGTACATCGCCTACCTGACGACGGCGCTCGACAAGACGGTCGGGTCGTTCCTCGGCGGCGTCTTCGTGGTCTTCATCTCGGCCGGCCTGCTGCTCTCGATGAACACGGCCACGATGGACGGGTCGCGCGCCCTCTACGGCATGGCCAAGGAGGGGCTCACCATCCGCCAGCTGGAGCGGCTGAACTCACACCACGTGCCCGGCCGCGCGATGGCGCTCGACATGGTGCTGAACCTGTGCCTGCTCTTCTTCGCGCCGTCGCTGCTGTTCATCCTCGTCGCCGGCAACGTCGGCTACGTGCTCTCGCACGTGTTCGCGCTGTCGGGCGTGCTGCTGCTGCGGAAGGACCGGGCCAACTGGCCGCGGCCGTTCCGGCTCGCGTCGGGCTGGATCGCCGTCGCCTGGGCGGCGCTCCTCATCAACATCATCGGCACGATCTTCGGCGTGATCTGGATGAAGTACACCGGCTACCTGGTGAAGGGCACCGACGTGACCGGGTACCTCACCCCGGCGCTGATCACCGGCTTCGCCGCGCTGGCGGTGGGCGTGATCGGCTACGTCATCGGCCAGATCCAGCACAACCGGCCGGTGCGCCTCACCGATCCGAGTGAGGAGTCGCCGTCGGCGGAGGTGTACGCACTGGTCGGGGCCTCAAGCTCAGGCTGATGTCGGTACCGATTGTCGTCCGCTGCCCGTGCGGCGCCCGGATCGAGGCGAAGGCGGGAGACGTCGTCACGTGCGAGTGCGGGCGGCGGTACGACACCACGGCCGTCGACTCCGAGCAGGTGCGGCTGGCCAGCCTGATCCAGCGGCGGAACAAGGTGTACGCGCGCCTGGGGGTGATCGTGGCCGGCCTCGCCACCATCGGCGGATTCATCGTCGCCGGGTGGTGGGGGGCCGGCCTGGCGCTGCCGTTCTCGTGCCTCGTGTGGTGGAAGGGCGTCCAGCCGCGCTGGCAGCGGCGGGCAGCGGCCGACCTGGCGACGATCCCCAAGAGCCGGATCGAGGCCGAGCGGTGAGCCGCTCGCTGTGGCTGGTCGAGGCGCTCGCGGCCGATCCCGGCGCGGCCGCACCGCCGGCCGAGGGCGCGCAGCGGGCCGACGTCGTCATCGTCGGCGGCGGCTTCACGGGCCTGTGGACGGCGCTGCACCTGAAGGAGCGCGAGCCCGACCTCGACGTTGTGATCGTCGAGGCGGACATCTGCGGCGGCGGCGCCAGCGGCCGCAACGGCGGGTTCGTGCTCTCGTGGTGGCCGAAGCTCGAGACGCTGATCGAGATGTTCGGGGAGGCGGAGGGCCTCCGGCTCGCCTGGGCGAGCGATGAGGCGGTGAAGGACGTCGGCGCCTTCTGCGACGCGAACGGGATCGACGCCCATTACACCCGCGCCGGCTGGCTGTGGGTGGCGACGGCGCAGGCTCAGGACGGCGCCTGGGAGGGGTCGGTGAAGACGTGCGAGGCGCACGGGATCGACGCCTTCGAGCGGCTCACGCCGGAGCAGATCCGGGCCCGCTCCGGCTCGCCCGTGACGATCGGCGGGGTGCTCGAGCCGAACGCCGCGACGGTGCAGCCGGGCCTGCTCGCCCGCGGCCTGCGGCGGGCGGCGCTCGAGCGCGGCGTGCGCATCCACGAGGGCTCGCCGATGGTGGCGCTCGACCGCGGCGCGCCGCCCGTCGTGCGCACGCCCCGAAGCGCGATCACCGCCGAGGCGGTCGTGATCGCGACCAACGCCTGGGCGGCGCGGATCCGCGAGCTGCGGCGGCTGATCGTCCCGCTCGGAAGCGACATCGCGGCCACCGAGCCGATCCCGGAGCGCCTGGCCGAGATCGGCTGGACGGGCGGCGAGGCGATCTCCGACTCGCACCTGATGGTCAACTACTACCGCACGACCCGGGACGGGCGCATCGCCTGGGGCAAGGGCGGCGGCCGCCTGACCCCGGCGGGGCGGGTGAACGACTTCCTGGTCGACCGCCGGCACACGGCGCTCGCCGCCGAGCGCATGCGGACGATCTACCCGATGCTGGCCGACGTCCCGATCGCGGCGGAGTGGAGTGGCTGGGTCGACCGCAGCGTCACCGGCCTGCCCGTGTTCGGGCGGCTGAAGGGCGGCGGCCGCGTCGTCTACGGCATCGGCTTCTCCGGCAACGGCGTCGGGCCCACCCACCTGGGTGGGCGCATCCTGGCCTCGCTCGCCCGCGGCCTGGACGACGAGTGGGCGACGTGCGGGCTCGTCTCCGACCGCCACGCGAAGTTCCCGCCCGAGCCGGCCCGCTTCGCCGGCAGCCTGGCGGTGCGCGAGGCGGTCGCCCGCAAGGAGCGCGCCGACGACGCCGGCCGCAGCCCCGACCGCGTCTCGCGGTGGCTGGCCGGCTTCGCGCCGTCGGGCTACTTCAAGATCTCCGAGCCCGATTGACCGGGGCAGGCCCTCTGCCGGCCCACGGTCAGCGGATGAACTGGTCGACGAAGTCGGCGCCGAGGCCGTTCGCCGCGTAGCGCTCCCGCGCGAGTTCGATCAGGCCGATGTTGTCCTCGACGTGGACGACCTTGTCCTCGTCGTCGATGTAGAGCACCGGGCCGCAGATCACGAACATGGTCTGCATCTCCTCGCAGTCGTCGTCGACCGTGAGCGTGTGCACCTCGCCCGGCGGCTCGAACACGTAGGAGCCCTCCGACGCGACCCACGTGTGCTCGAGGTAGCGCCACCGGCCCTTCAGCACGTAGCCGTGTACGGGGGAGGGATGGCGGTGGCGCGAGAGCACCCCGCCCCGCCGCACCCGTAGCACCTCGCCGTGGGAGCCGGTGTTCATGTCGAAGAAGAGCGGCCGGAACCAGACGTTCGGCTCGATCTCGATCCACACCCGCTCGTCCTCCGGCGGCCGCGTGACCAGCTCGGGCCGCATGCCCAGGTGCCCGTAGACGGGCGGGTCGAAGTCGGTGATGTCGCTCTTGCTGGGAAGGGTGACCTCCACGGCGTCGCCTCCTCTTCGTCGGTCGTTCGTCAGCCGGCGGCCGGCTCGGCCAGCTCGCCGGAGAGCTCGTCCACCAGCCGCCGCTTCTCCTCGGCGCTCATCTTGGAAAGCTCGTTGCGCAGCGCGCGCTCGTCGACGTGCTGGTTCCACCAGTCGACGGAGTCGGGCCCGAGCAGCGCCCAGCGGCCGACGATCCCCTGCGACACCTCGTTCGACGGGGCCATCACCCAGCCGGCCTTGGCGTCGCGCACGAGCCGCTCGATCTCGGCCGCGCGGGCGTAGCCGCGCCCGCCGCAGAGCTGCAGCATCTGGTCGGACACGCGGGCGGCGAGGCCGGCGGCCAGCACCTTGGCCTCGAGCCCCCAGCAGGTGAAGGCCGCCCGCGGCGCCGCGTCGGGCTGCTCGGCGTACATCGTCCAGTCGCCGCCGTCGGTCGCGTCGTCGAGCGCCCGCGCCATCCCGTAGGCGAACATGCGCGACGCCTGCGCCTCGCACAGCGCCCGCCCGTAGCTGTCCTGGGACGTCGCGTAGTCGGCGATGCGGCGGCCGTACTGGACGTGCGAGCGGCGCAGCGCGTGGCGGCGGGCGACGTCCAGGCAGGCCATCGCGAGGCCGTTGTAGGCGCCGGCGTACTGGAGGAACGCGAGCGGGTCGATGGCCTCGTCGTTCGAGCGCGCGCCGTCGCCGGGCGCGCCCACCATGCGGCCGGCGGGGATGACGGCGTCGATCTCGACCGGGCCCGACTGGTTCGCGTGCATGCCCATCGCGTCCCAAACGCCCGGGCTGCCCTGCACCTCGTCCGGGTAGAGCAGGAACACCGAGAGGTCGGCGTAGTCGCCCTCGAAGTCCGGGCTCGTCGTCTGCGTCAGGTACCAGTCGGCGTAGCCGCTCGAGGTCGTGAAGGCGGCCGTCTTGCGCACGTGCCAGCCGTCGGCGACCCGCTCCGCGCCGGACGTCTTCGGGTACCAGAAGTGGCCGCCGGTCTCGGGGTCGGTGTACGAGGCCGTCCCGATCAGCGCCTCGGAGTCCATGCGCCGCAGCAGCGACTCGATCTCGGGGTTGCCCTTCGCCCGGAACACGAGGCCGGCCACCGCGACCAGGTGCATCATGAAGATGATGGCCGTCGAGGGGCAGCCGTAGCGGGCGATCGCCTCGGTCGCCATCAGCACCTGGGTGTGGCTCGACGCCCGGCAGCCGTACTCCGCGGGCGCGATCATGGCCAGCAGCCGCAGCCGGCCGAGCTCGTCGATGCTCGCCCGCGGGTACTCGCCGGTGCGGTCGGCCTCGATCGCGAGCGGGCGGATCACGCGCTCGCAGGCGTCGATGATCTCCTCCTCGAGCGCCCGGTCCGCAGTCGTAAGGAAGAAGGTCGGGTCGAAGTCGTACCCGAGGCCGTAGTACTCCTCGGATCCCCAGCGCTTGGTGGGCGTCGCCGCCATCCCGGCCATTCTGCCCCGGCCGCCCCGGGCGCCGCCGTCACCCGCGTGCCGCGACTGTCACCTCGGTGCTACGGCTGCACGCGGCGGCGGTACTCGGCGGGGGTGAGGCCCGTCGCGTTGCGAAAGACGCGGCCGAGGTGGCTCTGCGTCCGGAAGCCGCACAGCCCGGCGATCTCGGCGATCCGCCGCGGTGGCCCCGCAAGCAGCGTCCGCGCCCGGGCCACCCGGCGCTCGCGCAGGTAGCCGTAGGGGGTCTGGCCGGTCGTCTGGCGGAAGGCGCGGGCGAAGTGCGCCCGGCTCAGGCCTGCGGCTGCCGCCAGGTGGTCGAGCGACAGGTCGTCCTCCAGCCGCTCCTCGACCAGGTCGCGCACCCGCCGCAGCCGGGCCGGCGCCAGGCTGACCCGGCCGGGCGGCGCGGCGAGCGTGCGGCAGTGCGCCCGGATCAGGCGCAGCGCGATCGTCTCGGCGACGGCCTCGCGGTAGAGCGCCCCGCCGGCGCCTCGGCTGCGCCGCTCCTCGAGCAGCGCCGCGGCCAGCGCCTGCAGCAGCGGGTCGCTGAACGCGAACCGCTCGAGCGGGTCGGGGGCCCGCACGCCGGCCTCGGCCGCCACCTCGGCCAGCCACGCGGGCGCCACGTACAGGTGCAGCTCGTCGGTGGCCCCGTCCCAGGTCCAGGCGTTCTCGCGGTGGGCGGGCAGGATCAGCGAGTTGCCGGGCCGAAACTCGGCCCGGTCGACCGACCGGCCGAGCTCGCGCTCGACGGTGATCGCGCCGCGGATCGTGAACGAGATGTAGTGGGCGTCGATCGGCGGCAGGGCGCGCCGCATCGGCAGCCCCGGGAACCGCCACAGCGCCACGTCGACGGGCGAGTCGGCCGGCCCCGCGGGCGCCATGTCGATGCCGCCGACGAGGCTCACCCACTCCCGGGGGGTGACGGCTCCGCCCGGGCGGCCGGTGAGCGCGGCGGACATTCGCCAAGGATACCGGAGGCCGCTCGGGAATACCGGGGTCAGACCCCGTATATGCAGCGAATTCTTGGTCGGTCACACGGTCGGCTGCTAAGGTCGCTCTGCCCACGAAATGGAGGCCGAAATGGAGACTGGGCCCGACTCGCCTTCCACCTCGCCCGGCACCGACGTGACGACGTACGGCGCGAAGCGCAACGTCATCATCCAGGAGTCACAGAACGGACGCCTCTCCCCGGCGGAGCGCGACGACACGTCCGACATCACGCCGGTGAGCGTTCCCGACGTCGTGATGGCCCAGGTCCGCGGCGACGACGAGCCGGCCCCGGACTCGGGCTTCGGCGAGCGCCTGATCGTCCTCGGCTGCCACCTTCGATACGCCATCGAGTGGACGTTTCGCTGGAAGCTGCGCAAGCGTCAGAAGCAGGCGCTCGAGACGCTCTGGCGGATGCGCACGACGAAGAAGATCTACGCGTTTTTGAACAGCAAGGGGTCGAGCGGCAAGACGGCCGGCACGACGACCACCGGGCTGCTGTTTGCGGACGCCATAAGGCGCGACTGCGTTGCGGTGGACATGAACGACTCGCCGGGCGGCACCGCCCGCCGGCTCGGGATCCGCCGCAACGACACGCTCAACCTGCGCGAGTACCTGCGCAAGTACCGGGGCGAGGAGCATCCCACCGCCGAGAGCATCAGCCGCGACCTCGAGTGGACGCGCGACGCCGGCCTGTTCGTCATCTCGTCCGAGTCGATCGCGAACACGACCGACGACCCGGGCGGCCGCGACCGGGTGAAGGAGGGGCTCGAGCAGCTCGCCGAGAGCGTGCACAGCGTCTTCTGCGACCTCGGGAACAGCATCAAGAGCGTGAGCAACTGGTCGGCCGTCGAGATCGCCGACACCCTCGTCTTCATGGGCAACGTGAACGCGGCCGACTCGGTGGTCGACTTCGGGAAGGACGACCCCACCGCCGAGGGCGACGACCTCATGAGCACGATGAACGCCTACCGGGGGATGGGGATGCCCACGAAGGTCAGCGAGGGCATCATCGTCATCCTCGGGGCCAAGGCCGGCATGCGCAGGAAGTATGCGGATCACTACGGCGTCGGGATCGATCAGGTGTACATCGTCCCGACCAACCGCTACATGAAACGCGGGAACGTGGTGCGCAAGAACCGGCTGCCGCTGGCGGTGCGCACCGTCGTCTACGAGATCCTGGTCGCGATGGTGAAGGCCCGGCGCCCGCCCGAGAGCGAGATCGTGCGGCCGAAGCGCTCCGTCTACCGCCGTGACGCGCGCATCGAGGGGCCCGAGGATGCCTACAACCCGACGCTCGAGGGCGACACGGAGAGCATCCCGCGGATCGGCCCGGCGCCGCCCCCGCCGCCGCCCGCCTCCTAGCGCCGCCCGCCCATCGGCGCTCGATCGCCCGCCGATTGGGTGTTTCCACGTATTGAGCGAGCGGCGCCCCGTCGCATAGATTGGCCCCGCCCCCCCGCTGCGACCTCAGCCGGGGTGGTTGACGCCAGAGGGCCGCCGGACGCAGGGGGCTGCGAAGCTCTCCGGCGGCCTTCAGCGCGTCAGGAGCCCGACCGACGTGAACGAGTCTCATGAGCCCCGCCCGAGGAAGGCCGAGTTCGCGCGCCTCTCGGTCGCGCTCATGGGCGTCGGCGTCGTGGTGGTGGGCGCCGGCCTCGCGACGGCGCACCTGGCCGTGACGCTCGCCGGCGTGCTCGTGATCGTGGCCGGCTGGCTGGCCGCGACCGGTGCCGCGCGCGCACCCCGGCGCCGGCGCTGACGGCCGGGCGCGGCCCTCGACAAGGTCTGCGGAATGCCGTATTCTCGGTCCAGGTGGGACGGCTGCGTCTGGCAGGTGTGTTGCTCGTCTCGGTGCTCTCCGTGCTCCCGATCGCCCTCACGCGCGCGGCGCAGGCGGCGACCACCGGCACGGCCTCGTCCATGGGCAACGACCAGTACGGGCAGCTCGGGAACGGCTCGGCCGGCAGCAGCACGAAGCCCGGGGCCGTGGCCGGGCTCACCGGCGTCATCGAGATCGACGGCGGCCGCGAGCACGCCGTCGCGCTGCGCAGCGACGGCATGGTCTGGGCCTGGGGCCACAACAACTACGGCGAGGTCGGCGACGGGACGAAGACCAACCGGCAGTCGCCCGTGCGGGTGTCGGGCCTGAGCGGCGTCATCGCCGTCGAGACCGGCCACTACTACTCGATGGCGCTCAAGAGCGACGGCACCGTCTGGATGTGGGGCTGGAACAAGTACGGGGTGCTGGGCGACGGCACGACCACCAACCGGACGACCCCGGTCAAGGTCACGGGCCTCACGAACGTCGTCGCGATCGCGGGCGCGCGCGACCACACGCTCGCGCTGGAGGCCGACGGCTCGGTGTGGGCGTGGGGCGACAACGAGTTCGGCAACCTCGGGATCGGCAACACCACCAACCACACGACGCCCGTCCAGGTGCACACCATCGCGAACGTCGTCGGCATCGCCGGCGGCCGCGACCACAGCCTCGCGATCGAGGCGAACGGCACCGTGTGGTCGTGGGGCTGGAACCAGTACGGCCAGGTCGGCGACGGCACCAAGGGCGCGAACAGACTGACGCCCGTCCAGGTGAAGAACCTGACCGGCGTGACCATGGTGAGCGCCGGCGCCGACCACAGCATGGCGCTTCGAAGCGACGGCACGGTGTGGACCTGGGGCCAGAACACCGACGGCCAGCTCGGCGACGGCACCAAGACGAACCGCTCGACGCCGGTGCAGGTGAAGGGCATCTCGAACGTCGTCGACATCGGCAACGGCCGCCTGCACAGCCTCGCTGCCGAGAGCGACGGCTCCGCCTGGGCCTGGGGCCTGAACACCGACGGCCAGCTCGGCGACGGCACGAAGACGAACCGCTCGACGCCGATCCACATCCCCGGGATCACCGGCGCCTTCGGCCTCGGCGGCGGCGTCAACTACAGCGTCGTGCTGCACGCGCCGTAGCGCGGCTCACCGGCCCCGCGGCAGCACCCGCCAGCCGAACGCGAAGTAGTCGTGGAACCAGCCCGAGCCGGGGCTCATCCGGTCGATGGTGACGCCGTCGCCGGCGCCGTGGCTGTCGATCGTCCACCCCTGCCCGAGGTAGATGCCGGTGTGGTAGATGTGCTGCCAGTGGGTGGCCGCGCCGTGCGGCAGCTTGTCGCTCCAGAAGAGCACGTCGCCGGGCTGCAGCCTGCCGTAGCCGAGCCGCTTGGAGACCGGGAGCGCCCGGGCCATCGCGTAGGTCGTGCGCCCGGCGATGGCCGCGCTCCACGGGCGGCCGTTGGCGAGCCGGTAGCGGTGCAGCTTCAGCACCCACCAGACGAACCCGGAGCAGTCGAACCCGCCGGCGGCAGGCCGGCCGAAGAGCCTCTGCGGGCGGTCGGAGGTGCCGCCCCACACGTACGGCGCCCCGGCGTAACGGATGGCGAAGCGGAGCACCTGCCGCTGCAGCGGCGTCCACGTCGGCAGCCCTCCCGCCACCGCCGCCTGGGAGGTCGCCCAGGCGGCCGTCCAGCCCGGGAGGTGGGCGAGGCCGTAGGCCTCGATCGCGAGCTCGGCCCGCACCATGCGATCCCGCGGCCACCACTCCCAGGTGTCGTCGCCGGCGGGGGCGTTCACACGGATCCCGAGGTGGCGGACGATCTGCTCGGCCGCGAACCCGAGCGGCAGCGGCACCCTGCGGCCGTTCGCCTCGTGCAGCGTCGAGTACGTGACCGCCGCGGCGTGCAGCCCCAGCATGTTCACGACGCCGCTATCGAACCCGTGCTGGGTGATCGTGTCGGACGGGCCGCTGCTCGCCGGGATCCAGCCGAGGGTGACCGCCTCGCGGTAGGGATCCGACCACACCGCCGTCCCCTTCCAGCGCTGGTAGGCGAGCGCCAGCACCTTGGCGGCTCCCAGGCGGTGGATGAGCGTCGCCGGGCCGAAGTTCTTCGGCCCGGCCTTCGAGACCCAGCCCTGCGAGACGGCCCACTGCACCTGCGGGCGCGCCCAGAAGGAGGTGGCCAGGCCGGCGCTCGCCGGCGCGTGGGAAGTGGCGAGCCCGGCGGCGCGGATGACCGGCACGCCCTGCCAGAACGCGCCCGGCGCCGGTGGCGGCGGCCCGCCGGCCGCGCTCGCCGGCCCGGCTGCCCAGAGCGAGGCCGCGACCGCCACCGCCGCGACTGCCCGCCCGCGCCTCGGCACCCCGAACACCACCCGCGAATACTACGGGCGCTGGGGTGCCTTG
>JAICJC010000119.1 GCA_025928655.1 Thermoleophilia bacterium | reverse complement strand
TCGGCTTCGGCTTCGGCCGCGAGGACATCTGGGAGCCGGAGGAGATCTTCTGGGGCTCCGAGGACACGTGGCTGGGCGACCAGCGCTACAGCGGCGACCGCGAGCTCGCAAAGCCCTTCGGCGCCGTGCAGATGGGCCTCATCTACGTCAACCCCGAGGGCCCGAACGGCACCCCCGACCCGCTGGCGGCGGCCCGGGATATCCGCGAGACCTTCGCCCGCATGGCCATGAACGACGAGGAGACGCTCGCGCTCATCGTCGGCGGCCACACGTTCGGCAAGACGCACGGAGCGGTCGACCCGAAGCACATCGGCCCGGAGCCCGAGGCCGCGCCGATCGAGCAGCAGGGCCTCGGGTGGCGCAACAGCGTGAACGGCGGCAACGGCGCCCATGCGATGACCAGCGGCCTCGAGGGCGCCTGGACGAACGAGCCGACGACGTGGGACAACGGCTTCCTCGAGAACCTCTTCCGGTACGAGTGGGAGCTGACCACGAGCCCCGCCGGCGCGCACCAGTGGACGCCGAAGAATCCCGAGGCGCAGGAGACGGTGCCCGACGCGCACGACGCGTCCAGGCGGCACGCGCCGATGATGCTGACGACCGACCTGGCGTTGCGGCTCGACCCGATCTACGGGCCGATCTCGAAACGGTTCTACGAGCACCCGGACGAGCTCGCAGAGGCGTTCGGGAAGGCCTGGTACAAGCTGCTCCACCGCGACATGGGGCCGGTGTCTCGCTACCTCGGCCCCTGGATCCCCGAGGTGCAGCTGTGGCAGGACCCGGTGCCCGCAGTCGACCACCCGCTGATCGGCGCAGCCGATATCGCGACCCTCAAGCAGAAGCTCCTGGCCTGCGGCCTCAGCGTCTCGCGGCTCGTCTCCACCGCCTGGTCGGCGGCGGCCTCGTTCCGCGGCACCGACAAGCGGGGCGGCGCGAACGGCGGCCGCCTGCGCCTGGCGCCCCAGAAGGACTGGGACGTGAACGAGCCGGCCGAGCTCGATGCCGCCCTCCGGGCGCTCGGGCGCGTCCAGGCCGAGTTCAACGACTCCGCCGCCGGCGGCACGCGCGTCTCGCTGGCCGACGTCATCGTCCTCGGCGGCTGCGCCGGCGTCGAGCAGGCGGCGAGGGCGGCCGGATACGACGTCGAGGTGCCCTTCGCGCCCGGGCGCATGGATGCGTCCCAGGAGGACACCGACACCGACTCGTTCTCGGTGCTCGAGCCGCAGCTCGACGGCTTCCGCAACTACTTCCGCGCGGGCGAGCCGATGCCGCTCGAGCACGGCCTCCTCGATCGGGCGTACATGCTGACCCTGACGGCGCCGGAGATGACGGTGCTGGTCGGCGGAATGCGCGTGCTCGGCACGAACCACGGCGGGGCGCAGCACGGCGTGTTCACCGACCGGCCCGGGGTGCTGACGACCGACTTCTTCGTCCGCCTGCTGGACATGGGGACGGAGTGGGCGCCGGCGGGGGAGAACGTGTACGAGGGCCGCGACCGGCGCACCGGCGAGCTGCGGCACACCGCGACGTCGGTCGACCTCGTCTTCGGGTCGCACTCGCGGCTGCGGGCGCTGGCAGAGGCGTACGCGTCGAGCGACTCGGGCGAGAAGTTCGTTCGTGACTTCGTCGCCGCCTGGGACAAGGTCATGAACCTCGATCGGTTCGAGCTGCGCTAGCCGGCCGGCCTAGACGTACCCCTCGGCCTGCGTGCGGTACATCTCGGCGTACCGCCCGCCCCGCCTGAGCAGCTCGGCGTGGGTGCCCGACTCGACGAGGCGCCCGTCGTGCACGACGGCGACCACGTGCGCCGCTCGCACCGTCGAGAACCGGTGGGAGACGATGACGGTGATCGTGCCCAGCGGGTTGTCCGTGCCGGCGACGCGCGAGAACCACTCGAACACCCGCCGCTCCGAGTCGACGTCGAGCGAGTAGGTCGGCTCGTCGAGCACGAGCATGAGCGGCGCCTCGCGCATCATCGAGCGGGCGAGTGCGACCTTCTGCCACTGGCCGCCCGAGAGGTCGACGCCGTTGAGGAACGCGCGGCCGAGCGGGGTCTCCAGGCCCTCCGGCAGCTCCCCCTCGAGATCCGCCACGTCGGCCCCGGCCAGCGCCCGGCGCACCCGCGCGGGCTCGCCCGCCTCCTCGATCCGGCCGATGCCGACGCTCTCGCGCGCCAGCACCTCGAAGCGGACGAAGTCCTGGAAGGCGCCCGAGAGCGACGCGCGCCACGAGGGCGCGTGAGTGTCGGCGAGGTCGACGCCGTCCACGGCGATGCGGCCGGCCGTGGGCCGGTGCAGCCCGCAGAGGAGCTTGACGAGCGTGCTCTTCCCCGCCCCGTTCTCACCCACGACGGCGACGACGGAGCCGGCCGGCAGCGTCAGCGACACGTCGGCCAGCGCGTCGCGCTCGGCGCCGTCGTACCGGAACGACACCCCCTCGAGGCGCAGGCCTTCACGCATCGCCGGGGCGGGGCGCGCCGCCCCGCGCTCCTCGTGGAGATCGACGTAGCGCTCGATCCAGGCGAGGTGGCGCACGGTCTCGACGATGCGGAAGAGGTCGCCCGAGCTCGCGAGGACGCCGCCGATCTGGTTGTGCAGCTGCTGGCCCGCCGTGAGGACGAGGATCACCGCGCCGACGGTCGCGCCGCCGTGGAGCGAGCGGTCGGTGACAAACAGGACGGCACCGGCGAAGCCGACGGTGAACACGACGAGCGCCGCGGCCGAGACCAGGGCCCCGACCGACTCGGCCCGCCACTGCCGCGCCACGGCCCGTTCCCAGGCCGCGATGTGGCGCTCGAGCACGAGCTCGCGAAGCCGCAGCACGCGCAGCTCGCCGGCGGCGGGGGGGTCGACCGCGAGCAGGGCGAATCCGTCGGCCGTGCGTGCGTCGAGGGCGGACTCGCGCAGCGCGCGCTGCCCGCGCTCCTCCGCCCAGCGGCCCGCCGCGACCGGCGCCGCGCTGAACAGCGGTAGCAGGATGAGGATCGGCGCCACCGTCGCCAGGATCGCGATGGTCACGAGCACCTGGACGGCGAGGAACATGGCCCCGACGAGCGACATCATCGACTCCTGGAAGGTCTCGCGGTTCGTCCGCACCAGCGTCAGGTGCTCGACGTAGTCAGGCCGCTCGGCCCGGTCGACGAGGCCGAGCCGCGTGGTGAGCCCGACGAGCCGCTCATCGATCGAGACCGTCACCCGCTCCCACAGGTTCCAGCCGAAGATCGAGGCGTAACTGCCGGACGAGTGGCTCCCCGCCTGGAGCGCCGCGATCGCCACCGCCGCCGCTGTCACCGTGTTCGTGTCGCTGCGCACGGCCCCGTCGACCAGCGCCTTGAACAGGAGCGGGAAGAGCGGGGTGAGCAGGCTGGCGAGGGAGCCCAGCCCCAGGCTGACGATCAGGCCGCGGCGGTCCGTGGCGGCGGCCGTCCGCAACAGGAGGACGATCCCGGCGGTCGCCGGCGGGCGCTCATTCATCGCCCGGCTCCTCGAGCGGGTAGAGCGCGGCCTGCATCGAGAACGCGTCGGCGTACCGGCCGCCTGCGCCCATGAGCTCGTCGTGCGTGCCCGCCTCGGCCACGCGCCCGTACGCGACCACGACGATGTGATCCGTTCGCCGGGCCAGGGCCAGCCGGTGGGTCACGAGCAGCGTCGTGGCCTCCCCGCGTGTCTCCTCCAGCAGACGCCGGACGATGCGCTCCTCGCTCGCCGTGTCGAGGTTGGAGGTGGGCTCGTCGAGCACGAGCACGCGCGCGCCCTGCTGGAGCGCGAACAGCGCCCGGGCGATGCCGAGCCGCTGCCACTGGCCGCCGGAGAGATCGCTGCCGTCCGCGTGCCGCGTCGCGAGCAGCGTGTCGGCGCCGTCGGCGAGCCGCCCGGCGAAGACGGCGGCGCCAGCCTCGTCGAGCGCGGCGTCGATCCCCCTCCGGTCGGCCAGGTGCTCGATGCCGCCCGCACCGACGTTCTCGGCGACGGTCGCCGGCAGGCGCACGAACTCCTGGAACATCGGGGCGACGAGGCGGTGCCAGGCGTCGAGATCGAGCTCGCGCAGGTCGATGCCGTCCACGAGCACGGCGCCGCGGTCGGGCGGGTAGAGGCCGCAGAGCAGCCGCACGAGCGTCGTCTTGCCGGCGCCGTTCAGCCCGACGAGCGCGGCCGAGCCGCCGGCCGGGATGCGCAGGTCGACCTCCCGCAGGACCTCGTCCGTGCCACCCGGGTAGCGAAACGAGACCCCGCGCAGCTCGATCTCCGGCGGGGCCTCCGCCGCGGGGATCCGGCATCCGGTCTCCCGGGACACGGTCTCGGCGGCCAGGCGCTCAAGCGTCTCGATCGCCGGAAGCGTCGACGCGCCGTACTGCACGGGCATGTCGTCGTTGAACGTGCGGCCGAGCGCGAGCACCGCGAGGAGCGCCGGCACGAACACCACCAGGCCGCCGATGCCGAGGTCGCCGTTCGCCGACGCCCGCGCCGCCCAGATCAGCGCGCCGACGGCGACGCTACCGGCCAGCACGACCTGCAGCGCCGTCGTGGTGCCGAACCGCTCGGCACGCCTGCGCCAGGTCGGCGTCCAGGCCTCGGTGCCCGCAGCTCGGATGCGGCGCCGAAGCCAGTCACCGAGACCGAAGACGCGCACCTCGCCGGCGGCCGTGCGCCCCAGGCCGAGCTCGGTGAAGTACCCGGACTCGCGCCGGTGGCGCCACCCGCGGAGCCAGATGTCGATGAGCCCGATCGTCTCGCCCCGCCAGCGCACACGGACGATGAGCGCCGCGATCAGGGCCAGCGCGGCGATCACCGGCTGAAAGGTCAGAAGTACGACCGCCGCCCCGATGCCCGTCACGTAGTCGCGTGTCAGGCCCAGCAGGCCGGCGGCACCGCCGCCAGGGGTCGCCGACCAGCGGATCAGCCCGTGGGCGAGCCGCATCGAATCCAGGTACTCCTGGCCGTGCAGCCGGGTCATGTCCGTTCCCGCCAGGGCGGCGCGCATCACCCGCAGGCGCATGACGCCGTCGATGCGCTTCGTGATCAGCCACCGCAGCCGGTTCTGCAGCGGCACCATCAGCTCGCCCGCGAGGAACAGCCCCATCACGACCGCGAAGGCCCGGTAGGCGTCGCGCAGCTGGGCGTCTCCCCCGCCATGGCGGACGGCGTCGTCGATCCGCGCCGCGAGAACGCCGCCGGCGATCATGAGCCCCACCGGCAGGAGCCCCGCGACGAGCGCGGCGGCGGTCGCCGCCGCGACCAGCCACGGCGAGGCCGCCGCGAGGGTGCGCACGAGCTCCATGCGGCTGTGCGCCGTTGCCCGTACACGGTCGTACGGCTGCCGCATCCTGCCGGCCACCCCCATGGCTCCCGAGTCTACGTCGGCCGCGCCCGGCGGCGGGGTCTGACCCCGAACGGAACGGCAACGGAACTGTCACGGCCGCCGTTCGGGGTCTGACCCCGCCTCCTGGCGCCGGTCTCAACGCGGCCTGGCGGCAACCGATTACCTGTCGGCAATGGCAGATCCGAGCCGCGAAACGCACCTGGCCGAGCTGGCCGTCGCGCTGCACGCCCAGCGCAGCCCCGACGCGGTCCTGGCGGCGTTCGCCGGGGCGGTGCCCGAGCGCCCCGACCCGATCCCCGACGACGAGCGCGAGCTGTGGGCGCGGCGGGCGGAGATCCTCCAGGCGGCGCTCGAGAACGCCGCGGCGCACGAGGCCCGGACCCGGGCCGAGGCGATGCTGCGCGGGCTGATCGAGCAGCTTCCGGCCGTCTCCTACGTCGCGAAGCCCATCACCGGCGATCCGATCTACATCAGCCCCCAGCTGGAGCAGCTCTTCGGCTCGAAGGTGAGCGACTGGATGCAGGGTTTCGACGGCTGGGCCGACCAGATCCACCCCGACGACCGCGAGGAGGTGCTGCGGAGGTACACCGCCGCGGTCGCCGCCGGCACGCCGTACGACGGCGAGTACCGCCTGATCGACACCTCCGGCCGGGTGCGCTGGGTGTGGGACACGGCCGTCACGGTCTTCCACGAGGACGGCACCCCGCAGGCCATCCACGGCGTCATCTTCGAGATCACGAAGCGCAAGCTGGCCGAACAGGCGCTCACCAGCTCCCAGGCGCAGCTGCGCGAGGCCGAGGGCCGCTACCGCAACCTGGTCGAGCGGCTCCCGCTCGCCATCTACATCGACGCGCTCGACGCGACCGCCACCTCGATCTACAACAGCCCCAAGAACGCCGAGATCACCGGCTATACCCACGAGCAGTGGATGGCCGATCCCGACCTGTTCGCCCGCGTCGTCCACCCCGACGACCGCGAGCGGGTGATGGCCGCGCTCTCCGAGGCGCACCAGGGCCACGGCGAGTTCTGCTGCGAGTACCGCATCGTCCGCGCCGACGGCAGCCTGCGCTGGCTGCGCGACGAGTCGGTCGTCGTCGCGGACGACGACGGCGTCCCGCTCTACCGCCAGGGCTACCTGCTCGACATCACCGACCGCCGCGAGGCCGAGGAGCGGTTCGCGCACCTCGCCTACCACGACGCTCTCACCGGGCTCCCGAACCGCGTCCGGTTCCGCGAGCGGCTCGAGCTCGAGCTGGAACGGGCCGCACGCGACCGGGCCGGGCTCGTCGTGCTCTACGTCGACCTGGACGACTTCAAGCTGGTCAACGACAACCTCGGGCACGGCGCCGGCGACGAGCTCCTGTGCGCCGTCGCCGAGCGGCTGCGGCGGGCCGTGCGCCCGGCCGACCTGGTCGCGCGCCAGGGCGGCGATGAGTTCCTCGTGCTGCTCGCGGACGTCGACCCGGTCGCGAACGGCGGGCTGGCCGCGACCGGGGAGCGGATCGGGCAGCAGCTCCTGGCGGCACTCGCGACGCCGTTCAGCGTCGCCGGCACGGAGGTGTACTGCTCGGCCAGCGTCGGTGTGAGCCTCTACCCGGCCGACGCGAAGAGCGGCGAGACGCTCCTGAAGCATGCGGACGTGGCCATGTACCGGGCCAAGGACTCCGGCCGTCACGCCTGCCACGTCTACTCGACCGGCACCGGGGCGGGCGCGGGCACGATCGCGACGGCGGCACGGCTCGCCCGCGCCATCGAGGGCGGCGACCTGACCCTGCACTACCAGCCGATCGTGGAGCTCGCGACCGGCGCCATGGTCGGTTGCGAGGCGCTCGTCCGCTGGCGGGACGGCGACGAGCTCGTGCCGCCGGGCAAGTTCATCCCGCTCGCGGAGCGCACGGGCCTGATCGCGCCGCTCTCGGACTGGGTCGTCACCGAGGCGTGCCGCCAGAGCCGGGAGTGGCAGTCGCGCGGCCTCGACCTGCCGATCTCGGTCAACTTCCCCGGCACGCTCTGGGATCTCACCGCGGTGCGCCGCTTCCTGGACACGCTGGCCGGGTTCCAGCTGCCCCCGGGCCGGATCACCGTCGAGCTGACCGAGTCGACCGCGATGGTCAACCCGGCCGAGAACCGGCGCATCATGGCGGAGCTGCGGCGGCGCGGCGTCCCGATCGCGATCGACGACTTCGGCACCGGCCACTCGTCGCTCGGCCGGCTCCAGGAGATGTCGGTCTCGACGCTCAAGATCGACCGCTCGTTCATCGCGAACCTGGGCAAGGAGCAGGGCCGCGTGCTGGTGACGACGATGGTCGGCCTGGCCCAGGGCCTCGGCCTGAGCGCGCTCGCGGAGGGGATCGAGACCGAGGCCCAGCTCGAGTTCCTGCGGGCGGCCGGCTGCCCGTTCGGCCAGGGCTACCTGTGGAGCGGGGCGCTGCCCGCAGCCGGGATCGAGGCCCGCTGCTGCGGCCGGCGGGCGGCGTAGAGCCACACCGGGTCGGTACCGTTCACCGGATGCGCCACGGCCTCTCGCTCGCGCCGTTCGGGGAGCTCGCCGACCCGCGCGTCGTCGCCGACCTGGCGGCTGACGCCGAGCGGGCGGGCTTTGACGGCGTCTTCCTGTGGGACCACATGTACCGGGCCGAGCCGTTCCGGCCGGTGGCAGACCCCTGGATCGCGCTCGCAGCGGCCGCGGCGGCGACGGAGCGGATCCGGCTGGGGACGCTCGTGACGCCGGTCGCGCGCCGCCGGCCGCAGAAGCTCGCCCGCGAGACGGTCACGCTCGACCACCTGAGCGGCGGGCGCCTGGTGCTCGGCGTCGGCCTGGGCGTCAACACCGGGCGCGAGCTGACCCGGTTCGGCGAGGAGGACGACGATCGCATCCGCGGAGACCGGCTCGACGAGGGGCTCGAGCTGCTGTGCCGGCTGTGGAGCGGCGCCGAGGCCACCCACCACGGCCGCCACTTCACCGCCGACGCGGTGCGCTTCCTGCCGCGGCCGCTGCAGGAGCCGCGGATCCCGGTCTGGGTGGCCGCGCCCACCGGCCGGCCCCGCCCGATGCGCCGGGCCGCGCGCTACGACGGCATCTGCACCGACGCGACCGCGGACGAGGCGCCCGCCCTGCTCGACCGCATCCGCCGCGAGCGCGGCGATCTGGACGGCTTCGACGTCATCGCCTCGGGACGCCCGGGCACGGGCGCGGACGGCTGGGAGCGCGCCGGGGCGACCTGGTGGATCACGGCCCTCCCCGACCCGGTCGACCCGGAGACGGTCGCGGGTGTCATCGCCGACGGCCCCGCGCTCAGCTGACCTTCTTGACCCCGTGCACCGGGCGGCCGAGGGCGCGCCACTGGAAGAGGGTCATGGTGGGCAGCGTGTCGTCGTAGCGGACGATGCGGGGGTTGCGGCCGACCTGGGACGCGCGGGCGGCGTGGTCGATCAGGTCGTCGCGGTCGGGCGCGACGATGACGTGGTGGCAGGCGGTGACGTAGGAGAATTCCTCGCTGCACGCCGGGCACGGCCACGGGTCGGTGCGGATCGCGTACCAGTCGCCCTCGTCGGTGCCGGCGTCGTCGCCGGCGAGGATCTCCTCGAGCTCCTCGACCTCGTAGACGGTGGGCGCCGTTGGCAGGTTGGCCATGTGTGCCAGGGTAGCAGCGGCCCGAACGCGCTCACATGGACTCGGGCGCGTCGACGCCGACGAGGTCGAGCGCCGTGCGCATCACCTGCGCCGTCGCCCGGCACAGGGCGAGCCGGCTGCGCTCGACGGGCGGCTCGACGCCGATCACCTGGCACTGCTTGTAGAACTGGTGGAACGCCTTGGCGGTGTCCTGGGCATAGCCGGCCAGCCGGTGCGGGCCGCGCCGCTCCGCCGCCTCGGCGACGAGGCCCGGGAACCCGGCCAGCGCCTTCACCAGCTCCGCCTCGGCCGGCTCCGGCCGCCACGAGGGATCGGGCTCGGCGGCCTCCCCGCCGTCGGCGCGGCGCAGGATCGCAGCGATGCGCGCATGCGCGTACTGGCAGTAGTAGACCGGGTTCTCGGCGTTCTGCGCTGTCAGCAGGTCGATGTCGAGGTCGATCGGCTGGTCGTGCCCGCGCTGGACGAGCGCGTACCGGGCGGCGTCGACGCCGATCGCGTCGAGCAGGTCGTCGAGCGTGACGATCCGCCCCGCCCGCTTCGACATCTTGCCCTCGCGCAGGCGCACCAGCTGGTAGATCTGGACGTCGACCCGGGCCGGGTCGTACCCGAGCGCCTGCGCGGCCGCCTTCAGCCGGCCGATGTAGCCGTGATGGTCGGCGCCGAGCACGTACACCGCCGTGTCGAAGCCGCGCTCCAGCTTGTCGGTGATGTAGGCGAGGTCGCCCGCGACGTACGTGAAGCTGCCGTCGGAGCGGACGAGCACGCGGTCCTTGTCGTCGCCGAGCGCCGACGAGCGCAGCCACACCGCCCCGTCGGCGTCGTACACGTGCCCCTCCGCCCGGACGCGGTCGATCGCCCGCTGCACCGCCCCGGTCTCGTACAGCGACCGCTCCAGGAACCAGGTGTCGAACGAGCACCGGAAGCGCGCGAGCGTCGTTCGGATCCGTCCGATCATGGCGTCCGTGCCCGCCCGCGCCCAGGCGGCGACGTCGGCGTCGGGGCCGAGGCCGAGCTCCGCCGCCACGTCGGCGACATAGGCGCCCTGGTAGCCGTCCTCGGGCGGCTCGGCGCCGGCGGCCCGCGCCTTCAGCGACTCGCCGAAGAGGTCGATCTGGCGGCCGGCGTCGTTGAAGTAGTACTCGCGGCCGACGTCGTGGCCGGCGAACTCGAAGAGCCGCGCCAGGCTGTCGCCGTAGGCGGCGTTGCGGGCCGTCGCGACGGTGACCGGCCCGGTCGGGTTGCCGGACACGTACTCGACCTGGATCCGACCCGGCGCCGCGATCGCACCCGCCCCGTAGCGCGAGCCCTGCTCGAGGACGCGGCCGACGGCGTGCCGGTGCCACGACGGCGTGACCCGCAGGTTCAGGAAGCCCGGCCCGGCGATCTCGACCGACTCGATGAACTCCGACTCGAGCTCGGCCGCGATCCGGCCGGCGATGTCGCGCGGCGCCGAGCGGAGCGGCTTGGCGAGCTGCAGCGCGATCGCCGTGGCGTAGTCGCCGTGGCCCGGGTCGGCGGGCCGCTCCAGGCCGACCGCAAGGCCGTCGCCACCGACGGCGCTGACGGCCCGCTCGACGGCGGCGGAGAGCTCGGAGACGGGGCTGGCGCTCATGGGTGGATCGTAAACCCTGGCACCCGGCGGCCCTGCGGTAGGGTGCGGGCATGGAAGAGGATGAGGACGGCACCCCCGAGCGCCACCTGAACATTCACTTCTCGCCGGAGATCATGGCGGGCGTCTACGCCAACTTCGCCAACGTCAGCCACTCCGACTACGAGTTCACGGTGACCTTCGCCCGCGTCGACCACGAGGTCGAGGACGACGAGGTGCCAGGGGTCGTGGTCGCCCGCGTGAACCTCTCCCCGCGCTTCATGAAGGAGCTCATCGACGCGATGGGCGACAACTACTCGAAGTGGCAGACCAAGGAGGGCATCAAGAACCTCCCCGAGTTCGACGGCCCGGACGACACGTAGCCCGCTCCCGGCGCGATCGGTAGATTGCGCCGGTGAAGGTCGCGGTCATCTCGGACGTCCACGCGAACCTGCCGGCGCTCGAGGCCGTCCTCGCCGCGATCGACGCCGCCGCGCCCGACGAGCTGTGGTGCCTCGGCGACCTGACCGGCTACGGCGCCGACCCGGCCCGGTGCACCCGCATCGTGCTCGAGCGGGCCGACGTCTGCCTCGCCGGCAACCACGACATGGTCATCACGGGCGAGATCGGCCTCGAGGCGTTCTCCTCGGACGCCCGCACCGCCGCCGAGTGGACGATGGAGGTACTCGAGGCCGAGGAGCTCGAGCGCGTGCGCAGCCTGGAGCCGAAGGGCGAGCGCGGCGGCGTCGAGCTCTACCACGGCAGCATCCGCGACCCGGTCTGGGAGTACGTGATCGACGACCGCACCGCCGCCGTGTGCCTCGAGCTCCAGGGCACGCCGCTCTCGCTCGTGGGCCACAGCCACGTCCCGCTCGCGTACGGCTACGCCGGCGAGAGGTTCCTGGGGGGGCTGGCCGGCGCCGGCACGCGCCTCGAGACGAGCCCGGGGCCGTTCCTGCTCAACCCCGGCTCGGTGGGGCAGCCGCGCGACGGCGACCCCCGGGCCGCATACATGACGCTCGACCTCGACGCCGGCACGGCGGAGTGGCACCGGATCGACTACGACGTGCGCGCCGCCCAGACGGCGATCCGCGACGCGGGGCTGCCGCTGCGGCTCGGCGCGCGCCTGGCCGAAGGCCGGTAGCCCGCACTGGGGGTGGATGGGGACTGTCCCCGCCCAGCGGGGACTGTCCCCGCCCAGCGGGGACTGTCCCCGCTTTTCGCTAGGCCTGGGCGGCCGTTGCCGCCGGGCCGTGGCCGCGGCCGACGTGGTAGCCGTCCCGCCGGAGCTCGGCGACGACGGTCTCGCGCGCCTTGTAGATCCGCCACTTGACGGTGGCGAGCGTCGTCTCGAGCGCCTCGGCGATCTCGGCGTAGCTCAGGCCGACCACGTCGCGCAGGAGCAGCGCCATCTTCAGGTCGAGGCTGAGGCCCGCGATCGCCTCCCAGACCGCCTCCAT
>JAICJC010000061.1 GCA_025928655.1 Thermoleophilia bacterium | reverse complement strand
CTGCGCGGGACGCCCCGGATCGGCGGCGCGGGCGAAGCTGTCCGCGTTCGACGAGGTCACCGGCGCGATCCAGCCGTGGGCGCCCACGGTCAACACCGCCCTCGGCATCGAGGCCGTCGGCGCCGACCAGGGCCGCGTCGCCATCGGCGGCGAGTTCACAAAGGTGGCCGGCGTGAACGTCAGGTACTTCGCCCGCTTCGCCGAGGCCGGCGCGGCGGTCACGATCTCCGACCCGACCGTGTCCGACAACGCGGCGTCGCAGCCGCCCACCGGACCGGTGACGGTTACCGCCTCCGGATCGGTCTCGAGTCAGGGCGGGGCGGTGAGCTACCGCCACCAGACGTCCACCGACGGCGGGGGCAGCTGGAGCGGCTCGCAGAACGGCGCGTCCGTCACCGTCACCGCGGCCGGCACCACGCTGGTGCGCTCCCAGGCCTACGACTCGGGCGGGAACACCAGCGACTGGGTGACGGACTCGGTCACGATCCAGCCGGGAGGCGGGGGCGGGGCCACGGTCACCGTGCACGTGTCGAAGACCGGCGTCGCCGGCAGCGGCGGCAACGCGACCGTCAAGGGCACCTACACCTGCGACGGCGCCAGCCCGGTGGTGATCAGCGGCACCATCACCCAGAGCGCGACCGGTGCGTCCGGCATTTTCTCGGTCACCGTCTCGTGCCAGGGCGGCACCGCCTCGGCGAAGTGGAAGGCGCTCGCGCGGGCGGGCGGCGGCCCGGCGTTCCAGAACGGATCGGCCGCCGTGCACGCGGAGTTCTCGGCCACCGACCTGGGGACGAGCGGGACGATCACCGGCTCCCAGGACGTGACCGTCACGCTCAACTAACGCCACGACCCCCCGGGGGCGGCGTGCGCCGCCCCCGGGGGGAAGAGCCGCGGTCTCGACGCGGCGCTCAGCCGACCCGGATGAGCTTCTTGTTGACGAACTCGTCGGCGCCGTAGCGGCCGAGCTCGCGGCCCGAGCCGGAGCGCTTGACGCCGCCGAACGGCAGCTCCGCCCCGTCCGCGCCGACGATGTTCACGTAGACCATCCCGGCCTCGATCTTGTTCGCGATCCGCTCCGCCTGCTCGGCGTCGGTCGTGAACACGTAGGAGCCGAGCCCAAAGGGCGTGTCGTTCGCGACCTGCACGGCCTCGTCCTCCGACGCGACCTTGTAGACCGAGGCCACCGGGCCGAAGAACTCCTCGTGGCGAGCCTTGGCGCCCTCGGGGATGTCGGCGAGAATGGTCGGCGAGAAGAAGTTGTCCTTGCGCTCGCCGCCCAGCACGACCTTGGCGCCGTCCTTCTTCGCGCGGTCGAGCTGATCCTGGAGCCGCTCGGCAGCCGTCCTGGACGAGAGCGGGCCCATCGCGGCGTCGCCTGTCGGATCTCCCGGCTTCCACTCGCCCATCGCGGCCGTGAACTTCTCCATGAACGGGTCGTAGAGATCCTGGTGGACGATGAACCGCTTCGCCGCGTTGCAGGACTGGCCGGTGTTGTCGAGGCGGGCCGAGACCGCCGCCTCCACCGCCGCGTCGAGGTCGTTCGTGCTGAGCAGGATGAACGGGTCGGAGCCGCCCAGCTCGAGGACGACCTTCTTCAGGTTGCGGCCCGCGACCTCGGCCACCGCAGCGCCCGCGCGCTCCGAGCCGGTGACCGACACGCCCTGCACGCGCGGATCGGCGATCACCTTGGCCGCCTGGTCGTTCGTGGCGTAGATGTTGGTGTACGCGCCCTCGGGGAAGCCGGCGTCGAGGTAGAGCCGCTGCAGGGCCTCGGCGGTCTCGGGGCACTGCGGCGCGTGCTTGAGGAGGACGGTGTTCCCGATGACCAGGTTCGGGCCCGCGAACCGCGCGACCTGGTAGGTGGGGAAGTTCCACGGCATGATGCCGAGCAGCACGCCGTAGGGACTGCGGCGGATGATGGCCGTGCCCTCGCCGGCGAGCAGCTTGATCGGCTCGTCCTTCAGCAGCTCGACGCCGTTCTCGGCGTAGTAGCCGTAGATGTCGGCGCAGAAATCGACCTCGCCGAGCGCCTGCTCCATGGGCTTGCCCATCTCGCGGACGGTGATCGCCGCGAGCTCCTCACGCCGCTCGGAATGCAGCTCGCCGACCCGGCCCACGAGCTTCGCGCGCTCCTCGACGCTCGTCGTGCGAGCCCACTCCTGGTACGTCTTGTAGGCGCCGGCGATGGCCGCCTCGAGCTCGTCGTCCGTGATCGTCGGGTAGGTCTTGAGCGTCTCACCCGTCGCCGGATTGATGACCGCATAGTCGCTCATCGTGCTCCTTCGTCAGTGTCTGCCGACCGAAATAGGACCCGGATCCTACCGACTCGCATGCCGCCGTAGGCGCCGATGTGAACCACCTGGTACATTTGTACCAATGGCGGGCAGCGAGGCGTACGACGTGGTCGTGGTCGGCGGCGGCTTCGCCGGTGTCACGGCGGCGCGCGAGGCGGCCCGGGACGGGCGATCCACCCTGCTCCTGGAGGCCCGCGACCGCCTCGGCGGGCGCACATGGACGGCGCCGTGGCGCGGGCACGACATCGAGTACGGCGGCGGCTGGGTGCACTGGCACCAGCCCTTCACCTTCTCGGAGATCACCCGTGCCGGGCTCGCCGTCGAGCTCTCCGGCGACCCGGACGTGACCGCCTGGTACGTGGACGGCGAGCGCCGCACGGGCACGATCGCCGAGCGCGACGCGATCGCGAACGCCGGCTGGATGCGGTTCGTCGAGGGCGTCGAGGAGTCGCTGCCGAACCCCCACGACCCGCTGCACGCGATCGACCGCCTGGCGGCGATGGACGAGCTGACGATCGCCGAGCGGGTCGAGCAGCTCGGCCTCGACCGTGAGGGGCACGAGGTGCTGTGGGCCGAGCTCGAGTCGCTCGCCCACGGCCCGCTCGACGACGCGGGCGCGGTCAGCGTGCTGCGCTGGCACGCGCTCTCCGGCTACAGCCTCGCGCTCACCCAGTACACCGGCGGCCGGGTGACGCTGGCGGCCGGCACCCGCGGGCTGCTGGACGCGATCGCCTCGCAGGCGCCGTTCGAGACGCGGCTCTCCACGCCGGTCGCCGCGGTGCGGCGGGCGAGCGAGGGGGTGGAGATCGAGACCAGGGCCGGGGAGCCGGTGCGGGCCGGGCGCGCCGTCGTCGCCGTCCCGCTGAACGCCCTCGCCGCCATCGAGTTCGACCCGCCGCTGTCCGAGGGCAAGCGCGAGGGGATCGCGCTCGGGCAGGCGTCGCGGGGGATCAAGATCTTCATCCACGCCGAGGGCGACCCGTCGGCCCAGAACGCGATCCGGCCGGGGCACCCGTTCGGCTACCTCGACACCGAGTTCCAGCACGCGGACGGCAGCCAGATCATGATCGGGTTCGGGTACGACGCCTCAGTCTGCGACGCGACCGACCTGGCGGGCGTGCAGGCCTCGCTCGACGAGATCATGCCCGGCTACCGCGCCGTGGCGGCCACGGCGCACGACTGGCTTTCGGACGAGTTCTCGAACGGCACCTGGGCGATCCACCGGCCGGGCTGGTACACGCGCCACTACGCCGAGATGCGCCGGCCCGAGGGGCCGGTTCTGCTGGCCGGCTCCGACCTGGCGGCCGGGTGGTCGGGCTTCATCGACGGGGCGATCGAAACCGGCATCCGCGCCGGCATGTGGCTGCGGAACCCGTCGCCGTGAGCGACCGGCGCCGCCTGATCGTCGAGGCGGCGCTGCGCGTCATCGCCCGCGACGGGGTGAGCGCGGCCACCCACCGGGCCGTCGCGGCCGAGGCGGGCGTCCCGCTGGCCTCGACGACCTACCACTTCTCCTCGAAGGCCGAGATCGTGACCGAGGCGCTCGAGCTCGCGATCGACCGCTCGATCGCGGCCGTCGAGCGGCACACCGCGCCGCCGCTCCCGGCGACGGCGGACGCGCTGGTCGAGCGGCTGGCCGAGCTCGCCGGGGCCCTGTGCGCGGACGACCAGGCGCCGCTCGCCGCCCAGTACGAGCTCCTGATCGAGGCGGGGCGCTCGCCCCCGCTACAGCGGGTGGCGGAGCGCTGGGACGGCGCGTACATGGCCGGGCTGCGCGCGATCGTGGCCGGCGCCCGCATCCCCGCCCCCGGCCAGGCCGCGGAGATCCTGAGCGACCTGATCGACGGCGCCCTGCTCGACCTGGTGGCGTCGCCGCGGGAGGGCTTCGTCGAGGAGACCCTGCGGCCGCGGCTCGCCCGGGTCGTCGCCGGGCTTGGGATAATCGCCGCGTGAGCCTCCGAGTCGCGATCACCGCCGCCGCCGGCGGCTTCGGCCTCGTGGTCGCCCGCGCCTTCGCCGCCGAGGGGGCCGACGTGCACGTCTGCGACGTCGACGGCGGGACCGTCGACGCGGCCGCGGCCGCGGGCCTGCGCGCGTCCGTCGTGGACGTGGCCGACGGCGCGGCGCTCGACGGCTGGATCGACGGCGTCCTGGCCGCCGGCGACGGCCTCGATGTGCTCGTGAACAACGCCGGGATCGCCGGCCCCACCGCGCTGATCGAGGACATCGACCCGGACGACTGGGAGCGCTCGCTCGCCGTGACCCTGACGAGCCACTACCGCGCCTGCGCGCGGGTCGTGCCGGCGATGAAGGCGGCCGGGAGCGGCTCGATCATCAACATCTCCTCCACCGCCGGCCAGCACGGCATCGGGCTGCGCGCGCCCTACGTCGCCGCCAAGTGGGCGGTGATCGGGCTGACGAAGACCCTCGCGATCGAGCTCGGGCCCCACGGCGTGCGCGCGAACGCGATCTGCCCCGGATCGGTCGCCGGCGACCGCATGCGCGGCGTCATCGCGCGCGAGGCGGACGCGCGCGGCGTGGCGGCGGCGGAGGTCGAGCGCGAGTACCTGGAGGGCCAGTCGATCGCCCGGTTCGTGCAGCCGGACGAGATCGCCGACCTGTGCCTGTTCCTCGCCTCGGACGCCGCCCGCATGATCAGCGGCCAGGCCATCGCCGTCGACGGCCACACCGAGACGTTCCATATCGGCTAGCGAGCCGAGAGCGCGGCGATGAACGGCTCGCGGGCGGCCGGATCGCAGTGCGCCGCCTCGAGCCGGCGCTTCTCGGCGTCGGGATCGGCGCCCGCGGGATGATCCTCGCCCGCCCCGCATGCGAGCGGCATCGGCGAGCGCCCGTCCCACGGCCCGCCCGGGAACGTGGCGTCGATCGGGATCCGGCGCCCGTCCACGACCGCGGTCAGGTAGCGGTGGACGTCGACGAGGCCCGCCTGCGGCACGGCACGGGCCGCGTCCGGCCCGAAGCGGGCGCGGGCGCCGGCGCGGTCGATTCGGTAGACGCGGTGGACGATCCGCGGCTCGGTCTCGGGGAAGCGCTCCTCCAGGAGGTCGCGCAGGTACGTGTGCTTCGCCGAGCAGGTGCCGCGGCCCTCGCGCAGCATGCCGGCGACGGAGCGCTCGGCCGGGCGGCCGTACGGGATCGCGCGCACCGCCTCGACGATCTCGCGCAGGGATGCGTCCGGCGCGGGAGGCAGGGGCCCCATGGGGAGATCATGCCGCGGCGGCCGCCGCCGTCGTGACACCATGGCGGCGATGGCGGCGCGCAGCGCGGACACGGTCGTGGTGGTGGGCCTCGGCGTGATCGGGCTCTCGACCGCGCTCGCGCTGGCCCGGCGCGGCGTGCGCGTGGTCGGTGTCGACCGGTTCGGCAGCGGCGACGCCCGCACGTCGTCGACCGGCCTCAGCCGCTCGATCCGGGTCGCCTACGCCATCCCCGAGTATGCGCGCCTCGCCACCGAGGCGCTCGATCGGTGGGCACAGCTCGAGGCGCGGGGAACGCGGCCGATCATGCACCTCACCGGGCAGGTCGACCTGGCGGCGCCCGCCACGCTGGCCGGCCTGGCCGGCGGGCTGGGCGCGGCCGGCGCGGCCTACGAGGAGCTGGGCGCGGCGGACATCCGCCGGCGCCTGCCCGGCATCGTCGTCGGTGACGATGCGACCGGCATCTTTCACCCCCGGGCGGGGACGGTGGTCGCCGACGCGGGCATGGCGGCGCTCGCGTCGGCGGCCGTCGCGGCCGGCGCCGAGCTGCGCGCGCCGGAGGGGGTCGTCGCGGTCGAGGCTGCGGCGGGCGGCGTCCGCGTCACGACGGGCGCGGGGACGATCGCCGCCGACCGGGCGGTCATCGCGGCCGGGCCCTGGACCGGCGAGCTGGTGGGGCCGCTCGGCCTCGACCTGCCGCTCGCGCCCGCCCTCGCACAGGTGACCTACTTCGACGTCCCCGAGCTCGTCGGCATGCCCGCGATCGCCGAGTGGGGCGCGGACGACGGGGGCGGCGTCTACGGCCACCCGGTGCCCGGCGTCGGCTACAAGCTCGGCTTCGACGCGGCCGGCGACGATCCGTGGAATCCCGAGGCGGCGCCGGCGCCCGACCCGGCCGAGCAGGAGCGGCTCGAGGGATGGGCGCGGGAGCGGCTGCCGGGCCTCGCGGGACGGGCGCTTCGCAGCGACCGCCATCCCTGGACGATGACGCCGGACGGCGACTTCACGATCGGATCGCTCGGCCCGATCACGATCGCGGCCGGCTGCTCCGGCCACGCGTTCAAGTTCGGCCCCGCGCTGGGCGAGCTGGTGGCCGACACGAGCGACGGCACCCCCCGACCGGCCGCCGCCATGTTCGCGCTCGACCGCCCGGCGCTCGCCGGCCCCGCCCCCGCGCCGTCGACGCCGATCAACCGCTAGGCGGGGTCAGCGACGGGGGCCTCGCATGCACCAGAAGGGGTCTGACCCCGTCTGGTGCATTACCGGTGCCCGGCACCGGATATTCAGCGCGAGGCGCTCAGGGTCTCGACCGGCACCTCGTAGAACTCGACCGCCTGACGGCGCTCGGTGGAGCCGGGGTCCATCGCGTTCAGCGCCTGGTCGCCGCGGCGCATGGCCTCCTCGCTGTCGAACAGCGTGATGCCGATGCTCTTGCCCGACTCGCGGTCGATCAGCATGAGCATCCGGGCGCCCTTCAGGCCCTCCGGGGTCTCTCCGGCGACCTCCCTGCGCACCATCTCGACGGTGTCGTCGAGGCGGCCGGGATCGCTCTGGAACGTGGCGACGCGTGCAAACACGGTTTCTCCTCCTGGTCAGGGCGGGTCAGGGACGATAGGTCGCGAGCCGGGGAGATCCCCCGGCCAGCTCGGCGATGACATCACGCGCGGACATCCCGTCGCACACGTGGACGGGCACGCCGTAGTCGGCCAGCTCGACCGCGATCTGCTCCAGATCGGCGACGGTCTGCCGGCGCAGGTCTGCCTGCGGAAGCCACAGCTCCGCGGGGTACCCCCGGGCGGCGCGCCAGCCGCGGCTGCCCTCGACCACGTCGCCCCACAGCGCGACCCGGCCGACGGCCCGCTGCACGACGAGCCGGCTCGCCGCCGGCGGCACATAGGTGCCCAGATGGCGGACACGCTCCATGGCGTGCACCCCGCACGTGCAGCGCGGCTCGGGGGCGACGTGCCCGGGAAGCCGCCGCCGCCACGGCCTGAGGCTGTCGCGGGGGCTGGCCTCGCAGGTCGCCACCAGCTCGCGCCCCGGCCACCAGATGCTCGGGCACACGAGGCTCTGGAGCCGCGACCGGCCACCCGCCGTGACCACCGACCACAGGCGCCAGCCGTGGATGGGATCGAGGTAGTCCGGAGAGACCGCGGCTGCGCTCACTGCGCCGGGGTCGGGTCGGGCTCCTTGCGCGGGGCTGTCGTCGGCGCCGGTTCCTCCCGCGGCGCGCGCTCCGGCCGCGGCACAGGATCCTCCACCGGCTCGATCGTGTAGATCCGAAGCGGCTTTCCGATGTCCATGCCGCCTCCCTTCCGGTCTTCGGGTTACGAAGGGTTCTACCCGGATCCGGCGCGGGACATTCGCGGGGTATCGTCAGCGGCGCGATGGGTGTGATCCGCCCCTGCGATGCGAGCGAGCACGAGGCCATCCTCGCGGTCGTGAACGCGGCCGCCGAGGCCTACCGCGGCGTCATCCCCGCCGACCGCTGGCACGACCCGTACATGGGCCGTGGGGAGCTCGACGCCGAGATCGCGGCCGGCGTGCGCTTCTGGGGGCACGAGCGCGTCGGCGCGCTCACCGGCGTCATGGGCATCCAGCCCGTCGACGACGTCGAGCTGATCCGGCACGCGTACGTCCTGCCGGCCCACCAGGGGGAAGGGATCGGCACGTCGCTGCTGCGCCACCTGCGAGGGCTGTCCGGCCGGCCGATGCTGGTCGGGACGTGGGCGGACGCCGGCTGGGCGATCCGCTTCTACCAGCACAACGGCTTCGCGCTCGTGAGCGAGTCGGAGAAGACCGCGCTCCTGCGCCGCTACTGGACGATCCCCGAGCGCCAGATCGAGACCTCGGTCGTCCTGGCCGAGGACCGGGGTCAGACCCCGAACGAAACGGTCGCGGAAGTGCAACGGCCGCCGTTCGGGGTCTGACCCCGGTTTTTGCGGGGGCGTCTAGGCTGTGGTCCGCGGGCTCGGCCCACGCGCATCCCTCCCGCGCTGAGCGAGCGGCTGAGCCCAAAGCCGCCCATGAACCCGTTCGATCCCGAGGATTATCCCCTGCGCCCGACCGTGCGCCGGCTTGCCCGGCTGTGGTGGGACGAGCGCCGCCTGGTGCTCATCGGCCTCGCCTGCGCGCTCGCGTACTCCGCCCTCACGCTGACGGTCTCGGTGCTGATCCAGCGCGCGATCGACGGCGCCATCGTCTCCGGCAGCGGCGGAGAGCTGTGGCCGTACATCGTCGCGATCATGGCGCTCGCGGTGGCCCGCTTCTGGGTGAACTACACCCGCCGGTTCGCGACGTCGCGGGTCGGCATCCGGCTGGAGGCGCGCCTGCGCCAGATGCTCTACGCGGGCTATCTGCGCTTCCCGCGCGCGTTCTACGACCAGCACCCCACCGGCCAGGTCGTCTCGCGGGCGACGAACGACCTCTTCCCCATCCGCTACTTCATCGGCTGGGGCGTCGTGCAGGGCTTCCAGAGCGCGATGATGATCCTCGGCGGCGTGATCGTGCTGGCGCTCGTGAACCCGCGCCTGACGCTCTACTCGGCGGTCGCGACGCCGCTGATCGGCTTCGTCGCCTGGCGCTTCGCCCATCTCGTGATGCCGATCTCACGCCGCGTCCAGGCGGCCAAGGGCGACGTCACGGAGGCCGCCGACGAGGCCGTGGTCGGCATCGAGATGGTGCAGGCGTTCGGGCGCGAGGACGACGTGCGCCATCGCTTCGGCGGCAAGGCCGCGAGCGTGCGCGACATCGTCGTCCGCCAGGCGAGCGTCGAGGCGAAGCACCTGCCCGCGCTCTTCTTCCTGCCCACGCTCTCGATCGCCGCCGTCGTCTTCTTCGGCGGCCGCGACGTGATCGCGGGCCGGCTCACGATCGGGGAGTTCGTCCTCTTCAACACCATCCTGCTCCAGCTCACCTGGCCGCTCGAGGCGCTCGGCTGGATCCTCAACCTGGCCCAGCGCGCCATCGCGTCGGCTGGGCGCACCTTCGCGTGGCTCGAGGAGGTGCCGCGGCTGCCGGAGCCGGAGCATCCGCGGGACCTGCCCGCCGGGCCGCTCGGCGTCACCTTCGCCGGCGTTCACTTCGCCTACCCGGGCGAGGAGGAGGTGCTCGAGGGCATCGACCTCGACCTGCAGCCGGGCGAGATCGTCGCCGTCTGCGGCGGCACCGGGGCGGGAAAGAGCACGCTGCTGAACCTGCTGCCGCGCTTCTACGACCCGACCGAGGGGAGCGTCCGGCTGGGCGGCGTCGACCTGCGCGAGGTGCCGCTCGCGACCGTGCGCGACGCCGTTGCGGTCATCACCCAGCGGCCGATCCTGTTCTCGATCACCCTGCGCGAGAACCTGACCTCAGGCCGCCCGGACGCCCCCTGGGAGGAGGTCGAGGCGATGTGCGTGGCCGCGGGCGTCGCCGACTTCGCGCCCGACCTGCCTGACGGCTACGACACGTTGATCGGCGAGCGAGGCGTGAACCTCTCGGGCGGCCAGCGCCAGCGGGTCGCGCTCGCCCGCGCCCTCGTCACCGGGGCGCGCGTGATCGTGCTCGACGATCCGCTGTCGGCGGTCGACACGCACACCGAGCACGACCTGGTGATGCGGCTGCGGCCCGCCGTCGAGGGCCGCACCGTGCTCGTCGCCGCCCAGCGGCTGTCGACGCTCGCGCTGGCCGACCGGGCCGTGGTGCTCGAGGACGGCCGCTTGGTCGAGGACGGCCGTCCGGCCGATCTGCTCGAGGGGAAGGCGGCCTTCGCGGGCCTGTTCGGGGACGAGGCCGGTGTCGCATAGGCAGCGCACAGGGCTGACCCGTCTCGGCCGCTACCTGCGCGGCCGCTGGGGCTTCGTGACCTGGCTCGTGCTGGTCGCGACCGGCAGCGCGGCCGCACAGTCGGGCGGGTGGCTGCTCGTGCGGGCGGCGATCGACGACGGCATCGGCAAGGGCGACCGCGGCACGCTCACGACGGTCGTCGCCGTCTACCTGGTTGTGAACCTGGGCGGATGGCTGTGCCAGCTCATGCTCATCCGGGGGCTCGCCAGCGTCGGCCAGGGCATCGTCCTGGGGCTGCGCCGCGACCTGTTCGACCACCTGACCTCGCTCTCGCTGCGCTACTTCTCCGAGCAGCGGGCCGGCTGGATCATCGCCCGGGTGACGAGCGACGTCGACGCGATCTCGGACGCGCTCTCGCAGGGCCTGCCGACCCTCGTCTCGAACGTCGTGCTCCTGCCGACGACGATCGTCGTCCTGTTCGTCGTCGACTGGCGCCTGGGGCTGGTGGCGATGGTGATCCTGCCGCCGACGCTCATCCTGTCGCGCTGGTTCCAGCGCATGTCGGCCGTCGCCCAGCTCGACGTGCGCAACCGCATCGCCTCCGTCACCGCCCAGGTGGCCGAGTCGGTGTCGGGCATGGCGATCGTGCAGGCGTTCAACCGCGAGCGCCAGTTCCAGGCCCAGTTCGACGAGCTGAACGCGGAGAACCGCACGTCGAACGTGTGGGCGCAGAAGCTCTTCTCGGTGTTCTTCCCGTCTATCGAGCTCCTGGGCGCGATCTCGACCTGCGCCGTCCTCGTCGTCGGCGCCCATCTGCTCGGGTCGGGCGAGCTGACGATCGGGACGCTGATCACCGCGATCTACCTGCTCCAGCTCGTGTTCCAGCCCCTGCAGGAGCTCTCGGACGTCTACGGCCAGCTGCAGGCGGCCGCCGCGGCGATGGTGAAGATCACGTCGGTGCTGGACACCGAGCCCGACATCGGCGACCGCCCCGGCGCGCGGCCGATCGGGCCGATCGAGGGCGCGATCGACCTCGACGCGGTCAGCTTCGCCTACGGGCAGACGGACGTCCTGCACGACATCGAGATCCACGTGCCGCCGGGCGGGTGCATCGCCCTCGTCGGGCAGACCGGGGGCGGCAAGTCGACGCTCGCGAAGCTGATCGCCCGCTTCTACGACCCCCGCGCCGGTGTCGTCCGCGTCGACGGCACCGACCTGCGCGAGGTGGAGCTGAACGGCTACCGGCGCCAGCTCGGGGTCGTGCTGCAGGACCCGTTCCTGTTCTCGGGCACGATCGCCGACAACATCCGCTTCGCCCGGCCCGAGGCGACGGACGAGGAGGTGCGCGACACGGCCGCCGCAATCGGCCTCGACCGCCTCCTGCGGCGGCTGCACGGCGGCCTCGGCCACGAGGTGCGCGAGGGCGGCGCCGGCCTCTCGGCGGGCGAGCGGCAGCTGATCTCGATCGCCCGGGCGCTGCTCGCGAATCCGCGCATCCTGATCCTTGACGAGGCCACCTCGAACATCGACCGGCCCACCGAGGTCGTCATCGAGCGCGCCCTCGACCGGCTGCTGCACGGCCGCAGCTCCGTCATCATCGCCCACCGCCTCGCCACCGTCCGCCGCGCCGACGCCGTGCTCGTGGTGGAGCGCGGCCGGATCGTCCAGCGCGGCACGCCGGCCGAGCTGGCCGCGGCCGAGGGCCCGTTCCAGCAGCTCGCCGGCGCGCTCGAGACGCCGGCCGACCTCCCCGCCGCGGACGCGGGGGCGCGCCGCTCGGCCGTGTCTGCACGCGGCCGCCGATAGGTGGCGAAGGTCCGAAACCCGCTGGGAGCCTGACACGGCCGGCCGCGTCCTCATCTCCGCCTTCGAGCCGTTCGGGGGGCGCCCGGTCAACTCGTCGGGCGCAGCTCTCGCGGCGCTCGCCGCCCGCCGACCGGCGGATCCCGGCCTGACCACGGTCGTCCTGCCCGTCGTCTACGGCGGGGCCACCAGCGAGCTCGCCGAGCCGTCGAGCCCACGGCCGTCGTCGCGCTCGGGCAGGCGGACGGCCGCGACCGTGTCACCGTCGAGCGGGTCGCCCTGAACCTGGTCACCGCCGCCGAGGCGGACGAGTCCGGGCGCGCGCTCGCCGAGGAGCCGGTGCTCGCCGGCGGCCCGGCCGCCTACTGGTCCACCCTCCCGGTCACCCGCACGGTCTCCGCGCTCGTGGCTGCGGGTGTACCCACGGCGGCCTCGTCCGACGCCGGCGGCTTCGTCTGCAACCACCTCTTCTACGGGCTCATGCATCTGATCGCGACCGAGCGGCCGGGGATCCGGGGCGGCTTCGTCCACCTGCCCTGCCCGCCCGAGCAGGTGGCCGGCTGCGGCGGCCCGAGCATGGGGCTCGACACGCTCGCCCGCGCCGTCGAGGTGGCCGTCCGGCTCGCGGCTGCATAACCGGTGCCTGGCACCGGTTATGCAGCAGGTCACCGGTTACGGGCGGGGCCGCGCGGGTACCGGGGGCAGGTGGAGCGCCGGGACGATCCGATCGACGCTGCCGGCCCTCGACGGCCGAGGACGAGTCACCTGATCGACCGCGTCAGCGAGCTGCTCGGCCGCGAGCCGACCTTCGCCGCGATCGTCCTCTGCGACGTCGGCGCCATCGTCGCGGTCGTCGTGGTCGGCGTGCGCGACACGCCGGTCGTGTCCGCGATCTCCATGTTCGTCTCGCTCGCGACGCTCGTCATGGTCTGCGCCGTGCAGCACACGTCGAGCCGCGAGTCGAAGGCGCTCAACCTCAAGCTCGACGAGCTCATCCGCGTCTCCGAGGCCCGCAGCGAGCTGATCGGCGCCGAGGAGGAGTCGCACTCGCGCCTGGCCACGCACGCGGCCGAGCTGCGCGAGAGCCGCCGGCAGCTGGACCCGCGCGGATGAGCGCCGGCCGGCGTCAGGCGGGCAGTCGCTGGGCGAACCGGACGACCCGGCCCGGCCCGTCGGGGTGGCGCTCGACGTCGATCCGCGAGCACAGCTTCTCGAGCAGCTGGACCGCCAGCATGTGGCCCTCGGCCTGGTCGGGCCCGCGGTCGCGCACGCTCACCTCGACCTCGTCGGCCGAGCGCCGGAACCCGATGTCGACCTTGCCGTCGGCGGCGTGCGTGCGCTCCATCGCCGCGCCGCAGACCTCCGAGAGCACGAGCTTCAGGTCGTCCAGCCGCCGGTCGGTGATGGGAAGCCCGGACACGACGCCCACGAGCGTCGTCCGGCAAAGTGACAACATGCCAACGTCGGCTGGGACGACGAGCTCTGCGACCAGATACAGCTCCCCGCCATCCATGCGATGGAACCTACCATCACCCTCAGACTCCTAAACGGCCCCTCGCGCGGCGAGATCGCCCGCCACGCGACCACCGCGCTCGCGGTGCGGGCCGGGCTGCCGCCGCTCGCGGCCGACCGGGCCGGAGGGGCCGTCGCGGCGGCGGTGGCCGCCGCGAACGCGGACGAGGTCACGCTGACCGCGTCGCTCGAGCCGGCGGCGGCCGAGGTCGTCCTGACGGCCGCGGGCGCCTGGGCGGGCGGCCACGCCGACGCGCTTTCGCACCTCGACGCGGCGGTCACGGCCGACCGCGTGTGCTTCCGCTTCGCGCGCACGCCGCTGCGGCGCGTGTGAGGCGGCCGCCACCGCGGGTATGAGCCCTCTTGCGGGTGGCGCGTCAGCGCCGACTGGCCCAACGCGCGGCGCAGGCTTCGCCGCGGGCGTGCCCGCCGGGCCGCGGGGGCCGGGATCGCCGGCCCCCGCGACGCCGGGCCCCGGGTCAGGAGCGAGCTGCGCCCGCGCGCTCGCGCTGGACGGCGTGCTCCCCTTCGGCGAACTCCTCGACGATCTTCGCGCAGAACGCCGGCAGATCGTCGGGCTTGCGGCTCGTGACGAGCCCGCCGTCGGTGACGACCTCCTCGTCGACCCAGTCGGCGCCCGCGTTGCGCAGGTCCGTCTGGAGGCTCGGCCACGACGTCAGCCGGACACCGTCGACGACCCCCGCCTCGACCAGCATCCACGGCGCGTGGCAGATCGCCCCGACCGGCTTGCCCTGCTCGAAGAACGAGCGCACGAACTCGACGGCGGCGGGGCTGGTGCGCAGGTGGTCCGGGTTCGCGACCCCGCCGGGGAGGACGAGCGCGTCGTAGTCGGACGCGTCCACGTCGTCGACGACGTGATCGACCACGAAGGTCTTGCCCTTGTCGAGGTGCTCGAAGCCCTGGACGCGCCCGTGCTCGAGCGACACCAGTTCGGCGTTGGCGCCGGCCTTCTGCACCGCCTCGAAGGGCTCGCTTAGCTCGACCTGCTCCACACCGTCGGTGGCCAGGAACGCGATCTTCTTGCCCTGTAACTGAGCCATCTCCGCATCCTTCCGGTGGCGTTTGCTTGCCCGTTTCGCCTACCCCTGCCGGAATGGCTGCAAACGTCTCCGGTGCGGGTAAGATCGGTCCTGCTTCGCCGCCGAGTTCGGAGGGGATGTGCGCACGGGGCAGATCGCCGTCGAGTACACGGGAGAGATTTGCGTCCTCGTCCTGAAGGGTGAGCACGACCTGTCGACCGCGCCGGACGTGCGCGTCCACGTCGAAGACGCGCTCATCGCGGGCGGCGACCTGATCGTCGACCTGGCGGAGGTCGGCTTCATCGACAGCAGCATCCTGGGCGTCCTGGTCGCCGGCTACCGCAGCGTCACCGCCGCCGCCCGCGGCTTCGCCGTCGTGGCCGTGCCGCAGAGCAGCGTGACCCGCCTGTTCGACCTCGTCTCGATGTCGGACGTGATCCCGGTCTACCCGACCAGGGCCGAGGCGGTCTCGACGCTCGGTCGCGAGTCCTGATCAGCGACCCGTGAACCGGAGCACCAGGAGGGCGATGTCGTCCTGCGGGTCGGTTGCCGAGAAGCCCACGACGACGCGTTCGATCGTGTCGGCGATCTCCCGGGGCGAGCCCTGCCCGGCGGACTCGAGCAGCGCCCGCAGGCGCTCCTCGCCGAACAGCTCGCCGTCGCCGCGGCGGTCGCTGATGCCGTCCGTCCAGAGCACGATCCCGTCCCCCGGCCGCAGGACGATCCGTTCCTCGTGGACGGTGATCTCCGGCAGGATCCCGAGCAGGGTCCCCGTCTCCCCCGGCTGCTCGACCGATCCGTCCGCCCGCAGCACGAACGGGAGCGGGTGGCCCCCCGAGGCGACGTTCAGCTCGAGCCCCTCCTCGCACGGCCGCGCGTAGACGTAGGTGACCGTGCAGAACTGGCCGTTGCCGGCCCGCTTGATGACCGCGTCGTTCAGCGCCCAGAGGACGCCGCCCGGGCGGTGATCGGGCAGCCAGATCGAGGCCGTCCGCACGGTGTGACGGGCGAGGGCCGTGAGCGCGGCGGCCGCCGCTCCCTTTCCGCACACGTCGCCGATCGCGAACCCGAACTCACCCGCAGACCCGATCTCCCACAAATCGTAGAAGTCGCCGCCGACCAGATTGTGGGCGCCGGCCGCCCGGTAGGTCGCGGCGACGTCGACGCCGGCCGGCTCGGGCATGCGCCGCGGGAGCAGGCTGCGCTGGAGCGACTCCGCGATGTCCTGCTGCTGGGTGTAGAGGCGCGCGTTGGCGACGGCGAGGGCGGCGTGCGTCGCGATGTCCTCCGCGAAGGACAGGTCGCGCTCCCCGAACACGCGATCGGACTCGGCCGCGACGAGCGTCAGCGCGCCGAGCACCTGGCCGCGCGCCCGCAGCGGCACGGTCAGGGACGAGTGCAGGCCCAGCTCGTCGAAGATGATGCGGGTGAAGTCGGGGTCGGGCGCCGCGGCGGCGATCATCTCGCGGGTGATGCGCGGGGTCAGCTGCGACTCGCCGGTCTCGATGACCCGCCGGACGCCGCCGCTCAGGTCGGCCGGGTAGCGGCGCTCGAGATCGCGGGCGAAGTCCACCCGTCCGCGAACGCTGTGCTCGATGGCGACCGTCCGCAGCCGCGCCGCCTCGAGGACGTAGACCACGCACCAGTCCGCCAGGCGCGGCACGACCAGCCGGGCCAGGCGCCGCAGCGATTCGTCCGGGTCGAGCGACTCCGTCAGGAGGTCGGTCGCGTCGGCCAGGAAGCGGGCCTCGGTCTCGCGCCGGCGCGGCTCGGTCACGTCGACGAGCGTCGTCACCGCTCCCAGCACGTGTCCGCCCGCGTCGAGCACGGGCCGGGCGCTGATGTTCACCCAACCGCGGGTGCCGTCCCCGAACTCGACCTCGATCTCCTCGCTGTCCACGACCTCGCCGGTCGCGAGGCTGCGGGCGATGGGCCAGTCCTCGGCGGTGAACCGGCGCCCGTCGGGGTGGTACGCCACGTACGGGGTGACGTCCGTGATCGGCTCGGGCCCCGGCGGGGGCACGCGCCAGATCTCCGTCGCCTTGTCGTTGACCGCCACGATGTGGCCACTCGGGGCCTCGGCGATGGCGACGCCCACGGGCAGCTGGTGCATCAGCGCCGCCAGCCGCTGGCGCTCGGACTCCGCCACCTCGAAGAGCCGGGCGCGGTCGAGCGCCTGGCCGTAGTGCTGGGCGATCGTGGTGAGCGCGGCCCGGTCGGCCGGCACGGGCCGGCGGCCACCGCCGAAGCGGAACGCGATCGCGCCGAGGACGCCGCCGCGGCCCTGGATCGGCAGCGCGGCGATCATCTCGTGGGCGTCCGGGCCGGGCAGGTCGGGGTAGTCCCGCGCCCGGTCGGCGGCCGACTCGACGAAGACGGGCTTCCCCGCGCGGATCGCGTCGCCCATCGGCGTCCGCCGGCCCAGATCGAAGCTGCGCCACTCCCGCTCGGTGGCCTCGTCGAACCCCGCCATCCCGGCCATCTCGAGCGTCGTGCCGTCGACCGAGACGAGCGCCGCAGAGACCGTCCTCGCGCCGATGAGCTCGCGCGCGCGGGTGACGACGAGCCGGGTCACGTCGGCCTGCGTGGGCGCGCCGGAGAGGTCGGCGGCGAGCTCCTGGATGCCTCCCATCCCCCGCCGCCACGCGGCCAGCTCGCCGATGTCGCGGACGAGGCAGGCCACCGCCGGCGCGCCCTCCGCGCCGGCCAGGGGCTCGATGCTGACGGCGAACTGGCCCGGACGGCCGGCTTCGGTGAGCTCGATCTCTGCGGCGGAGCCGGTCTCGAGCACGGCGCGCACCTGCCCGGCCGGAACCCATGGCGCCACGTCGGCCAGCGGCCGGCCCAGGTGCGCCGCCTCCTCGCCGCCGATGAGCCCGCACAGGGCGGCGTTCACGCGGGTGACGCGCAGGTCGGCGTCGAGCAGCAGCACGCCGACCTGCACGCGCTCCACGACGGCGTCCAGGAGATCCACCGCCGGTCTCCGACCGGCCGGAACCGCGTTCACTCGGGCACCCGCTGCATGCCGGGCGCATGGTACCGGCGGCGGGCGCGAAAGGCTATCCGCCGTCGCGCTGCGACATCACCACGTAGCGGGGGTCCTCGGCCGACTGGAAGCCGGCGCGGAACACGGAGAACCGCTCCGCCACGGCTCCGCCCAGCACCAGCCCGGCGGCCATCCGGCCCAGCAGAGGGCGCCGTCCCGCCACCGCCCCGAGGGCCGCACCGGCCGCCGTCGCCCCCTTCGCCACGCGCGCCAGCATCCCCGCCTTGCCGCTGTGGTACGGCTCGCCCAGGTCGCCCAGGCGCCGCTCCATCACGGTCGTCGAGGCGAGCTCGCCGGCGGCGCCGGCGAGCATCATCCGCCGGGCCGGGCCGGCGGACGCCCCCGGGGTGAGGATCACCGCGGCCGCCCCCGCGCTCGCCGCCGCGCCCGACGCGAAGACGAACGGCAGCTCCCGACGCGCCTCGTGCCAGACCGGGACGGCCGTGTCCGAGACGAGGACGGCCGTGTAGGTGGCGAGCGCCGGGCCGAGCAGCCCCGCCACGCCCTGCGCGAGCGCCCGCACGCGCGGAAGCACGTCCGCCACCTCGCACGCGGCCGCCGTCCCGGCGGCGGTGCCGGCGGCCGTCAGGATCCAGGTGCCGACGTTCATCGGCGATGTCGGCTTCACGACGCGCAGCATGTTCATGAACCGCTCCGGCCGGCCCAGGTCCTTGATCAGGAGCGCAGGGCTCGCCGTCACGGCCGCGGCGGCGATCAGCGTGGTCGAGCGGGCCAGCGGCCGATTGCCGGTCGCCCGCGCCGCCAGGCCGAGCGCCGACGAGCCGCCGGCGAGCCCGCCCGTGAAGAGGTACCAGGCGATCTCCTGCTTCCAGACCGGCGGCCGCACGATCGGGCGCCCGTAGTAGCCCTCGGTGTGCAGCTCCCCGGTCACCGCCGCCCTCCCAGGAGGCACGCGACCGTGCCCAGGGCCAGCGCGCCGGCGGCGACGGCGGCCGCGCGCCACATCTCGGGCAGGTCGCGCGTGGTGTCGACCGGGTTCGGCGGCAGGCCGTACACCTCAGGCTCGTCCAGCAGCAGGAAGAACGCGCCGAACCCGCCGACGCCGTCGTCCGGGTCCTCGCCGTAGAGCCGCGCCCCGGCGAAGCCGTCCTCGACAACCTTGCCGAGCCGGGCCGCGGCCCGCTCCCGCAGCTCGTCGAGGGGGCCGTACTGGATCGACTCCGTCGGGCAGGCCTGCGCGCACGCCGGCGTCATGCCCTCGCGGGTGCGGTCGTAGCAGAGCGTGCACTTCCACACCCGGCCGTCATCTTCGATCTCGCGCTTGTCGAGCACGCCGAACGGGCACGCCGGCACGCAGTAGCCGCAGCCGTTGCAGATGTCCTCCTGGACGACGACCGTGCCGAGCTCGGTGCGGATGATCGCCCCGGTCGGGCACACGTCCAGGCAGGCCGAGTGGGTGCAGTGCTTGCACACGTCCGAGCTCATCAGCCACCGGAACGGCTCCCCGTCGCCGTCCTCGCCGCCCACCCTCAGCGGCCGGTCCTGCTCGATGAACGCGACGTGCCGCCACGTGTCCGCCCCCAGGCGGCCCGTGTTGTCGTACGAGTCGCCCGTGAAGAGGAGCCCGTCTTCCGGCACCTGGTTCCACTCCTTGCAGGCCACCTCGCATGCCTTGCAGCCGATGCAGACGCTCGTGTCGGTGAAGAACCCCATGCGCGGCTTGGCCTCGTCGCCGTAGGTCTCCGGCCAGGCCTCCGTCGCAACGCGCGGCTGGGCGCTCACGAGATCGCCCCCCGCGACGCCCGCCCGGGCCGGATGTCGCACGTTGCCGCCTTGACCTCCTGGATGTGCACGTTCGGGTCGAGCACGATCGGGAAGAGATCGTTGGCCGATCCGCCCCGGGTCAGTCCGCGCGACCCCCAGTGGTAGGGCAGGCCCACCTGGTGCAGCGTGCGGCCGTTCACCTGCACGGGCCGCATGCGGTCGGTGACGAGCACGCGGGCCTCGATCGCCGCCCGCTCGGTGGCCACCGTCGCCCAGCCGCCGTGCTCGAGCGAGCGCTCCGCGGCGAGCTCGGGGCTCACCTCGCAGAACATCTCCGGCTGGAGCTCCGACAGGTAGGGCACGAAGCGGCTCATCCCGCCGGCGGTGTGGTGCTCGGTCAGCCGGTAGCTCGTCATGACGTACGGGAAACGGTCGGAGCCGGGCTCGCCGTCCGTCGGCTGGGTGTGGTTCCCGGGCCGCTCGAAGATCTGGCGGGCCGGGTTCGAGCGCTGGTCGTAGAGCCGGTTCTCGAAGGGCGACTCGTGCGGCTCGTAGTGGGTCGGCAGCGGCCCGTCCACGATGCCGGCGGGCACGAACAGCCACCCGCGGCCGTCCGCCTGCATGATGAAGGGGTGGTTGCCCTTGATGGCGTCCTGGGCCTTCGCGCCGTCGGGCGGCACGTAGTCGGGGCGCTTGTCGGGCTGGAAGTCGGGCACGTCCTCGCCCGTCCACTTGCCCTCCTCCTCGTCCCACCAGACGTAGCGCTTCCGCTCCGACCAGGGCTTCCCGTCCGGGTCGGCCGACGCGCGGTTGTAGATGATGCGGCGGTTGGAGGGCCAGGCCCAGCCCCACTCGGGCGCGACCCAGGTCTGCTCGGAGGCGGGCTTGCGCCGGGCGGGCTGGTTCGTCTCGTCGGCGTAGCAGCCGCAGTAGATCCAGCAGCCGCAGGCCGTCGACCCGTCGTCCTCGAGCTCCAGGTAGGCCGAGAGCGCTCCGCCGTCCGGGCCGGTGCCGTTGATCTCCCGCAGCACGGCGTCGGCGCTCGGCTCCTCGTGCTGGCCCGACGTCGGGTAATGCCACTGCAGCTCGAGCACCGGGCGGTCGCGCTCCTCCTCGGAGCCCTCGAGCTTCTCCCGGATGATGCGGCCGAGGTGGTAGTAGAACCACAGCTCCGAGCGGCAGTCACCCTCCGGCTCGACCGCCTTGTGGTGCCACTGGAGCAGACGCTGGGTGTTCGTGAACGACCCGTCCTTCTCCGTGTGCGCCGAGGCGGGCAGGAAGAAGACCTCCGTGCCGATCTCCTCGGGCCGCATCTCCCCGCGCCGGACCTCGGGCGAGTCGTACCAGAAGGCCGCCGTCTCGATCTCGACCAGGTCGCGCACGACGAGCCAGTCGAGCTTCGCCATCGCCTTGCGGTGCAGGCCCGAATTGGCCGAGCCGACCGCCGGGTTCTCGCCGACGACGATGAATCCCTTCACCGTGCCCTCGAGCATGGCGAGCACCGTCTGGTAGATGGAATGGTCGCCCGTGATGCGCGGCAGGTAGTCGAAGCAGTAGTCGTTCTCGGCCGTCGCGTGGGCGCCCCACCAGGCCTTCAGCAGGCTGACCGTGTAGGCGCCCATGTTGCCCCAGAACCCGCTGGGGGCGCTGTTCAGCTCGATGAACTGCTCGAGGTCCTCATGCGCGTGGGCGTGCGGCATCGGGATGTATCCGGGCAGGATGTTGTAGAGCGTCGGGATGTCGGTCGAGCCCTGGATCGACGCGTGCCCGCGCAGCGCCATGATCCCGCCGCCGGGGCGGCCGATGTTGCCGAGCAGCAGCTGCACGATCGCGGCGGCGCGGATGTACTGCACCCCGACCGTGTGCTGCGTCCACCCGACCGCGTAGCAGAAGGCGGAGGTGCGCTCGCGGCCCGAGTTGTCGCACAGCGCCTTCGCGACCATGCGGAACTGGTCGCGGGGAACGCCGCACACCTGCTCCACGAACTCGGGCGTGTACCGGGCGTAGTGGCGGCGCAGAAGCTGGAACACGCACCGCGGGTGCTCGAGCGTCGGGTCCTCCTCGGGCGGCTCGCCGTGCTTGAGCGAGCCCCCGTGGCCGCCGTGGCCCGAGGCCTCGCCCTGATTCGCGCCCATCTCCCGCTGGCCCGCGGAGCCGTGCACGGCCATCCCGGCGTACTGCCAGGTGCTGTTGTCGTAGGTGCCCTTGCCGTCCTGCCAGCCGGAGAAGAAGCCGTCGAGCTCGTCGGTGTCCTGGAACCCCTCGTCGATGATGACCGGGGCGTTCGTGTAGTTCACGACGTAGTCGCGGAACTCACGGCCGTTCTCGAGGATGTAGTTGATGACGCCGCCGAGGAAGGCGATGTCGGAGCCGGCGCGGATGCGGACGTAGTCGGTCGCGGTGGCGCTCGTGCGGGTGAAGCGCGGGTCGATGTGGATCACCCGGGCGCCGCGCTCGCGCGCCTCCATCACCCACTGGTAGCCGACCGGGTGGCACTCGGCCATGTTCGAACCCATGATCACGATGCAGTCCGAGTTCTGCAGGTCCTGCTGGAAGGTCGTGGCGCCGCCCCGGCCGAACG
>JAICJC010000132.1 GCA_025928655.1 Thermoleophilia bacterium | reverse complement strand
GACCACTCGCCCGTGGACTGGTCCTTGTAGCGGCGGTTCACGGCCAGCCGCAGGCGGCACACGCTGGTGCCGCTCGGGAGCGTGGAGAGCTCCGGATCTGCGGTCAGATTGCCGGTCAGGATGACGCGGTTGATGTTTGCCACTTGAAGTTCCTCCTCTGCCTACTTTGCGAACGTGTGTTCGGCATATGATAGGCGGGCGGTCGGATGGGAATCAGGCCGGCGACTCGGCCGGCTCCTGGGTTGCGGGCGGGGGAGGCGGCGCCGCGCCACGGGGCCGCGCGACGGCCATGTGCCGCATCACGCCGTCCGTGATGGCGAGCACGCGCGTCACCTCCTGCAGCGCCTCCGGCTCGGACTCGAACGTCAGCACGTAGTACCACGCCTCGTCCATGTGGTCGATCTCGTAGGCCAGCTTGCGCTTGCCCCACGGCTCGACCGATCCCCAGACGCCGCCGCCACCGGTGACGGTCGTCTTGGTGCGCTCGATGATCTCCGTATGGCGCTCCTCGGCCACCTCGGGCTCGATCATCAGCATGATCTCGTATGCGTTGATCCTGATCACCTCCTCTGGACTCGGGCGGCTCCGGGGTGCCGGCCGGATCGATGCCGACCGCTCGCGGCGCCGCGATCAGGAGTGCGGCGCCACCCCGGAGCAGGAAGCTGCTCGGTTTCGGGGGCCGAGTATACTCGTGCCCGTGCGGAGGCTGGGCTGGTTCTTGGTCGGGGCAGCGGGCGCAACCGGGGCGCTGGTGGCGGCGCCGAGCCTGTACGGAAAGCTGCGCGAGGCCCTCGGCGCGGGAGATCCCTGGAACGAGTTCGAGCTCGAGCCGGACGGCGGCTACCCGCCGCTGACCGGGGACGCGCCGGTGTACGCCGAGGCCGCGCCGCAGCCCGCACCCGAACCGGAGCCCGTCCCCGAAGCCGAACCCGAAGCCGAGCCAGAGCCTGCGGCCGAGCCAGAGCCCGAGCCCGAGCCTCCCGCCGAACCCAGCGCCGCCCCCGACACGATCGTCCGGCCGGTGCCGAGCGCCCCGGCCGAGGAGACCGAGCCGGCCGCCGAGGACGAGGCGGACGACGACGACACCGCCGAGATCACGTCGACCCTCACGCCCGCTCCGCCCCCGGACGACAACGAGGCGAGCGACCTGCGGTCGCGCATCGAGGCCAGCCGCGAGCGCCTGCGCCACAAGGCCCAAGGCGGCCTCGAGGCCGAGGACGAGGTCGACGACGAGCCCGACGAGGGCGCGTAGACCGCTAGAGCTTCGCCCGCTCGCCCGGCCCCAGCCGGCGCAGCCGGTCGGCGACCCCGGCGTCCACGAAGGCCCGCTCGAGATCGTCGGGCGACGACGTGAGGTGCGCCCACCCCTCGTGGTGGACAGGGATGATCGTCGCCGGCGCCAGGAGCGCGGCCGCCTCGGCGGCGCGCCTCGCGTCGAGGGTGAGCAGCACGTCGTCGCCCCAGAGCTCGGGCACCTGGGCCCCACCGGCGAAGAGGATCGCGGCGTCGAAGGGGCCATGCTCGGTTGCGATCTCGCGCACGACGTCGACCGAGGCGTTGTCGCCGCTCACGTAGATCGTCGGCAGCTCGTCGCCGCGCAGGACGAACCCGAGCACCGGGCCGTTTTGCTCGAACATCTCGGGCGAGCCGTGCTGGGCCTGGACGGCCGTGATCTGGACAGCGCCGCTCGGGCCCTCGAGGTCGGCGGTCTGATCGGGCTCGAGCCCGACCGCGTTGCCGCCCAGGCGCTCGGCCGCGGCGGTCGTCGTCAGGACGCTCGCGGCGCGCCCGAGCAGCTCGCGGCCGGCGTCGTCGAGGTTGTCGGAGTGGTGGTCATGGGAGAGCAGGACGAGGTCGACGGGGAGGACATCCCCGGGCCCGGCCGCGGGACCGGTCAGCTTGTGCAGGACGAGGTCCGAACCGGGGCGGGGGTGGTCGCCTGGCGGATCGAAGGTGGGGTCGGTCAGGATGCGCAGGCCGCCGTAGGTGAGAAGCGCCGTCGGGCCGCCGATCAGCTGGACGGTCGTGCTCGCAGGGTTGGTCATGCCCTGTCGGTACCATGGCCGGGCGCGGTTTACACGCGGCTCCGGGGACCTGAGATACTCCGCTCGATGCGCAGGTGGGCTCTCCTCTTCGCGCTCACGGTCGCCGCGGTGGCGGCGGCCTCGGCGTTCGCAGCGACCCGATGGGCCTCGCAGCAGAGCCCGGAGGCGGCCCGGCTGGCCTCGCCGGGCGCAGCGGGGGCTGCCCGGCTCGCAGAGCGCACCGGCATCCCCGCGTCCTACTGGGCGGTGGATCCGCGCACGGCGCGACCCGTCCGGCTGGGCCAGCCGCTCACGACCGGTGCGCCGCTCTTCCCCGGCGACCCACCGTTCCACTGGCGGGTGTGGACGACCGTCCCCCAGTCGGGCTACCTGCTCGAGCAGATCACGTCCCTCGGCACGCACACCGGCACCCACATCTCGGCGCCGTGCCATTTCCACGTCGGGGCGCCGTGCCTCGTGCGGCTGCCCGAGCGGTTCTTCACCCCCCGGCCACTGGTCGTGCTCGACGTGCGCTCCGCGATCCGCCGCCGCGGGACGGGCGACTTCTTCATCGGCATCTCCGCGTTGCGCCGGTTCGAGCGCCGGCACGACCGCATCCCGCCGGGCGCGTACGTGGTGCTTTACACGGGGCTCTCGAGCGTCTACCACCTCGGAAACGCACGCCGCCCGGGGCCGATGAACGACTACTTCGACGACGTCCCGGGCTTCTCGGGCGCTGCCGTCGACTGGCTGTTCGAGCATCGCCACATCCTCGGCGTCGGCGCCGACACGTTCGGCCCCGACGCCACGTTCGACCCGAGCTTCGCCGCGACGACCGAGGCGACCGGCCATGGCGGGATCACGCTCGAGAACATGGGCCCGGGGCTCGCCCGGATGCGGGCCTACGGCGACTGGATCGAGCTGAACGGCCCCCGCTTCTCGCTCACGCCGGCCCAGCGCCACGCCCACCGGCCGGGATGGAGCGGCGCCCAGATGGGGGTGACCGGCTTCACCGTCTGGCGGTAGACCGGGGGTACCACGGCCGGAAACGGCGCAGTTGACGCAGGGGCGAGATGCGGGCGCGCCGTCTGCTTCGACCGCCGGCCAGACTAATGCACGCGCGGGCCGGCTCTGTGTCGGAGTCCTCACCTGGGAGTCGACGGCATGGGCGGGGTGCCGAGCCCGTCCACCCGCGAAGAAAAAATGGTGGAGGCTAACGGGGCGCCTGAGTCGTTGCTCGAACGGTCGGTCGGCCCAGACCTCCGCGTGGCGAGAATGGCGTTGCCAAGACGGTCCGACGCGCTATGGGCCCGGCAGCCGGTGACGCCCGCGGTCGGGTCGGCGGAGGCGCTGGCCCTGGCCGAGGGCGAGGGCGGCGTTTACGAGTGCGAGGTGGCTGAAGGCTTGGGGGAAGTTGCCGAGTTGGCGGTGGCCGATGGGGTCGTATTCCTCGGAGAGCAGGCCGACGTCGTTGCGCAGATCGAGGAGCCGCTCGAACAGCTCGCGGGCCTCATCCTGCGCCCCGCCCTGGCGAGCACCTCGGCGAGCCAGAACGAGCAGGCCAGGAAGACGCCTTCGCCGCCCGGCAGCGCGTCGTTGCTGTCCTCTGGGCGGTAGCGGAGGACGAGCCCATCGATCGTGAGCTCATCTTGGATCGCGGCGACGGTCGAGACCATCCTCGGATCGGTGGCCTCGAGGAAGCCGACGAGCGGCATGAGAAGCACGCTCGCGTCGAGCTCGTCGGCGCCGTCGGGTCGCGTTCGACCGCGCCGTGCGTTTCCACGAGGAGTTCGGCGCGCGCGAACCGCTCACGCGCTGGCGGCGGACCCGAGGCCATCACCTTGGAGTGTGTGAAGTGACGCGCCGCACCACGCACCTCCCAGAGGCCGGCGTCTTTCAGCCGCCAACCGGTGGTCTTGAAGGCGCTCACCTACGCGCCGACCGGAGGCGTCGTGGCGGCGCCGACGACGTCGCTGCCCGAAGCGCTTGGGGGTCAACGCAACTGGGACTACCGCTTCTGCTGGCTCCGCGATACGACCCTCACGCTGCTTGCGATGCTCGAAACCGGTCATCGAGACGAGGCCGCGGTTTGGGAAGGCTGGCTCTTGAGAGCGGTGGCCGGCGACCCGGCCGACGTGCAGATCATGTACGGCCTCGCCGGTGAGCGGCGCCTGGACGAACGCGAGGTCGAATGGCTGCCCGGGTACGAAGGCTCGCGACCGGTCCGGGTCGGGAACGCCGCGTCGACCCAGCTGCAGCTCGACGTCTCGCGACGAGATCCGCGCCGACATCCTTACGGTTGAGGTCGTCGAGGCGCTCTACCAGAGCCGCGTCCACGGTGTGCCGCCAACGATGACGTGGTCGTTGACCCGCATGCTGCTCGGTTGGCTCGAGCAAGCAGCGACCGGTGCACCTCGTCGTGGTAGTCACCGACACGCTCCCCGGAGCGTGCCCACCCGAGCCAATAGTCTTCGGCGTCGTCGAGGGCCTGCTCGGGGTCGATCGCCACCGGCGGGTCCTCGTGCGACGGAAACCAGGTCAGCACGAACGGGATGCGTTCGCCCGGAGTGACCGAGAACTCGGACACGGTCTTCATGTCCCGCCCATGGATCTCTACCGGTGTGCGCAGACACAGGGCGTCCGGGCCCGCGATGGCGATGCGCGCGTCATCGACGCGACGCATCCACGGTACGATGCACCCAAAGTCGAACCGGATCACCAACTCGAACTGCATCGCCACGGAGCCGCTCAGCCCCTCGACGAGTCTGGAAAACAACACCAGTCGATCGATCCGTCACGACCGACCAACGCCGCGGTCGGCAGATCACCGATCAGCGCGTACTCCTCGATCCGGGCCATGACCGCCACCCTATCCGCCCTGGGTGTGCGGTATTGCAGCCGTCAACTCACCAACCGGCGCCGCGCACGGTCGACGGGAGGACGCCGACCATTGGTACCCTACTGGTCGTGGCCTCAGATCCAGCAGGTCAGCCTCCTCCGGCGGTCGTGGCGCCGAACGAGCCGGTCGATCCGCCCGGGGAGGCGGAAGCTCGGTCGGCCGAGCCTCGGTCCGGTAACCCCGAACCCCGTCCTCAAGGCATGGTGCCGGGACGGGAGCGGCGCCGTACCAAGATCGAGCGCGCATTCATGCGCGTGGTCGCGACGGGGGGGATCATCGGCATCGCGGCGATCCTGGGCGCGGCGCTCGTCAGCCAGGACGTCGCGGGCTGGATCGTCGGTCTGGCAGTCGGACTTACCTCCGTGATCCTGGCGGCGTTGCTTTGGTCGTCGCGGCAACTGTAACTCCGCCTCAGGGGTTGGTTGAGACCGCCACGACTGGATACCGGAACGCCTCCTGAGGATGCCCCTCGCCAAGATCGTTACTGCCCGGTGTGCGGGCGCATAACGCCCCACTGGGGAGCCCGTACAACGATCGAGGACATGGTCGCGGATCGCGACATGCGCCCCAGCGGCAGCATGGAGGCGTGGATCTGCGGCGACTGCGGGCACCGGGAGAACGTGATCGCCCCACCCCGATCAGTCACCGACCGAGCCGTGACTACCCCGGTCTTGGTCGGTGGGGGCCGCCAGTGTCGTTCGGCTTGGCTGCGCAGCAACCCCGCGGCCTCCTGCTCGTTCTCCTGAGATGGAGAGGAGTCGCCACGGACGGGAGAGAGCCGCAGCGTCGCAGCCCACAGCGGGGGGCGCCTCACTCCGATGGCGCCCCCCGTGGGTCGCACTAGTGGGCGACGAGCTCGCCGGCCACGTGGTGCGGCTTGGTCATCTCGGGCAGGTTCTTCTGAACCCACTCCTGGGCGACCTTGCCCGACGCCTCGGCCTCGGGGCGCGAATCGAACACGCTGATCGAGGTGACAGCGCCGTCCGGCCCGTCTGGCTTGAGGAGCTCGTATGAGACGAACCCAGGCGCCTTGCTCAGGATCGAGCGCAGCTCATCGTTGGCCTTGCGGGTTGCCGTCTGACGCGTCTCCGCGTCGAGGCCTTCGTACTGGCGGATCAGGGCATACATGTCCTGCTCCCTTCCTTGATTAGATCCAGGGCGTCGGTCGCAACTGCTTGGTCCGCTGCGGCTGCCCTGGGAGGCAATGATGATCGGACCGCGACCCGTCGCATCTCGGAACAGCGGGAGTCGCGAGCTTCTGCGACCGCACCGCGCTGGGGATGCGCTGGACATAGTGTTGCAGATTGTTGCGGTAACTGCAAATAGCGACCGTGTCTATGCGAACTGCCGGTACGTGTCTGGTCGAGCGACATGCCGCCGATCAGGTTTCGCAGCGTCGTGATCTGTCAGCTGTTCGCCTGGAGGTTTTCGTACGTCGGGGGCTGACCGCGCTCGCGCCTAGGGGACGATCCGCACAGTCCGCGCGAACTCCCAGGATCATCAGATCGTGTGCCTTCGTGTCACCTCCGTGACGTTCAGCTTGTGCTCTCGCCGTCCTTGCCCATCATCATCTTCAACATTCGCATCAACGCACGCTTCATATTCGCCACGTCCTTTGGGTTCGAGTCTGGCATCACGCCACAGCCAGCCCGGATCGGTCTATTGGGGGCGGTGCGGGCTTGCGGCCGACCAAGTCGGCGAGTGTGTTTGATCTCCGGCGGCGGTGACGACACGGGCGCGACGGCACCGTCGAGCGGGCCTGGTCGATCGCTCGGAGCCTGACCGTGAGTGGAGGCATCGTGACCCCGATGGTGCCGACTGCTCGGGGTGAACGCCTCTGTCGGCGCCCCTCGGGCCGAGGGGATCCAGAATTGCAGGACGCCCTGCCCGTGACCCTTATCAGCTTGGGGCTCGGCGCGGTGCTACTCTATTAATTCCGGTTCAATCGAGGCGAGCGGTTTTCGTTTCTGTCCGTACCGGTTCGGGGTTGGTGGCAGCCCGCGTCTGGCCATCAGAGTTTGTCCTACCGCGCTTCGCGCGACGGCTGATGTGCCGATCGGTCCCCCCGCGGTGGATGAGAAGGGATCGTTATGCTCGCCCTCGCCGTCATCATGGTCGCGGCCGTGGCGTTACTGGCCATCGGTTCGTCGATTCGGAATCCTGAAGCAGTATGAGCGGGGCGTTCAGTTCCGGTTGGGGCGGGTGAAGGATGGGGCGCGTGGGCCCGGCCTGATCTTCATCGCGCCGCTCGCCGATCGGGTGCGCCGCGTGTCTTTGCGGATCGTGACCATGCCGATCCAGTCGCAGGGGATCATCACCAAGGACAACGTGTCGGTGGACGTCTCCGCCGTCGCCTATTTCCGGATCAAGGACGCGGTCCGCTCGGTCGTCGCGATCTCGCCACCCCCGGTACCCCTCGAGGGGGGCCTCGCCGCCACGTCGACTTCCACGAGGTCGTCACGCTGCGCGCAGGCATGATCATCCGCCTGGCTGACTACCGATCACCAGCAGCCGCGCGCCGTACAGCAGCCGCCACATGGTGACTCCCACCCGCAATCGCACCCCGGGAGACAATCGACCCGCAAATCCAGGCACACACCGATGACCCAATATTCGTCATTCATCGCCGAAAAGCCGCTGCTTACCACCCGCCCAGTGGCCGGGGGCGACGCGCTGCTGATCTCGATCGCGCCACGACCCCGCAGTGGTGGTGGCGGGCCCTGCGCCGAGACGCCGGAGCCAGCCCCGCTCTGCAGCGGGCGTGGAATCGGGAGCAGCAGAGCGAAATCGCTGTCGCCTGTCCCAGCCTGGCAGACCTCCCCGTAGTCGTCGACGCCGTCACCACCTGCATCGCGCAGGCAACCGCCGACTACCGACAAGAGCTCGATCTCCAGCACGCATGCGCCGCGCAGCTCAAGACCGACGAAGCCGACCGCGACCAATATCTCCACGACGTCCGGCGCGACCGACGAGCGTTACGACACCCCCCGGCGTCGGCGCCGCATCATGTCTGCGACCACCGATCACAGCTTCTCGCACCGCCGGATGTGCCCCGCAAACGCGGCGCCACCTCGATCGATGCTCGCGCGATTAGCGGACGGTACAGCGACCGGAATGAGAGAGGTTCGGGCGTTCGAGTACGGCGTGGTGCCACTCACCGTCACGCGAGGAGTCGGAGAGACGGCCGCGGGGAGGAGTGGCCCAGCGCGGTGGCGCTTCGCCCATTGCCGGTAGCGCCCGTTTTACGGAAGGCGCATAGCTGCCAGGCAGGGCGCGCATATCGACTCGAGGGGTAGCCGGTACACAGAAAGTTGTGCGCCGCACCTCGGGCACGTGGCGCGCGGCGCTCTAATGGCGAACTGGCGTGGGGACACGGAGCCGTGCATGTACGAGCCCATTGCGCGACCCACCCTTCCTGTGCGCGCCTTCATCCTGTGAGTGTACGTCGTCCCGTCGAGTCAAGCGTCCTTTTGTGGAGCAACGATCGGGAGCGCGGCCAGGCGCGCGGCACGTCCCTGATACCCTGCCATTACTGGGGGAAGCCCGCCGCCGGATGGCAGAGCCAGTCGTCGCACGACTCATCTGCCTCGCGTTGCTCGCCGACTTCACCACTCGGCCGTTCGGACGGCCCTATGGATCGGAGGTTCACCGTGGAAGCAGAGTCGTATCCGTACGTCGAGGACGCAGACGCCGCGACGGGCATTCACTCGCCAGATCGGCAGCCCCTTGTCGCAGTCTTCACGCGTCTGGCGGTTCTCTCCCAGGACACCGGGCGGTGGCACAAGCCGCCCGGCCGCCGTGACCGCCCGGGCGACGCACCGGCCGATGTGTCCGGCGAAGGCAACCACCGCTGATGGCGCGACCACACAGGCCCACACGCGGCAACGTCTACGAAAAGCGGCCCGTCACGAACTCGTCCCTGCCACAGCCGCCACCAAGCGAGGCCCTGACGAGCACCGAAGCCCGGCAGCTCGGCGCAGGAATCGACTCGATGCAAGAACGCTATCGCACAACGGCCATTCGGCTGTTGACCGGCCGCGCCTGCGGGCTCGTCGTCGTCGATTCCCGAACCGGCGCCGAGCGGCTACTCACCAGCGTCCACGAGTGGCACCAGCTCCAGACGGAATGAACGCTGCTCGGATCCTGGGCGGCCGCGGCGGACAGACCGAAGAGAGTGCTACCACTGGTTGCCGGCTGCACCCCGACCGACCGTCACACGCTGGCGTTGCAAGTTGCCGTCTGGAACGTGCCTGCGGCCCCCGATGATCATTTGCGGCTGGTTCAACCTGCTATGATGATGGTTCAGGGTATGCACGGCAGCGCCTTTGGATCGACGCTCCGCAGTTGCTCGCTGACCCTCGACCCGACGGCCGCTCGGTCGTCTCTCACACCGGAGGCCGACATGCGACGATCCGTATCGAGTGCGGAGTTCTGATGGCTGCGACGCAGCTAAGCGCAGAGGAGCTCGTCGCGACCGATGTCGGTGAGTACAAGTACGGCTTCCACGACGAGGTGACCTCCGTCTTTCGCACACGTCGAGGCTTGGACGAAGAGGTGGTGCGTGAGATCTCGGCGCACAAGTTCGAACCGGAGTGGATGACGGACTTCCGTGTCACGTCGTACCGTCACTTCGTGGAGCGCGAGCTGCCCACGTGGGGCGCCGATCTGTCGGTGATCGACTTCGACAACATCTATTACTACCTGAAGCCGGTGGAGGAGCAGGCTCGCAGCTGGGATGACCTGCCCGACGGAATGCGTGAGACGTGGGACAAGCTGGGCATCCCCGAGGCCGAGAAGAAGTACCTGGCCGGCGTCGGTGCCCAGTACGAGTCCGAGGTCGTCTACCACAACCTCCAGAAGGATCTCGCCGACCAGGGCGTCGTCTTCCTCGACATGGACACCGCGCTCCGCGACCAGCCCGAGCTCGTGCGCCGCTACTTCGGGACGATTATCCCGTACAACGACAACAAGTTCGCGGCGCTGAACTCGGCTGTGTGGTCGGGCGGCTCCTTCATCTACGTGCCGCCGGGCGTCCAGGTCGAGCTGCCGCTGCAGGCCTACTTCCGCATCAACGCGGAGAACATGGGCCAG
>JAICJC010000114.1 GCA_025928655.1 Thermoleophilia bacterium | reverse complement strand
GACCTCGCCGAAGACGAGCTCCTCGGCGGTGCGGCCGCCCAGGTTCTTGGCCAGGCCGTCCAGGAGCTCCGCGCGCGAACGCATGAACTTGTCCTCGGACGGCAGCGTGACGACGTAGCCGAGCGCCATGCCGCGGCCGACGATCGAGATCTTGTGCACCGGGTCGTTGTGCTCGAGGAAGTGGCCGACGAGCGCGTGGCCCATCTCGTGCACCGCGGTGATCTCGCGCTCCTTGGGCGAGAGCAGCCGGGTCTTCTTCTCGGGACCGGCGATGACCCGCATGATGCCCTCTTCCAGCTCGAGGTTCTCGATCTGCTTCTTGCCCTTGCGGGCGGCGAGCAGGGCGGCCTCGTTCACGAGGTTTGCGAGGTCGGCGCCGGTGAACCCCGGCGTCTGCCCGGCCAGCGCCTCGATGTCGACGACCTGCGACATCGGCTTGCCGCGGCTGTGCACCTCGAGGATCTTCTTGCGGCCGACCCGGTCGGGCCGGTCGACGACGACCTGGCGGTCGAAGCGGCCGGGGCGGAGCAGGGCCGGGTCGAGGATGTCGGGCCGGTTCGTGGCTGCGATCAGGATCACGTTGTCCTTCATCTCGAACCCGTCCATCTCGACGAGCAACTGGTTCAGCGTCTGCTCGCGCTCGTCGTGGCCGCCGCCCATGCCGGCGCCGCGATGGCGGCCGACGGCGTCGATCTCGTCCATGAAGATGATGCAGGGCGAGTTCTGCTTGGCCTGCTCGAACAGGTCGCGGACGCGGCTCGCGCCGACGCCGACGAACATCTCGACGAAGTCCGAGCCCGAGATCGAGAAGAACGGCACGCCGGCCTCGCCGGCGACCGCCCGGGCGAGCAGCGTCTTGCCGGTGCCCGGAGGGCCGAACAGGAGCACACCCTTCGGGATGCGCGCGCCGAGGGCCTGGAACTTCTTCGGGTTCTCGAGGAACTCCTTGATCTCCTGCAGCTCCTCGACGGCCTCATCGACGCCGGCCACGTCCTTGAACGTGATCTTGGGCGAGTCGACGGACATCCGCTTGGCGCGGCTCTTGCCGAAGCTCATCACCTTCGAGCCGCCGCCCTGCATCTGGTTCATCAGGAAGATCCAGAAGACGAAGAAGAGCAGGAAGGGCAGGATCGTGATCAGCGCGCTCCACCACGGCGAGCCGCCGGCCTTCGCGCCGTCGATCTGGACGTTGTTGTCCTTCGCAGCCGCGAGCTCGTTGTTCAGCAGCTGCACGGAGGGCACGCCGACGCTGTGCGTCGAGTGGTCGTTCAGCGTGTAGCTGACGCTGTTCCCGGTCGGGTCGGACTTGAGGCTCTGAACCTTGCCCGCGTTGGTCGCGTTGACGAGGTCTGTCCAGTTCTGGCTCGGCCCGCTACTCGACGAGTTGACGATCTTCAGGGCGAAGAACGCGAGCACCAGCACGACGAGAATCGGAAAAAGTGCGCTCTTGAAAAGTCTGTTCACGACGTGTCGCCTACTTCCCCCGGGGATAGAGTCGGACGGCCCTGCCCGCGGTCGCCGGGAGCCGGAGTACCGGTCCGAACGATACCACGGGGGTTGTCAAACCCCGGGTATCGGCAGCGAGCCGAGAGTCCTTGAAGAGCGCACGGGCCATCCTCGAGTATTCGGATCGGCGGGCGCTTCGGATTCGACCGGGAAACCCCCGGTATCCCGGTTCACGCGAATTCGTCGGGAAGCTTGGATTCGTCGAGGGCGGCGACGTACGGCAGGCCGCGGTAGCGCTCGCCGTAGTCGAGCCCGTAGCCGATCGCGAACCGGTTCGGGATCTCGAATCCGACGTAGCGGCAGACGATGTCCGCCTTGCGCCGCGCCGGCTTCGTCAGCAGCGCGCACACCTCGACCGACGCCGGGCGGCGCGCGCGCAGGGTGCGCAGCAGGTAGGAGAGCGTGAGGCCCGAGTCGACGATGTCCTCGACGACGATCACGTGGCGGCCCTCGATGTTGGCCTCGAGGTCCTTCAGGATCCGCACGACGCCGGAGGAGTCGGTGCTGTTGCCGTAGCTCGAGACGGCCATGAAGTCGATCTCGCACGGGACGGTGATCCTGCGCACCAGGTCGGCGAGGAAGAAGACGGCGCCTTTGAGGACGCAGACGAGCAGCGGGTCGAGCCCGGCGTAGTCGCGGGAGAGCTCCTCGCCCAGCTCCTCCACCCGGCTGCGGACGGCATCGGCCTCGACCAGCGTCTCGGCGATCAGAGGATCGTGCTCGAGGCCGGTCTGATCGACGTTCATCCCCGCGGAGGATACCTAGATGTTCGAACCCGCCCGGGACATCACGGGGGCGTGGAATCAATCATCCGGGTTCCCGGCGGGACGAACGCGAGTGTGGCGCGGTCGCGGACGGCCTCCAGGTCGCGCGCGAGCGAGAGCCGCTCGACGCCCTTGCGACGGGCCGCCATCGCCTCGAGCTTGGCGGTCAGCGCGCGCGGCAGGCGCAGCGGCCGGCCGGCGGCGCGCTCGGCCGCCTCACGCAGCACGAGCACGCGCAGCGCCCGCGGGAGCTCGTCGAGGTCGGGCAGGGAGATGCGGGGCTCGACGTGCTCGCGCGCCAGCTCGCGCACGAGCTCGTCCAGCTCGCCCAGCAGCTCGGCCGAGCGGGCCAGGTTGCGCTCGGCGCCGGGGTGGACGCGCAGGAGCGCGGGCATCACCTCGTGCCGGATGAGGTTGCGGCGCAGGCGTTCGTCCGCGTTCGTGCGGTCCTCGCGCGGCTCGATGCCGTGGTCGGCGCACCAGGCGCGCGTGTCCCCGGCCGTGGCGCACAGGAGGGGGCGCACGACCCCGGCCGCGGACGGCCGCATCGCCCGGATCGCCCGGGCGCCGGACGAGGACACGAGCCGGTAGAGCACCGTCTCGGCCTGGTCGGAGAGCGTGTGGCCGGTCACGATCGGCCGCCCGCCGGCGTGCTCCCGGGCGGCGGCGTAGCGGGCCGCGCGGGCGCGCGCCTCGACGTTCGGGCCCGCCTCCACGTCGACGGCGACGACGGTGGCGCCCAGGCCGGCGCAGTGGGCGGCGTCGGCCAGCCCCTCCTCCCCGCGCAGGCCGTGCTCGACGTGCAGCGCCTCGACCGCGTAGCCCAGCTCGCGCAGGAGCCCCCAGGCGCAGGCCGAGTCGGCGCCGCCCGAGACGAGCGCGAGCACCGCCTGGCCCGGTTCGAGCAGCGCGTGCTCGGCGATGTAGGCCGCGACCCGGCTAGCCAGCGGTTCCGGCCCGGTCATCCCCGGAGAGGACGAAGCGTCGGACGAACGTCGTGCCGAGCTCGATGTAGCGGGCATGGGCGGCCTGGGCGGCGTCGTCGTCGCCCGCCTCGCGGGCGCGCTCGATGTCGGCCTGCAGCCGGGCCAGCCGGCCCTCGAGCCGCAGCTCCAGCTGCTGCTCGCGGGTCAGCTCGTCTTCGCGCCCGAGCAGCACGAGCGCGCGCGAGCGCCACAGCGCCGCCAGCCGCGCGAGCCGGCGATCGGCGCTCGCCTCGAGGACGGCCCACCCCCGCTCCGCGAGCGGCCGCAGCGCCTCGGCCGCGAATCGGGGTCTGACCCCGAACGCGGGCTGTGAGGGTTCCGTTGCAGTTTCGTTCGGGGTCTGACCCCGGGTGAGGCGGCCGCCGCAGGCGCACGGGGCGAGCAGCGGCTCGATGTGAGCCTCGATCCCGTCGCTGCCGAGCCGGAAGCCGCTCTCGCCGTCCACCGCCAGGCGCACGAGGCCGACCTCGAGCGAACGGGTGGCGAGCTCGTGGTGCGCACCGCATTGCCGGCACTGCCAGAGGTCGGAGCGCGCGGCGGGGATCATGCGGGCACCGTAGCGGACAGGAAGTCGCGGACGATCATCGTGAAGGCGTACGGGGCCTCCAGCATCGGCATGTGGCCCACGCCCGGCAGCACCTCCTGGCGGGCGCGCAGCGCCGCCGCAAGCGGCGGCCCGCTCTCCCAGCCGCTCGCATCGAGGTCGCCCCACAGGACGAGCGCCGGGACCGAGACGCCGCGGGCCATGCCGGCCAGGTCGAGACGGGCCAGCGGCGCCAGCACCTTGCGGACGACCGGCGCCGCCCGGCCGGCGTCGCGGAGCATCTCGCGCCCGAGCGCCGGCTCGAGCCCGCCCAGCCCGGCCATCCCGACGAACCAGCCGAACACGGCCCGGCGCGAGGGCCCGAACGCGAGCGCCGCGCCGCCCCAGGCCGGCTCGGTCAGCGCGAGCAGGCGGTGGAACGGCAGGACGAACCGGGCCCGGCGCAGCTCGAGCGGCACCATCCCCACCGGCGAGCAGGCGACGATGCCCGCCACCGGCCGCTCGGCCGCCCAGGCGACGGCCAGCGGCGCGCCGAACGAGTGGCCGATGACGACCGGCCGCTCGACCCCGGCGGCCGCGGCCGCATGGGCCATCGCCCGCGCCGCCTCCGGGAAGGTGAACGGCTCCAGCATGTCGGAGCCGCCGTGGCCCGGGAGGTCGATCGCCAGGACGCGATGCGTCCGCGCGAGCTGCTCGGCGTAGGGCCGCAGGTACGCCGGCGAGCCGGTCAGCCCGTGCAGCAGGACGACCGCCGGCCCCCGCCCCCACTCCGTCAGTTTGACACGCAGGCCGGCGACGGCCAATGTCCGCTCATGCACTCCGAGGACGCTACCAGCGCCGCCGCTGACGCCGAGTACCGCCGCCGCAGCGCCCAGAACTGGGAGCACGCCGCCGCCGGCTGGATCGCCGAGCGCGGGCGGATGCGGGAGCGCATGGCGCCGGTCACAGAGTGGCTCGTCGACCACCTCGAGCTGCGGCCGGGCGTCACGGTGCTCGAGCTGGCGGCCGGCCCCGGCGACGTCGGGATCCGGGTCGCAGAGGCGCTCGCCGGGGACGGGCGGGTGATGGTCTCCGACCGCGCGCCCGCGATGGTCGAGGCCGCGGGCCGCTGGGCCGGGGAACGGGGCGCCCACGGCGTGGAGACGCGCGTGCTGGACGCCGAGTCGCTCGACCTGGGCGACGCGAGCGTCGACCGCGTCGTGTGCCGGTTCGGCTACATGCTCGTCCCCGACCGCGCTGCCGCCTTCCGGGAGACGCGGCGGGTGCTGCGCCCGGGCGGCCGGGTCGCCTTCGCGGTCTGGGCCGAGCCGGAGCGGAACGAGTGGGCGACGACGCTCTGGGATGTGATCGAGGGCGCGACGCCGCTGCCGCCGGCCCGTCCCGGCGGCCCCAGCATGTTCGCGCTCGCCGAGCCGGGGGTCGTGCAGGAGACGCTCGCCGGCGCCGGCCTCGAACAACGGGCGCTCGACCAGATCCCGGTGGAGTGGCGCTACGCCGACTTCGACGCCTACTGGCGCTCGGCGGTGGCGATGAACGGCGCCCTGACGCGCCTGCTCCCGACGCTGTCCGGCGCCGAGCAGGCCGAGCTGGCGGCCGCCGTGCGGGCCGCGATCGAGCGCTTCCGGCACGGCGACGGCTACCGGCTCCCGGGCCTCGCCCTGGGCGTCGCCGCTTCCCGGTAAGCTCTCCGGCCGTGCCGATCCACCTGCGCGCGAACGAGGGCGACTACGCCCCGGCGGTGCTCCTCCCCGGCGATCCGCTGCGGGCCGAGCGGATCGCGCGCGAGTTCATCGACGACGCCCGCCAGGTGAACGGCGAGCGGGGCATGCTCGGGTACACGGGCACCTTCGAGGGCCGGCCCGTCTCGGTGCAGTCCACCGGCATGGGCTGCCCCAGCGCCGCCATCGTGATCGAGGAGCTGATCCAGCTCGGCGCCCGCCGCCTTATCCGGGTCGGCACATGCGGCGGGCTGCAGCCGTCCCTGCGCCTGGGCGATCTCGTCGTCGCGCTCTCGGCCGTCCCCGGCGACGCGACCGCGCTTCGCTACACCGGCGGTGAGGCCCACGCGCCCACGGCGGACTTCGGCGTCACGCACGGGCTGATCCACGCCGCCAAGGGGCTCGACCTGCGCCCGCACGTGGGCGCGATCGCGAGCTCGGACACGTTCTACGACCCCGACCTGGCCCGCCACGCCCGCTGGGCCGAGCGCGGCGTGCTCGCGGTGGAGATGGAGGCCGCTGTGCTGTTCACGATCGCCGCGATCCGCGGCGTGGAGGGGGCGTGCCTGCTGACCGTGTCCGACATCATCGCGGGCGAGCAGCACTTCACCCGGATCTCGGACGAGGAGCTCGCCGCCGCCGTGGCGCGGATGACACGGCTCGCGCTCCGTGCCGCCGTGGACGAGCGCTGAGCCGATCGTGCGGGCGGTCATGATCGTGAACCCCGCCTCCGACGGCGGGCGCACGGCCCGGGCCTGGCCCGACATCGCCCGCCGCGCCCGCGAGCACGGCCTCGACGTCGACGCCCGCCTGACCGAGGCGCCCGGCCACGCCGCCGACCTGGCGCGCGCGGCCCTTCGCGAGGGGGCCGAGCTGATCGTCACGGTGGGCGGCGACGGCACGGTCTCGGAGACCGTGAACGGCTTCTTCGCCGGCGGCGAGCCGGTCGCGACCAGCGCGCAGCTGGCGGTGGTCATGCGCGGCAGCGGGTGCGACTTCGCCCGCACCTTCCGCATCCCCAAGCGCACCGACGCCGCGCTCGCGGTGGCGGCGAAGGGGGAGAGCCGGACGGTCGACCTCGGCCGGGTGACCTACACGGGCCACGGCGGCGGGCAGGAGACACGCATCTTCTGCAACATCTCGAGCGCCGGCCTGACAGGCGAGGTGGCCGAGCGCGTGAACCGGTCGGGGAAGCCGATGGGCGCGACCGTCGCCTTCGCCTGGGGGGCGATCGCGACCTTCTTCGGCCATCGCAACATCCGCTTCCGCGTCCGCATCGACGAGCGCGAGCTCGACCAGATCTCGAACAACGTGATCGTCGGCAACTGCCGCTACTTCGCCGGCGGCATGAAGATCCTGCCGATGGCGGCCCCGGACGACGGGATGCTGGACGTGCTCGTCTGGGGCGACGTCGGCAAGCTCGACCTGGCGAGGAACCTGCACCGGCTCTACCGGGGGACGCACGTGAACCACCCCAAGGCGGACTTCAGCCGCGCGGTCCGGGTCGTGGTCGAGCCGGACTCGCCCGTGCCCATCGAGGCCGACGGGGAGCAGCCCGGGGTGACGCCGGCGACCTTCGAGGTCGTCCCGGCGGCGATCCGCCTACGGGTGCCGGCCTAGCTCGACGCCGGCGTCTTGGGCTTCGAGCGGGGCGTGCGCGCGGCGCGCGCCGGGGCCGCCGGCTTCTCGTCCGGCAGCCGCTTGGCGAGGTCGTTGACCGCCGCCTCGATGCGGTCGAGCGACGCCTGGATGCGGGCGATGTCCTCCTGCGTGGCCAGGTGCAGCTGCGAAAGGGCAGCGGTCTGGGCGCGCTGGCGAACGGCCTGGGCGCGCTCCCTGGTGGCGGACACGGAGGGGCTCTGGACGCCCTGCTGCACGCGGTTCACCGTCGCGTCCCGCGCCTCCATGACACGGTCGATGATGCTCTTGCGATCGTCCATTTCGACGAGCCTCCCTAACCTTTTCCAGGGTTCCCCTCAAACGGTACCAAGGCGGTCGGCCGGACTCCACCCCCGGAAGCGGCATCCGCGTCGCGTATCGTTCGGGTGTGACCTGGAACGACAGCGCCGCCGAGCTCGAGACGATCCGCCGCTGGTTCGAGCAGCGCGGCCTCGAGCTGTCCCTGCAGCCGTGGGGCGAGGGCGGCTGGCGAGCCTGGGTCACCGCCACCGACTCGTCGTCCGGCGCCGGCGAGTTCGTCGACGGCGCCTCGGAGCTCGACGCCGCCCAGCGCGCCCGCCGCCATCACACCGGGCGCCGGTTCAAGGCGGCCGTGTCCGCCCTCGGCGACATGGCCCAGACCGAGGTCGGCCAGCTCCTGATCGCCGAGGTCGCGCTGACGAAGCTGCCGCTCGGCAAGCGCCCGCTGGCCCGCCAGACCATGCTCGCGACCGGGATCTGGATGCTCGACTCGCGCCGTCGCGGCGTCGCCCGCGAGCTGGGCAGCGTCGCCGGCGACTGGATCTCGATCCATGCGGCGGAGCGCGGGATCGCCCGGCCGAAGATCGGCGAGCACCCGGCCCTGCCGGCCGCCCGCCAGGCCGCCGACGACGGCCTGCGGCTCCTCCGGCGCACCCTGCGCGGTCGGTAGATGCCTGACCCCGCGTCCCTGCGCGTTCTGGGCGGCTGCGAACCCAGCAGCGCAAGGACGCAAGGCATCTAAGTGAGTCACCGAACGTCCGTGCCCATGCGGGTGCGGTTCTCGGAGACCGACGCCATGGGCGTCGCCAACAATGGCGCCTACCTGGCCTGGTTCGAGGTGGGGCGGATCGAGTTCCTGCGCGAGATCGGCCGCAGCTACGCCGAGGTGCACGCGGGCGGGCTGGACATGGTCGTGGTCGAGGCCCGCGTCTCCTACCTGCGCGCGCTCGCGTTCGACACGCAGTTCACCGTCGAGTGCGAGTGCACCGACATCCGCGGCGCGACCTTCACCTTCTCCTACGAGCTGCGCGACGCCGACGGCGTGTGCACCCGCGCGGAGACCCGCCACGCCTGCGTCGACCGGGCCCGGATGCGAGCCGTCCGCGTGCCCGAATGGCTGGTGCAGGCTCTGCGCGAGCACGAGTGAAGGGCCGGGGCCCGGCCCTGACTATCCACCCAGGTTCCAGGTGCGGCCGCCGTCGTCGGAGCGCAGCAGCCGCCCACCTGACGTCGAGGCATACGCCAGCCGCGCGTTGCGCAGGTCGAACGCGACGGCGGTCACCTCGCCGGCGCTCGACGCGTGGATGAAGGTGCGGCCGCGGTTCCGTGAGAGCTCGATCCCGTCCCGCCACGCCACCAGCAGCAGGCGCTGATCGTCCGTGGTCGTGGCGACCGCCGTGACCGGCCCGGCTCCCGGGATCCGCTGGAACGTGGCGCCGAAGTCGTGCGAGCGCCAGAGGCCGTTGCGGCCGCAGGCGACGTAGATCGCGTCGGGCCGGTGGACATCGCCCCGGACGGCGGCAACCGCGACCGCGCCGGGCGGGAGCCCGGACGCGCGCAGGCGCGCCCACCGATGCGCGTTTCGCACCGACACCCACAACCGGCCGTTCGCGTCGAGCGCGTAGAGCCGGTTCGTGCGGTAGTAGGGCGACGCCACGGCCACCAGGGGCGCCTCCACCGCGTGCGGCACCCGCAGGTTGGCCGCGCCGAACCCGCCGGTCTGGACGCCGCGGCGGCCGACCGCGACGACCCGGGTCGAGAGGAACGCAACGCCGGTCGCACCGCCCTCGCCGGGCACGACGTGCCAGCTGTGGCCGCCGTCATGCGAGCGGTAGACGCGCTTGCCGGTCGCCGCCCAGATCGTGCCGGAGAAGTCCGGGGCGATCGCGAGCCCCGACGCCGTCGCCGGCATGGTCACCGGCGGCTCCCCCGACCGGGGGGTGCAGGCCGCCGCCAGGAGCACCGCGATCAGCGCAAACACGCGAAACCGCTCAACCGATCCGGTCATTAACCCGACAAAACTAGAGGACGGCACGCCCGTGCGCGCCAGGTCGACGGCCTCGGCCGGCGGCGGCCGGCCAGACCCCTGTCGTGGCCCCACCTGATCCTTCAGCCCTCGCCCGCCTGCGCGCCCTCCTGGACGTGACCAGGCTCGTGCGCGCCGAGACCGATCCCGACACGATCCTCGACGCCATCGCGGAGTCGATCGCGACGTCGCTCGGGTTCGCCACCGTCGTCGTGAACACGTACCGGCCGGCCTGGAACGACTTCCAGGTGACCACGGTCTACGGCGCCGACGACGCGAAGCGCGCGCTGCTCGGCGACACGCTCCCCTGGGAGGCCTGGGAGCCGCTCCTGGACGAGCGCTTCTCGCTCGGCGGCGCCTACATGATCCCGCACGGAACCTTCGACTGGGACGATGACATCGGCCGCCGCTACATCCCCGACTGGGAGCCGAGCGCGAGCCCCGACGCCTGGCACCCCGACGACGAGCTCTTCGTGCCCATGCGCCACACCGACGGGCACCTGCTCGGGATCCTCTCGGTGGGCGAGCCGCGCTCCGGCACGCGGCCGTCGGCCCACGACGTCGCCGGCCTGGTCGCCGTGGCCGATCACGCCGCCCTGGCGCTCCAGAGCGCCCAGGAGGCGGCCGCCGCGGCCTTCCACCGGGCGGCGCTGCGCCAGCTGCTCCAGGTCTCCTCGCGGCTGACGGAGACGCTGTCGGCCGGCGCCATCCTGCAGTCGGTCTGCGAGGGCATCTCGGAGGCGCTCGGGTTCGACAAGGTGTGCATCGACCTGCCCGACCCGGTCACCGGCGTCTTCACCACCCGCGCGGCCACCGGATGGACGCTCGAGGACATGCGCCAGAACACGCCGCTGACGCTGTGGGAGCTGGCGCCGCTGCTCGATCCGCCGTTCGAGCGCCAGGGCTGCTACCTGCTCTCGCTCGAGGAGGCGACGGCGCGGCTGCCGGAGGCGCTGCGGATGCGCCGCTCCGAGATGAACGGGCGCGGGCCGCACGCGTGGGACCGGCACTGGCTGACCGTACCGATGCACGACCGCGACGGCGAGGTGATCGGCCTGATCTGGGCCGACGACCCCCGCAGCCGGCTGCTGCCGTCGACCGAGCTGCTCCAGGCCCTGCGCGTGTTCGCGAACCAGGCCACCGCGGCGCTCGACTCGGCCTCGCGCTTCGACGAGATGCGGTTCCTGGCCGAGCACGACCCGCTCACCCGGCTCTACAACCGGCGCGCGTTCAACCACCGGCTGCGGGTGGAGGCGTCGCGCTCCCGCCGCTACGGCACCCCGTTCGCGCTCGTGGTGCTCGACGTCGACGGCTTCAAGGGCATCAACGACCTCCACGGCCACCTCGCCGGCGACGCCGCCCTGACCCGGGTCGCCGACCTGCTCGGCCACCTGCTGCGGGCGGCCGACGCCGCGTTCCGGATCGGCGGGGACGAGTTCGCGCTCATCCTGCCCGAGCTCGACCAGGAGGCGGCCGACACCGCGGTGCGGCGCATCGCCGCCCACCTCGAGCAGGCGTGCGCCGCCGAAGGCCACCCCGTCACCGCCAGCTTCGGCGTCGCCGTGTTCGGCGGCCGGGCGCACGACCCGGAGGCCCTCCTACAGGCCGCCGACGCGGCCATGTACGCCGCCAAACGCTCCGGCGAGCGCGTCCGCGTCGCCGCGTAAGACCGCCGCCGTCTCCCCCGAATGAGGCTTTACGGGTGTGCGCACGGCCGCCACACTGGGGTCGGGACACACCCCCGAGTCCCTGCCTGCGTCGCATATGCCTACCCCACACCTGCAGCAGCTATCCCGTCTGCGAGGCTTCCTCGAAGTCACCCGCCTGGTCCGCGGAGAGGACGAGCTCGACGACCTCCTCGCCGCCATCGCCCGCGCGATCTCGACCTCGCTCGGCTACGCCACCGTGGCCGTGCACCTCTACCGGCCGGCCTGGAACGACTTCGTCGTCACCACCGTCCACGGCGGCGACGAGCCCCGGGGGCTGCTGATGAGCGACACCCGCCCCGCCGCGATGTGGGAGCCGCTCCTCGACGAGCGGTTCGCGTGTGACGGCGCCTTCCTGATCCCGCACGGCGAGTTCGACTGGGCCACCTACGCGCCCGGGTCGTACGTCCCCGACACCGACGGCCGCGACGAGGACGACGCCTGGCACCCCGAGGACGCGCTGTTCGTGCCGCTGCGCCACTCCGACGGCCACCTGATCGGCATCCTGTCGGTCGACGAGCCCGAGTCGGGCATGACGCCCCGGAGCGAGGAGCTCGAGGTGCTGGTCGCGATGGCCGACCACGCGGCGATCGCGGTGCAGAGCGCGCAGGAGGCGGCGGCCGCCGCCCGCCACCGGGCCGCGCTCGAGCAGCTTCTGGCCGTCTCGTCGCGGCTGACCGAGACCTTCTCGATCGACGCGATCCTGGAGTCGGTGTGCGGCGCGATCCACACCGCGCTCGAGTTCGAGAGCGTGTGCATCGACCTGCCCGAGCCGGATACCGGCCTCCTGCGCGCCCGCGCGGCGCACGGGTGGGCGATGTCCGACGCCGCCGTGGCGGTGCCGATGAGCCGGGCCGAGCTCGAACTGCTGTTCCAGCCGGAGTTCGAGATCGAGGGCTGTTACCTGCTCGAGCACGACAAGGCGATGCGGGTGCTCCCCCCCGAGCACGACACCTACCACTCCCAGGTCAACGGCACCGGCCCGGAGGCGTGGCGCAACCACTGGCTGATCGTGCCGCTCTGGAGCCGCAGCGGCGGGCTCATGGGGGTGATCTGGGCGGACGACCCGGTCGATCGACTGATCCCGTCCGACGCCAAGCTGCAGGCCCTGCGCGTGTTCGCGAACCAGGCGACGACGGCGCTCGACACCGCGGCCCAGTACGAGGAGATGCAGTTCCTGGCCGAGCACGACCCGCTCACCCGGCTCTACAACCGGCGCGCCTTCAGCGACCGGCTCGAGCTCGAGTCGGCTCGCGCGACCCGCTACGGCAGCCCGATGTCGCTCGTCCTGTGCGACCTGAACGGCTTCAAGGCGCTCAACGACACCCATGGGCACGCCGCCGGCGACGCCGCGCTGGAGCAGATCGGCACCATCCTGCGCAGCGGCCTCCGGCGCGCGGACGCCGCCTACCGCATCGGCGGCGACGAGTTCGCGCTCATCCTGCCCGAAACGTCGGCCGACGACGCCGCGGGCGTGGCCGGGCGCGTCTCGACGGCGATGGCGGCCGCCTTCACCGGCAACATGGCCGGGCTCGGCGCCAGCTTCGGCGTCTCCGTGTGCCCGGCGGACGGGACGACGCCCGAGGCGCTCTTCCGGGCGGCCGACGCCGCCATGTACGCGGCCAAGCGTCCCGGCGAGGGCTTCGCCCTCCCCCGCGCGTCCTAGGGAGGCCGGCTGAGCCAGCGGTGTTCGGCGTGCCAGCGCTGCAGGGTGCGGCGGCTGGGGGCGTGGGCGGTGCACGCGGGGCAGGCGTGGTGGTTTGTGGGGTCGAGGGGCGGCGCGCCCTGGGCGTAGTGGGCCTCCAGGCGGCGGCGCAGCTCCGGCCAGGCGTAGCTCCCCGGCCTCAGGCGGGGCGGGTGGGGGCCGCAACTGGTTGAGATGGG
>JAICJC010000031.1 GCA_025928655.1 Thermoleophilia bacterium | reverse complement strand
GTGCAGCAGGCGGCGCCGGTACGACACCTCCTCCTCCTCGCGCACGTAGCGCTCGATCAGCGCCTTGAGCTCGTCGTCGGAGATCGTGGTGAAGTCGGGCAGCACGTCCATTGGCAGCATCCGTTCCGTCGTTTCTGACCGAGGGGGAAGTCTACCCAGCCCGGCCCATTTCCTCAAGCTCTGGTTGAGGGTTCGGCCGCCCGGGTCAGGCAGTCGCGGAGACGAACCCGTCGAGCAGCGCCCGGTACTTCTCCTCCAGACGGTGGGAATCCTCCAGCGATTCGCCCTCGGCGTAGACGTGGAGGACCGGCTCGTCGGGGTCGGGCAGCACCTGCACCCAGCCCTCCGGCTCGAACACCTTGATGCCGTCCATGTGGTCGACCTGCATGCCCTTGACCGCCTCGATCAGCTGGCGCATGGCAAGGCCCTTGGCCGACCACGGGCAGGGCTCGCGGACGTGCACGAGCGTGCTGCGGGGCAGGTCCTCGACCAGGGCGGAGAGCTCCCGGCCCGAGTGGGCGACGAGCTCGAGCAGCTTCCCGAGCGACATCACGGCGTCGTAGGCGGGCAGGAACTCGGGGAACACGTACCCGCCGCCGGACGCGCCCGCGAAGACGACGTCGCCGGCGGTCGCCGCCGCCAGCAGGTCGCCCAGCGAGGCCTTCGTGCGCTCGACGTGCAGGCTGTGGCCGTCCGCGATCTGCTCCACCATGCGCGACTCGTTGATCGGCACGAGCACCCGGCCGCCGCCGTTCGTGGCCGCCAGCTCGCGCACGAACAGGAGCAGCGCCGTCTCGGGCGAGATCGGCCGGCTCTGCTCGTCGACCAGCCACAGCCGCTCGGCCGCGCTGTCGATCAGGATGCCCATGTCGGCGCCGACGGCCTTGACGAGGCCGGCCGTCTGCTCGAGCGCCCCGGCCGTGTCGACCGGGCGCGGCACGCGGGACGAGTCGACGAAGGCGTTCAGCGCGACCATCTCGACGCCGAGCTCGCCGATCAGCGTCGGCAGCACGTACGACGCCGCCGAGTAGCCGTAGTTCAGGACGACGCGGAACGCGCGCCCCCGGATCGCATCCCGGTCGAGCTTGGTCAGGAGCTCCTGCACGTACATCTCGGTCGCCCGGGCGGGGTAGGTGATGTCGCCGATCTCGGCCGGGCTCACCCGGCGGAACTCCTGGCGCGAGAACGACTGCTCGATCGCCTTCAGGGCCGGGCCCGCCACCAGGATCCCGGGCGGCGCGAAGAAGCTCACCTGGATGACGTCGGGGTCGTCCGCGGAGACGCGCACGTGCAGGCCGCCGGCCCGCTCCCCCACCTTCAGCTCGTGCCGGTTCACGGTCGGCGGCGCCACCCGCAGGTCGGCCACGTTCACGCCGGTCGAGACCAGCCCGGCGATGATCGCCCGCTTCACCATCCGCGAGGAGGCGTGGGCGTCGCGGCTGCAGACGACCGTGTCGGCGCGCGACAGCGTCGTGCCGTAGGCGACGCCGAGGCGGGAGGCGGCCTCGGAGGTGACGTCGACGTTCACGAGCCCGGTGACGCCGTCACGGCCGAACAGCGTGGTGATCCCACGCGACTCCCACACCAGGTTCGCGTTGATGGCCGCGCCGGCCTCGATCGTCTTGAACGGGTACACCTTGACGCCCGGCGCGAGCACCGCCTCCGCTCCGATCGAGCACTCGTCCCCGACGGCGACGCCGTCGTTCAGCACGGCATGCGGGCGGACGTCGACGCCCTTGCCGAGGAGCGTGCCCTCGACCCGGGCGCTGCGGCCGACGTAGCTGCCCGAGTCGACAATGCTGCGCACGACCGTCGCGCCCTCCTTGACCACGACGTTCGGGCCGAGCACCGTGTACGGGCCGATGCGGGCGCCGGCGTCGACCTGGCAGAAGTTGCCGATGAAGGCGGGCCCCTCGATCTGCTCCAGGTCGGGCAGCTGGACGCCCTCCCCCAGGAGGACGTTGTCGCGCAGCCGGATGCCGGAGAGCTCGAGCTCGACGCTCCCGTCGAGGGCGTCGAAGTTCGCCTGCCGGTACTGGTCGAGGTTGCCGATGTCCTGCCAGTAGCCGGTCGCGACGTGGCCGAAGATCGGCTTGCCCCGCTCCAGCAGGTCGGGGAAGAGCTGCTTCGAGAAGTCGTAGGGCATGCCGGCCGGCACCGCCCGCAGCACCTCGGGCTCGACCACGTAGACACCGGTGTTGATCGTGTCCGAGAACACCTGGCCCCAGGACGGCTTCTCCAGGAACCGCTCCACCCGCCCGTCGGAGTCCGTGATGACGACGCCGAACTCGAGCGGGTTGTCCACCGCCTTGAGCGCCAGGGTGGCGGCGGCGCCGGTTGACCGGTGCGCCGCGATCACCTCGTCGAGGTCGAAGTCGCATAGCGCGTCGCCGGAGATGACGAGGAACGTCTCGTCGAGCAGCTCCTCCGCGTTCTTGACGCTGCCCGCGGTGCCCAGCGGCCGCTCCTCGACCGAATAGTGCAGCTCGACGCCGAGCGCCTCGCCGTCGTCGAAGTACCCGCGGATCACCTGCGGCAGGTACGCAACGGTGACGACGATGTCCGTCATCCCGTGCCGGCGCAGGAGCTCGATGATGTGCTGCATGCAGGGCTTCCCGGCCACGGGCACCATCGGCTTGGGCTGGTTCGACGTCAGCGGGCGCAGGCGGGTGCCCTCGCCGCCCGCCATCACGACCGCCTTCATCTACGCCTCACTCACCTTGCGCGTGTAGCGCGCGCCGGCCGCGAGCGAGAGCACGAGGCCAGCGCCGAAGAGCACCTGCGGCCACGGCGCCGTGGTGACCATGAGCAGGGCCAGCGACACCATGATCACGGCCGTCGCGGTCTTCCCGGTCATGTTGACGGCCACGCGCGAGCCCATGTGCCGGAGGCGGAAGAGCAGCATGAGCCAGACGTCGCGCAGGAGCACCGGCAGCGCCAGCCACCAGGGCAGCCGGCCCTCGTACCAGAGCAGCACGAGCGCCATGTTGATCAGGAGCCGGTCGGCCAGCGGGTCGGCGATGCGGCCGAAACGGGACGGGCGGTCGGTGTGGCGGGCCAGGTACCCGTCGAGAAAATCGGTCAGCGAGGCCGCGGCGAAGATGAGCGCCGCCGGCCAGCTGGGATCGTGCCCGGCAGCGGCGAGCAGCACGGCGAACGGGATCACGGCCGCGAGCCGCACCGCGGTCAGCACGTTGGCAATCGGCCTCAACACTAAGGCCAGATTCTACCCGGGCGGCCCCTGCCCCCCGAGGCCGCGCCGGGCTCAGCCGGGCGCCGCCGTCACCGAGACCACCTGGCTCAGGACGGCGCAGTGGCGCGGGCCCCGCACCTTGATGTACGACCACGGGCCGGCCTGGCTCGTCGTCACCCGCGGCTTGTGGTTCCCGCCCCATGCGACCTGGAAGGTGAAGTGCGTCCCGGCCGGGATCGCGAAGCGGTAGGTCGTCGACGGGGCCTTCGGCACGACGTGGCCGCGCGGACAGTTGCAGCCCATCGCCAACCGCCGGGGGAATTTCGGCCCCATCGGGCGCGCGAAGCACGGCTTCGGGATCGTCCGGGAGTAGAAATGCGACCCGTTGTGTTTCAGCATGACCGCGGCGGAGCCGGTCGTCGCCTGCGTCAGGGCCGCCACCACGGTGACGGCGATCAATCCGAAGCGTCGCATCCTCGAGCCTCCTCATCAGTCTTGACGCCACCCTCCGGATGCTGCCCCACGATCGTAGCGCCGGCATCGGACACCGGCTGGCTGACGATCGCGGCGCCTGGCGCTCCGAGGCCCAATGGGCCGCTCGACCGTTCGCAAGTATTGTGTAAAGACGGTTCATACCATGCCTGGACAGCCCGTGCGGAACATGTACGGTCACGTGCGAGGCTGAGAGGTAGCGAGCGGGACGGGCATCCGACGAGGACGCTCTCATGTTCCGGCCGGGCCAGGGAGGGTGCGGCCTACTGGGTCGGGCCGAGGTTCGGGCCGGAAGTTCGCGGAGGCCGTCGCCGGTGTGGGCCCGCACCGCTCCACGGGCCTCTCGGCCGGGACCGGTCGGTGTCGCGTGGAGGCCGCGGCACCGGCCGGTTGTCGCTGAAAAATTGCCTGCCAAATATTGCCATGTGGCGACATTCGGGGGAGACTTGAACCGTCGCGGGCGTCGTTCCGCCGGTGTCCTTCGGGCGTGACCCCTCGGGGGGTGCCGAGTGGGCGCGAACGGCGCCCGCGGCACCATGCCGCCGCATCGCCGCTCCGGTGGCGCGCGGACGGGAGGCTAGGCCGCGCTCGCGGCGTCCGGCGGGGAGTCGAGCCGCCTCGCCGTGCGGGCACCCCGGCGCGCCGGCCGCCGGTAGCGCAGCTCTTCGGCGATCAGGTACGAGCCGACGACGAAGGCGAGCGCGAGCCCCTGGAGGATCAGGCCCTCCGCGGTGGGGAAGGTTGCGAGCCAGGTGCCGACCCAGCCCGGGATGTGGATGCCGACCGCGGTCGTCGGGAGCCAGCCGGCCAGCTGCCACTCCTGCACCGTCTCCCCCACCATCCCGACGAACACGATCCCGATCAGGACGCCGGTCGAGACCAGCATCCGCTTGTACGGGATGCGGTGATGGGCGATGAAGGTGAGCGCTCCCACCGCGGCGATCAGCACCGCGGCGATGGCGACGCCCTCGAGCACCGTGGCGGTGCCGTAGCGCAGGCGCAGCGACTGCAGGAAGAGCACCACCTCGAAGCCCTCGCGGTAGACGCTCGCAAAGCCGAGCCCGGCCAGGCCGAGCATCAGGTTGCGTCGCGCGTTCGGGCCCGTCCCGCTCATGAGCCGCTTGCGGGCGCGGTTGTGGCTCGAGATCCAGCCCGTCCAGTAGACGCGGTGGAAGAACCAGTTCAGGACGATCATCAGCACGAGCAGCGCGGCCAGGCCGGTCGCGGCCTGCAGCTGCAGGGCGCCCAGCCCGAGCCGCCCGATGGCCGCCACGACGACGAACCATGTGACCACCGTGGCGGCGATCCCCAGCGTGGCACCGGCGCCGACCGGCCGCCGCAGCGGCTGGTTCGAGCCCATGAAGCTGGCCGTGAAGGCCGCCAGCACCAGGATCGCCTCCAGCCCCTCGCGGAAGACCAGCAGCGCGCTGTCGAAGATGACCGCGCTGTGGCTCATCCGCGTGGTGGGGTCGGTCGGGTCGTTCACCCCGCCCGCGGCCGCCTGGGCGACGAAGACCGCGACGAGGAACGTCACCAGCACCCCGATCACGAGCCACCGGTTGCGGCTCTGGATGACCCTCAAGCTCACGGCCCGAGCATAGCCTAAGGCGGACCTAACGGCGCCGGTCGCCGCGAGGCGGGCCGCCGCCACGCCCCGTCGGCCCGACCACGATGGGCTGGTCGCTCGCGAGCCGGCCTGCGCTGGAGCAGGGGTGGATAGACTGCGCGCGGCGATGGAGCTCGCCATGAACCGCCGATCCGGCTGATGGCTCCTGGGACGATGGGAGCCGGATATGCCCACGGGATTGGCGGTCGCACTTGCCGGCGGCGCGGGCGCGTTCGCGCGGTACGCCCTCGACTACTACGCGGGTGACCGTCTCGAGCCGCACCACCAGGTGTACGTGACGCTGGCGGTGAATGTCGGGGGGTCGCTGCTGCTCGGGCTCGTCATGGGCGTCCACCCCGGCGGGCGGATGCGAATCGTCCTGGGCGTCGGGTTCCTGGCCGCCTTCACGACCTTCTCGACGCTCGTGGCCCAGATGTACCACGCGCTCGACACCGGCCGGTACGCGACGGGCGTCGCGCTTCCCGTGCTCTCGGTCGTCGCCGGGCTCGTCGCCCTCTCGCTCGGCGTCGCTGCAGGAAGGGCCCTCGGCGCCTGATTCTCCGCCGGCCGGCGCGGGCGGGAGGCGCCTATGCGGCCCGCGCGTCCTCGGTGTCGGCGGCCTGGCGCGCCGCCGTGAAGATCAGCCGGGCCAGGTGGGCGCGCTGCGCGAGGTCGAGCTCGGTGAACTCGACGCCCCACCGGGTGGTGTTCGACCCGTCGCCGCCGTGCTCGAGGAAGCGGCGCACGACCGCCTCGACCTCACCCACGCCGCCGGGCAGGACGATCCGAAGCGGCTTGTCGACCGCGAGGTTCGCCGCCACCTCGGCCTCGAGGAAGAGGCCGCTCGTCGAGGCGTTGCGGACCCTGGCGTCGAACCGCGTCTCGCGACCCGTCAGCTCGATCCCGACCGCGGTGACGGCCCAGTCGCACTCGACCCGCACGTGCCGGCGCCGGTTCATGCGGCCCGCCGTCCGCCGTGGACAGCGAGAACGCGCACCTCGGCCGGCGCCCGGCCCCAGGCGTCGCGGTGGAACAGGGCCTCCTCGACCGCGACCATACGCGAGCTGCACACGTCGAGCGTGATCCACGTCTCGCCGGGCGCGTAGCGCGCCTGGAGCTCGAATGCGAGCACCGGGCCGGTGTCGGAGTCCTGGGACATCTTCTCAATTATCGGCAAATCCGGCGGCTCCCCGCCTCCCCATCCAGGTGGAGATCGCTACGCCGGACCGATGAGGCCGGTGCCCCCCAGGCGCGCCCGCAAGCGGTCGCCGAGAACCACGTCGTGAGGGAGGCGCCGAAGCTCCGCGGCCTCTACGGCGACGCCGTCCGCGCCCAGCTTGGCGGCCAGCCAGGCCCAGTGGCTCTCCTCCATGTCGCGCTGGGTGCGCCCGCCGAACGGCTCGTCCGGCCCCACGACGACGCGCGCCGTCTCGGCGATGTGACGTTCCGACAGGCCCTGCCAGATGTCGGCGTCCGGGCCGGCGCCCCTCAGGCCCTCGGTCCAGCCGCGGTCGTCCAGCAGCACCACATGGCGGCCGTCGTCGAGCACGGCTTCGTGGCGGGCGCTCACCGCGAGCTCATGCGGGTCGGCCCGCTCGTGCAGGTCGGCGACCGTGAGGAGGCGGACGACTCCGGCCATGCGTGTCATGGTCGCAGACCGGCGGCGCCTCCCGGGAGAGCCTCGAGCCGGCGCACGGGCGCCAGGAAGGGGATGACGAAGCAGACGGCCGCGCCGGCGGCGATCATGATGGCGAGCCCCCGGGTCGCGCCGGCGTCCGCGACCAGGATGCCGGCCACGGCGAAGCCGGCCGGCTGCGCGACGAGCGACGAGAACCAGTCGTAGGCCGTTACCCGGGAGAGGAGCTCGGCCGGCACGCGCGCCTGAATCGTCGTCTCCCAGTAGACGTTCCCGGCGATCCCGCCGGCCGACGCGGCCAGATAGGCGGCCGCGACGAGCCAGGCCGGGAGCGCAAGGGCCAGCAGCGCGCCGGGGATGGCGAATCCGGCGAAGAGGAGCGCGGCGACGAACATCGGCCGGCGCGGCCGGAGCCGCAGCGCGGCCACGCCGCCCGCCAACTCCCCCACGCCGCCCGCCGCGATGATCAGACCCCATTGGGCGGCGCCGCCCAGGTGCTCGCGCGCGATCACCGGGCCGGCGACGAAGAAGGGGGCACCGAGGAGCGCGTTCGTCGCGGCGGCCTGGATGTTCGCGATCCAGAGCCACGAACGGGACGAGAACGCCTGCCATCCCTCCACGAGCTGGCGCAGCAGCGGCGCCTCGTCGGGACGGATCGTCGGCGGAAGGGACAGCAGGGCGAGCGCCACCGCGCTCACGGCGAAGGTCACGCTGTCGCCGGCGATCGCCCACGCCGGCGACGCCGCCGCGAGCACCACACCTGCTGCCGCCGGCCCGACCACGCCGCCCGCGGCGTCGGCGGCCCACCGCAGCGCGTTGGCCTGCTGCAGCTGTGATCGCGGCACGAGCTGGGGCGCGAGGCCGGTGACGGCCGGATAGAAGAAGCCGCTGCACCCGCCGTGGATCGCGTACAGGACGAGGATCTGCCACAGGTGTGCGCTGCCGGTGAAGAGCAGGGCCGCGAGCACCCCCTGGCTGGCGAACCGGAGCACGTCCGCGGCGACCATCACGGGGCGCTGGGAGAAGCGGTCGGCGACCACGCCGCCCAGGAGCAGCGCGGCGATCGTGACTCCCGACCGGGTTGCCAGCACCCATCCCAGGGCCGCCGTCGACCCGGTGACGTCCAGCACGGCGAAGGCGAGCGCCACGGTCACCATCCCGTCGCCGAACGCCGACGTCAGCTGGCCGATGAAGAACTGCCTGTATGTGGCCGAGCGCAGCGGCCCGAACGTCTCGGCCGGGATCATCCGCCGCACGCTACCGCGGACGGGGCCGCGCAGTTCGGCGGGCGGCCGCGCAGGGTATCGCCCGGGCACTGAACCACCAAGCCACGAGGAGGCACAATGCCCGACGAAGGCGGCTCGATGGCCGACCGGCCGAAGAGCGGGAAGGACGAGCACATCCGCGAGCATTACGACCAGCGCCGGCCCCAGGACGAGCCGATGCCCGAGTTCGAGCAGGACACCCGCCGCGAGGAGTCCGAGCGCGCGATCGAGGCCGCGAAGGAGGGCCGCGGCGGAGGGGACGAGGGCCGCTGAGGCGGGGCTCTCGCGTATCGGCTCGGTGTTGCAGCGCGCGCGTCGGCGGCCGGCTCGTGCACTGGCATGCCGCGGGCGAAGGGCCGCCGCTCATCCTCGTCCACGGCCTGGCCGGATCGTGGCGCTGGTGGGAGCCGGCGCTGCCTGACCTGGCGCGGCGGCACGAATGCCACATGGTGGACATCCCCCGGTTCGGGGCGGCGCTGCGCCCGGACGGGACGGCGGACTGGGTCGCGCGCTGGCTGGAGGCCGCGGGCCTCCCGCCCGGGTGCCTCGTGGGCCATTCGCTCGGCGGCGCGGCGGCCACGAGCCTGGCTGCGACTCGCCCCGAGGCCGTCGAGGCGCTCGTCCTCGTCTCACCCGTCGGAGTCCCGGCCGGCCGCGGGCCGGCCGGGTATGCCCTCCCGCTCCTGACGGCGCTTGCGACGAGCCGGCCGCGGTTCGCGAGCCGGCTCGGCACCGACGTGCTCCGCGCCGGCCCGGCGTCGCTCCTGCGGGGCGCCCTCTACGCCGTGCGCGCGGACGTGCGCGAGCGGGCCCGAGAGGTGCGCGTGCCGACGTTGCTCGTGTGGGGGGAGCGCGACCCGCTCGTCCCGGCGGCACTCGCGGGCGAATGGCAGCGGGCGATCCCCCAGACCTGCCTCGTGCTCCTCCCCCGCACCGGCCACGTGCCCATGTTCGAGCGGCCGCGGGCGTTCACCGCGGCGCTAGAGGAATTCCTCGACGACCCGCGCGACCTCCTCCGCCGCGGACCAGTGCGCCGCGTGCGGCTCCCCCGGGATCACCGCCAGGCGCCCGTCGGGTAGCAGCCGCGCGACGCGCTCGGCCCACTCCTGCGAGACGATCGCGTCGCGGCCGCTCCTGACCACGAGCGCGGGGTGCGGAAGCCGGCTCGCCTTCTCCGCGAACGGGTCGGCCAGCGCCAGCCGCGCCGTCGCGATCGTGCGCCGCGGCCCCATCCGCAGGTAGTCGATCGTCTCCGCGAGCCAGAGTCCCGGGGGCTCCCGCAGGGTGTCGAGCGCGAGCCTGACCGCCTGGCGCAGGATCGTCGGCGCGGACGGGTCCATCGTCGGACCCATGAGGACGAGCCGGGTGACCCGCTCCGGGCGGCGCAGGGCCAGGTCGACCGCCACCTGGCAGCCGAGGGAGTTCGCGACCAGCGGCACCGGCGCGACGCCGGTCAGCTCGAGCCACGCGTCGAGCGCGTCCGCGAGCTCGGGGATGTCGAGCGGCCGCGGCGGCGTCGCGCTGCGCCCGTATCCGGGCAGGTCGGGCGCGACCACGGTGCGCGTGCGCGCGAGCTCGCGGATGAGCGGCGCGAAGTACCGGCTCGAGACCGCCAGCCCGTGGACGAGCACGAGCGGCGGGCCCGAGCCTTCGATCCGCGCGTATCCCGGAATCCCGGCGATCGTCGCCCGGCGAACTGCCATGCCGGTCCGGCCCTCCTCCCGGCCCGCCCCCGGGGCGGCCGCGTTTCACTGCAGCCCGAGCTCGGCCATCATGTCGTTGGCGGTCGCAGCGGCCCCCAGGAGCGGCAGGTGGAGCAGCTCCTCGCTCAGCCGCAGCGTCGAGTAGTGGTTGTAGGCGCCAGTGAGGGTGATACCCCGAAGCGCGGGTTGACGAGCACCGTGTTGACCGTCTGGTTGGCGCCGACGCCATCGTCCCAGGTGAGGATCACGAGCGTCGAGCCGTCCGTGTAGGCGGGCTGGGCCATGAGCTGGCTCATCAGCGTCCGCAGCCAGTCGTCGGCGACGGCCGGGGCGCCGTTGGAGCCGGTCGAGCCGTGCGCGTTGTGATCGTTGTTCGGCGTGATGAACGTGTAGCTCGCGCGGATCGGCGGCACCGCGGCGACGTCGAGGGGGAAGTCCTGGGTCGCGCAAGTGGTGAGATCCGTGTAGAACGGCGGGATCGCGTGGTGGACGACGTAGAGGCCGCTGTTGGCGGTGGCGCAGTTGGCCGGCTCGGACTCGGCCCACTCCTCCCACGTCCCGCCGCTCACCTCGAGCTGGTGGAAGATGTCGTCGGCACCCGTCGAGCAGATCGCCGTGGTGGTGCCGCAGTCGTTCGACACGCCCTGGGTCGAGCCGCTCGTCACCGCGAAGTAGTTGGGCAGGCTCGGATGCTGGATCGCCGTGTAGCTCGTCGTGTGGGCGTAGGTGGCGCCGAGCGACGTCAGGAACGGCATGTACATCGCCGAGCCCGGGACGGTCACCTGCGCCTGGGTGCGGTTCTCGTCGAAGAGCACCATCACGTGCGTGATCGGCTGGAACGACCCACCGCTCCCGCCCGTCGTCGTCGCCGTCACGCGGGGCGAGAGCGCGCTCGTGCGGGTGCCGTCGTAGGCGTCCACCTGATAGGAGTGGGTCGTCCCCGGGTCGAGCCCGGTGTCGGCGGGCGTCGTCCCGGCCGTCACCTGGGCGATCCGGCCGCCGTCCCGGTAGACGCCGTAGCCCTGGATCGTGCCGGCGTCGTCGGTGGACGCGCTCCAGGAGAGGTCGATCTCGGTGTCGCCCGCGACGGTCGGCGTGAGGCTCGCCGGCACGGAGGGGCCGCTGGGCGGCGGCGGGGACGGCGGCGCGCAGATCGATACCGACGCGCTCGTCGTGGGCCCGGCGAGCAGCTTGCCGCTGGTGGTGCGCACGGCCACCTTGTCGATCCAGCGGTCGGTCGGCTTGCAGGCCGCGATCGTCCTGGTCTCGGTGGCGCCGCTCGTCGCGGCCGAGTAGGGGCTGCCGGCCCCCGTCTTGCCGTACGACCTGCCTGCCGTGGTGTTCGTCGCGCTCGTGTACACGGCGTACTTCCCGGTGACGCCGGTGCAGCTGACCGCCCACGTCCACGAGACATGCGTCGTCCCCGACGCCGTCGGGGTGGTCTGGGTGGTGATCCGGCACGAGATCGCCGCCTGGGCCGGATCCGCGGGGCCCGCGACGACGGCGGCGAGCACGGTCAGGGCCAGCGCGAGCAGCCCTCGGTGCATGAGTGTCTCCTTCCTGCCGGAGGCCCGTCCACGGCCTCCCCCGCGCGAGAGGGTACCCATCCGGCCGGCGCGCGTCACGCGACGCGCCCGGCCTCGTCGTCGTAGCCGCGCGCGCGCAGCCACCGCTCGAGCCTGACGACGGCGACGCGATCGTGCCGCCCGATCCCGTCGAGAAGGTCGATCAGCTCGCGGGCGTCGCGGAGCAGCAGGTAGCGGTCGTCGGCGGCGTACTTGGCGAACCAGCGCACCGCCGCCTTGTCGTAGAGCACCGGCCGGTCATCGCGGATGAGGAGCAGCAGGGAGAGCGCGTCCGCGAGGCTCACGTGCCGGAGCTCGGCCGCCGCGGCGAGGGCGATGTGGGCGTTGCCGCCCTTGAGCGCCCGTGTGAATCTGGAGTAGGCGTGCCCCTGCGAGGTCATGGCGAACACATGTTCGCACACGGATCACGCCGACGACCGTCCTTGTATTGATGACAGGTTGATAGGAAACCTTGCACGAAAGTCAACGCCTTCTACACTCGAGGTAGCGATCGAGGGGAGCGAAGGTGCGACGACGGACATTCATCAGGGCGGCGACGGCGCTGACCGTCGCCATGGCAACGCTCGCGGCGACCGGCGCACAGGCATCGGCCTCCACACACGGCATGCGGCTGCGTGCGTTCACGCCGCGGCTGCTGCCGCAGGTGTCGCTCCCGGGCCCGCTCGCCCGCCGGATGAGCAGGCTCCTGCCGCACGCGACCGGCTCCGTGAGCCTCGACTCGACCGAGCTCTTCGCAGATCCCCAGGACATCACGGTGAACGGGCGCACCTATCAGATGTACCTGAGCGTCTTCACGCAGTCCGCGGCGTTCGGCGTGGCGCCGCAGGTCGACGTCCAGCTCGATCGCACGACCGCCCGCGACGGGCATCTGACGGGGGAGCAGGATCACATCTACGGCTACGCGCCGCTCAACGGGCTCACGCTCACGACGAGCCCGGACCTCACACGCGCCCACGTGCGAACCAGGACGAGCATCGACCCGAGCGCCATCGACATGCGCTTCCGCGCCGTCGGCTCCGCCGAGCAGCTCGCCTGCTCGCTCATCACCGGCGGCCGGGGGACGTTCCAGGTGGCGGGCGGATCGCTCTCGGCGACCACGTTCGAGATCGCGACCGGCACCGTCCCCTTCTTCGGGAACATCACGACGCCGCCCGCGACGGCCACCGTCGTGCACGACCCCGGCTGCGGGAGCTTCATCTCGAGCGCGGCGGCGGCGGCCGTCTCCCGTGCGCACGTCCTGCCCACGCCTCGGGCGTCCATCTTCCGCGAGCCCTGCACCGGGCCCACGCTCGCCCACTCGACCTTCACCACCTACTGGCTGACCCAGCTCGGCGTGCACCGGCATCGGCTCGTCCAGCTCGGCCAGACCACGACGAACCCGTTCGGCCCCGGCACCACCCACGTGGCGATCGGCCTCGGCCCGGGTGCCGACATGGGCCGCATCGTGCACACCCGGCGCGGTATCCACGAGGCGGTGCGCACGAAGGGCGTGCCGTTCATGGGCGGCTCGTCGATCTTCCGTTCGACCGCCAGGCCGCACGTGTCGCCCGGCCACTCCTGCACCTGGGAGCGCCACACCTACCACTTCGCGAACGTCCGCTACCAGGGCACCCTCACCCCGGCCGGCACGCCGCTCGCCATCAGGTTCGACACGGGCGCCGAGGCGATCGGCAAGGTGCACGCCACGCTGTGGGTGCCGCGGTTCCGCCGGATGGGCTGAAGCCCCAGGTTTTTACAACTCCCTAGCCAACTGCCTTCGGGGTCCTTACACACACGCTGCAGAATGGGCGCCGGCACGCCGATGCGGTAGAGGGGCTCGCTCATGGACGAGGCGGCCGCCGCGGCGAAACGATCGGGGAGGATCTGGATGCGACGTGCGCTCGTGATGGCCATGCTCTCGATGGTGCTCGCCGCGGCGGCGCCGCAGCTTGCCCAGGCGGCAAAGCCGCCCGTCGTACCGGCGCGTGGAGCGCTGTGGGGCGCCTTCCCGAACGAGCAGGGCGGCATCGCAGGGCTGCAGGGGCGCGTCGGCCGGCGGCTGGCGATCGTCCACCGCTACGTTCCGTGGACGTTCAAGCAGTGGTCATCGATCGGCGACTACCTGCGCGGTGGGCACCTCCCGCTCGTGTCGTGGTCGGCGGCGCCGACGACCACCGCCGCCGCGATCGCCGGCGGCAGCCAGGACGCCGTCATCCAACGCGCCGCCGCCGGTCTCAAGGCGCTTCACGGCAGAGTGTTCCTGCGCCCGTTCTACGAGTTCGACCAGCCCCACGGGCATCCGCGCTACATCGGCTCGCCGGCCGAGGTGCGCGCGGCGTTTCGCCGCCTGCACAACATCTTCCGCGCCGTCGGCGCGAGGAACGTCCGCATCGTGTGGTGCCCGATGGCGTTCGACTTCCACGACGGGATCGCCAGGTCGTACTGGCCCGGCAACAAGTACGTGAACTGGGTGGGCACCGACGGCTACAACTTCCCCGGGAAGACGTGGCGCTCCTTCGGCGCGATCTTCTCGAACGCGTACCGGTTCGCCGTCGACCACGGCAAGCGCATGATGATCTCCGAGGTGGCCTCGCCGGCGGCCGACCCGCGCACCCCGAACTGGATGCTGGCGGGCGCGAAGTGGATCCACCACCACCCGGTGATCCACGCCGTCGCCTACTTCGACTCGACAAGCCCCAAGGGCTACAACTTCCAGGTCGGCTCCAACCGGCACACGCTGGCGGCGTTCCGGACCTGGGGGCTGCGCCGCTGGTTCCATCGCTGACGCCGGCGCGCCCGCCCTCGTCCGGGCACGCGTGCGCCGGCAAGCCCTGCGGGTAGACTCTGCCCCGGGCGGGCAGCTTCGAGTAACTGGGGGAACGAGTATGGGCACGTTGCGGTCGGTGGTCTTGCCGGCGAGTCGGCTTGGAAAGTGGGCGGCGGGCGCGGCGACGGTCAGCACGGCCGGGCTGTGGGTCGGGGCGGTCGCGCCCGAGCGCGTCGGATGGAGCGGGATCGGGATGGCGGGCACATCGGTTGGCCTGGCGCTCGGCCTCATGGGGGGCGTCATCGCGGCGGCAGCAATGTGCCTGCGCCGCGACCGCGTGCTAGCCGTCATGGCGGCCTTCGTGCCGTTCGCCGGCTCCCTGTATCTGATCCGCCGATCCCTGGTCAGCCCGCACCGATGACCTCTCCCCAGGCTTCTCCCCTGGCCGGTCGGTGAGCCGCTCAAAGGCTCGCTACCGTGGCTGGAGATTTCTGGAAGCAGCGACCGTCTGCATCGTGTAGATTCGCAGCATGTCCCCGGTGTTTCGTCGTCGTCCTCGGTCGGGTGACGAGGTTGAGGCGAGGCTGGCGACAGGGGCATATCTGCCTCAGCGTGCACGTCGTACGGTGCGCGGCGTCGTCCAGGGCGACGTGCTGCTGTACCAGACTGCGGTGACTGATCGCCCGGCGGCGCTGCCGTTGAAAAGCCTCGTCCAGGTGGGATACAAGCTGGAGCTCATCCGGCGTCCGCGGAGGACTCCGGGGTCAGGATGGGTGTACTGACGAGGACCGCCTCGGCTCGCCGCGGCGGGCCCCGGGCTCAGCGCAGGAACTCGGCGAACCGCGCCTGGTGGCTTCCGTCGACGACGGTGAAGTCGCCGCCGGCGATGACGTGCTGCGGATCGGCGCGCAGCGCCCAGACACCGTACAGACTGTTCGCGCCCGGATCCCACGACTGGACGGCGCCGGTCATGTCCGTGGCGAAGAAGCGGTCGCGCTGCACCGGAACGGCGCAGACCCACGGACTTCCACCGCCCGCGTTCGTCCCGCAGACGTTCAGGAAATGGCCGCCGGCCAGCACCTCGCCGCCGCTCAGCGTGACGACCTGCACGTCGCCATCGGCGAACCGGTGCCAGCGCCGCCGGCCGGTCGCGGGGGCATAGGAGTCGAGCTGGCCACCCTCATGGCCGCCCACGGCCGCGTAGAGCGACCCGCCCGGCCGCAGCGCGAGCGACCACACCTGCCCGAGCGGCGCGTTCGCCCACCGGAACGCCGCACCGCGCCGGGAACCGACAGCACCGAGGAAGGGCCGCGGGAGGCCATCGATGCGCGCGAACTTGCCGCCGACGTAGAGACGTCCCGTCCCGGCATCGCGAAGCAGCGTGTTCACGACCCCGCTGGTACCTGCACGGAACGCGGGGCGCAACGCGCCGGTCGCAAGCGACACCGCGGCGAGCGTGCGGCGGGCGACACCGTCGACCCTGCTGAAGGCGCCGCCGACGTACAGGGTCGTGTTCGACGCTGCAAGGGCATTGACCGCAGCGTTCGCCGATGCGGTGAACCCACGCACCAGGCGGCCGCCCAGCCGGCCGACAGCAGCGACGTTTCGCACGCGGTGGCCGCCCACCGAGGTGAAGCTTCCACCGATGTACACCCGGTTTCCGATCACGCGGATGATCCGCACCGAGCCGTTCACGTTCGGATTCCAGGAGGTCGGGGCGCCGGTGGACACGTTGATGGCAGCGAGGTGGTTGCGAACGACGGTGCGCCGCGTCCCGTGCGAAAACAGCGTCGTGAACGAGCCCCCCAGGTAGGCGATCCCGTTCGCGACAGCGAGCGTCCGCACCCGGCCCCCGGCCTGCCACGTGGCCATCGGCGCGCTCTGCGGCCCGGCCATCGGCGCCGCGGATGCGGGCGTGGGTGCCACCGCCCCAAATGCCGCGACCACGGCAACGAACATCGTTACGGTCGACCTGGACATCGCCCTCCCACCCTCGAGACACGCGCGTACTACAGCCCGTAAGAGCCCAGGGTACGAGAGGTTCCCGGACGCACAAGAGGGCCGTCAACGCGGGTCCAAGAAAGCTCCCGCCAACGAGCGACGCCTAGCTGCGTCGCGGCGCTCGGGCCTCGGTCGGCCGTGACGTTGACTCTGGTGATGCTGCCGGTTCGTCTGTGACCGGGAGCGCGAAGGACACGCGCGTCCCGCTGCCTGGGTTCGATGCGACGTGGGCGTGGCCGCCGGCAACGCGTACCCGCTCGACCAGCGTTTCGAGGCCGAAGTGGAAGGCGGCGTCGGGGCGGTTGCGGACATCGACGACGTCGAAGCCACGACCATCGTCCTCGATCGCGACCTCGAGCCAGCCAGGCCGCCGGTTCAACTCGATGGTGATGGTGTCGGCGCCGGCATGGCGGCGGACGTTTGCCAGGGCCTCCTGTGCCGAGCGGTAGAGCAGTTCTTCCGTGACGGTGTCGTAGCGGCCGGCGTGGTCTTCGACGCGCGCGGTGGCGCCGACTTCCCGCGCGGTCTGGTCGGCCAGCAGGCGCAGGGCGGCGGCGAGGCCGTGCTCGTGAAGCACGGCGGGGCGCAGCTCGAACATCAGCCGGCGTGTCCGTTCTGTTGCCTCCTCCAGTGTCGCTCGGGCATATGCGAGCGCGTCCTCGACCCGTGTGTCGCCGTGGCGACGGGCCACCAAGGCGGCTCGATCCATCGCAAGCAGTGACGCGGTCATCACCTGCACGGTGTCGTCGTGCAGGGCGGTCGCGATCCGGCTTCGCTCCTCCTCCTCGGCCCGCAACATGCCGGCCAGAATGGAACGGCGATGCTGCTCGCTCTCGGCCAGCGCCCGCTCTATCTCGAACCGGCGGGTCACGTCACGGGCGATCACCGACGCCGCGACCACGCCGCCGTCGGGGACACAGATGGGAGAGACCGTTACGGATACCAGCACCAGCTCGCCGTCTTTGCGCCGGCGCACCGTTTCGTGCGCCTCGATCTTGTCGCCGCGACGGATTCGATCGAGAATCGTTTCGATCTCGTCCTGGCGATCCTCGGGCACGATGATGGCGATGTGACGCCCGATCGCATCCTTCGCGCTGAACCCGTACAGCCGCTCGGCACCCGGATTCCACGACAGGATCGTCCCGTCAAGGCTCTTCGAGACGATCGCATCCTGCGAATCGGACACGATCGCAGCAAGCCAGTTCAGCTCGCCCGCCCGCGACCACCGTCCCAATCCACGCACTCGGCGCGCTCGCTCGCCGCGCTTCACCCGAACCCCGTTCACCGATCATCTCCCCCAACAGAGAGCCACGCCACCCTATCCGCGATGGCGCTTGTCGTACTCCCCCATCCGAGGTATGTGGATGAGGCGGAGCCAGGACTACGGCCATTGGTCGTGCGATTTCGCCTAGTCGGGGCGAGAGGATTTGAACCTCCGACCGCCCGGCCCCCAGCCGGGTGCGCTACCAGGCTGCGCCACGCCCCGAGGCGTCCGAGTATACCGGGAACCGTCTGGCTGCCCCGGCCGTCTGAAGTGGGCCGATGCAGGATGTCCTGACACTCCCGCTCCCTGGCCTTTCCCCGCCTCGGGCGTACCATGGTCGCGTGCAGAGCGCGTCCGACGAGGTGCTGGCCAGGCGGGCGGCCGACGGCGACGAGTCCGCATTCGAGGAGCTGGTGGTGCGCTACCAGGACCGGCTCTACACGCTCGCGCTCCGCATCACGCTGTCCGATGCGGACGCGTACGACTGCGTCCAGGAGGGGCTCGTGTCGGCGTGGCGCGGGCTCGGCAGCTTCCGCTTCAACGCGCGCTTCTCGACCTGGATCTACCGGATCGTCGTGCGCAAGGCCTACGACGTCCTCGAGCGCCGGGGCCGCACCGCCGAGCCGGTCGACGAGGTGCCCGCCACCAGCGTCGACACACCGGCCGAGGCCCGGCTCGACCTGCTCGACGCCCTCGCGGCGCTCGAGCCGGAGTTCCGGGTGGTCGCGGTGGCCTGCGACGTGGTCGGCATGTCGATGGACGAGGCGGCGATCGCGCTCGACCTGCCCGCGGGCACGGTCAAGTCGCGGCTGCACCGGGCCCGGGCGCGGCTGGCGGAATCCCTGCGGACGGAACGGGAGACGGCCCCGTGAGCAGCAACGGCCACGAGAACATCGCCACCCGCCTGCGCCGCGAGGCGTCGGCGACGGCACCCGAGCGGCTCCGGGCCGACGTGATGCTGCGCGTCCGCGCGGAGCCTCGCCCGCAGCGAATCCGGCCTCGCCGCAGCTGGGGGCGCTCGTTCGCGACGATCGCCGCGGCGGCGTGCGTCCTGGGGGCGCTCGCGTTCGGCATGAGCCGGGTCGACTTCGGCGGGGGCACCTCCAGCTCGGGGGCCGGCGGCGGATCCGCCGCGTTCGAGCGGAGCGGTGCGCACCAGGCCCTTGGCTCGTCCTCGAAGCATCCCGCCGTTCAGGCGGCCTCCGGGGCGACGGAGAAGGCCTTCGCCATGAACTCGGCCCACGGTGACCGGGCACGGGCGGTCATTCTGTCGTTCGTCCCCGGCCCCCTTCGCGGGGCCATCTCCGGACGTGCGCAGCTCGCCACGCCTCTCCGCCACACGTTCGGGGCGCTCGACCCCTACCACCAGCGGGGCCGGCGCTAGATGATCGATTCCACGCCCCCGCGCGCCTGGACGTCAGGCTGTTGGCGGGGGTTCCGGTCGCTGGTGGGGCTGCGCCTGCGAACCGGCGCATCGCCGCGTCCTCAGTCGCGCCCATAGAACCAGCTATGAACGCTCCCTGCGTCCTTGCGCTGCTTGGTTCGCAGCCACCCAGGACTCACAGGGGCGTGGAATCAATCATCTAGGCGGCGTCGACCGCGGCCCGAACGGCCGCCGCGACCTCGGCCACCGCGAGGGAGCGCTGCTCGCGCCCGCGGCGCACCTGCACGTCCGCCGTGCCGTCGGTGGCCGTGCGCTTGCCGACGGTGACCCGGGCGGGCATCCCGATCAGCTCGGCGTCGGCGAACCGCGACCCCGCGCTCGCGGACCGGTCGTCGAAGAGCACCGAGAGGCCGTCGGCCTCGAGCGTTCGCTGGATCTCGCGTGCGATCGGGAACTGCGGGTCGTCCGCGCCGCCGATCACGACCATGTGAACGTGGAACGGCGCCAGCGTGGCCGGCCAGGCGATGCCGGCCTCGTCGTGGTGCTGCTCGACGGCGACGGCCGCGATGCGGGCCGGCCCGATCCCGTAAGAGCCCATCACGATCGGGTGCTCCTTGCCGGCCTCGTCGAGGTAATTCGCGTTCAGCGGCACCGTGTAGCGGGTGCCGAGTTTGAAGATATGCCCCACCTCGATCGCCGGCTCGATGTGCAGGGTGCCGGTGCCGCAGACCGCGCAGGTGTCGCCCTCGGCGACCTCGCGCAGGTCGTGGAACTCGGCCTGGTAGTCCCGCCCCGCCTCCACGCCGCGCAGGTGCCAGCCGGTGCGGTTGGCGCCGCCGACGAACTGGCCGTCGCGCAGCGTCTCGTCGGCGATGACGCGCACGCCGGTCCCGACGGGCCCGATCGAGCCCGGGTCGGCGCCGAACGTCTCGCGGATCTCGGCCGGCTCGGCCGCCCGGAACGGCCCGCCGAGCGCCTTCTGGGTCTTCAGCTCGTGCAGGCGGTGGTCGCCGCGCACGAGCGCGAGCACGACCTGCCCGTCGACGACGATCGGCATCGCCTTCGCCGTCGCGGCGGGATCGATGCCGAGGTACTCCGCCAGGGCATCGATCGTGGTCGCGCCCGGCGTCTCGACCTCCTCGGGCGCATCCAGGGTCGGGGGAAACGCCGGTGGCCGCGGCCGCGACTTCGCCACCTCGACGTTCGCGGCGTAGTCGCAGTTCGAGCAGCGCACGAGGTCGGCCTCGCCGTTCGGGCTGGGGGCGACGAACTCCTCGCCGCCGTGGCCGCCCATCATGCCCACGTCCGCCTCGATCGCGAACGTCTCCAGGCCGCTGCGCTCGAAGATGCGCTGGTAGACGACGCGGTGCTTGGCGTATGACTCCTCCAGCCCCTCCAGATCGCGGTCGAAGCTGTAGGAGTCCTTCATGATGAACTCGCGCGTGCGCAGGATCCCGCCTCGCGGGCGCGGCTCGTCGCGCTCCTTCGTCTGCTGGTGGTACCAGATCTGCGGCAGCTCGCGGTAGGAGCGGATCGTGCGGGCGGCATGCCAGGTGATGCACTCCTCGTGCGTCATCGCGAGCACGTAGTGCTTGCCGGACGAGTCGTCGAGATGGAAGAGGTTGTCGACGTTCGAGCGGCCGGTCGCCTCCCACAGCTCGGCCGGCTGGAGCACGGGCATCAGCATCTCGAGCCCGATCGTGTCCATCTCCTCGCGGATGATCCCCATCGCGTTCTGGAGCACCTTCCAGCCCAGCGGCAGGTAGGTGTAGAGGCCGGCGCCGACCTGGCGCACGAACCCGCCCCGGACGAGCAGCTTGTGACTGATCGCCTCCGCGTCGGCGGGGTCGTCCTTGAGCGTCGGGATCAGGTAGCGGGACGCGTCGACGCTGCCGCTCACCGGGCGGCGGCCTTCGCCCGCTGGCGCGGCGGTGGCAGGTGGATCGGCCGTCCCAGCGCCACCAGCGCCGCCTCCTTGACGGCCTCGGCCAGCGTCGGGTGGGCCGCGATCGAGTCGGCCACCGTCTCGATCGTCGACTCCGCCCCGATGCCGATCACGCCCGCGTTCACGAGCTCGGTGGCCTGGGGGCCGACGATCACGAGGCCGAGCAGCTCGCCGTAGCGGGTCTCGTGGATGGTCTTCGCCCAGCCGCCCTTCTCGGCGTACATCTGGGCGCGGGCCGAGGCCGAGAACGGGAACCGGCCGGTGACGATGGTGTCGTCGCCGTGCTGCTCGCGCGCCTGGGCCTCGGTCAGGCCGACGGCGGCCACCTCCGGATCGGTGTAGACGCACCGCGGCACGGCCGTGTAGTCCATCTCGGACTCGTGGCCGAGCGTGTTCTCGGCGGCGATCTCGCCCTCGCGGAACGAGGTGTGCGCGAGCTGGTAGACGCCGGCCACGTCGCCGACCGCGTAGATGTGGGAGACGTTCGTGCGCATGTGCCGGTCGGCGATGACGCCCTTGCGCTTGTCGAAGTCGACCCCCGCCTTGTCGAGGCCGATGTCGGCCGTGCTCGCGCCCCGGCCGGTCGCGACCAGCACCAGGTCGGCGTCGACCGTGCCGCGGTTGCCGTCGCCGCCCTCGTAGTGCAGCGTGACCCCGCCGTCGCCCTCGGCGACCTCGGTCGCCTTGGCGCCCAGGTGGGTCGTGATGCCGCGGCGCTTGAACGCCCGCTCGAGCTCCTTCGACGCGTCGGCGTCCTCCATCGGGATCAGGTGGTCGAGCATCTCGACGATCGTCACCTCGGAGCCGAAGTGGCGGAAGATCGAGGCGAACTCGACTCCGATCACGCCGCCGCCCAGGATCACGAGCCGCCCCGGCACCTCGCCGATCTCGAGCAGGCCGGTGGAGTCGACGCACCGCGACCCGTCGATGCCCTTGACCGGCGGGCGCAGCGGATGCGAGCCGGTCGCGATGATCGCCGAGCGGAAGGTCACGTCCTCCCCGCCCTCGATGGCGATCGTGTTGGGGCCGGAGAACGCGCCCCGGCCGTTCACGATCGTGATCCCGTTCGCCTTGACGACGCCGGTGATCCCGTTCACCAGGCCGTCCACGATGCCCTGCTTGTTCGTCTGGGCCTGGCCGAAGTCGAGCTCGGGCTCGGACACGCGCACGCCGATCTGGGCGAAGGTGTCGCGCGCCTCCTTCATCGCGTGCGCCGTCTGCACCCAGGTCTTCGTCGGGATGCAGCCGACGGTGATGCAGGTGCCGCCGACGCGGTCCTGCTCGATCAGGACGACGTTCGCGCCCAGCTGTGCCGCCCGGATGGCGGCGGGATAGCCGCCCGGCCCTCCGCCCAGGACGGCAACGTCACACTCCATCGACTCGCTCCTCGCTCGCTTTCGCGCGCATCCTAGATGAACGGACGTGAATATCCGGTGCCTGGCACCGGTTATGCAGACCCAAAGCGGGCGGACCCGCCGGAAGGGGTCTGACCCCTCTTGGCGGGTGATGCGCACGGCGCACCAAAAGGGGTCTGACCCGTTTGGTGCGCCGCGGTTATTCAGCCGCGGGGAACGACGGGTCGGCCCGGATGGAGTCCAGGTCGGAGTCGTCGGCGGCCCAGCCGGCCGCCTGCGGCTCGTTCTCGACGGCGATCCGCAGGTGCTCGAGGGCCTCGTCGGACCGCCCGGCGAGGGCGTGGTAGCAGGCGAGCTGGTAGTGCAGGGTGGCGTGCTGCGGCCACTCGGCCAGGCCCTCGGAGGCGATCTCGGCGGCACGGTCGTAGTCGCCCGCCCTGTATGCCGGCTCCGCGGCGAACCACAACTCGCTCCGCGGTCAGGTCGGGGATGAAGACCATCGTGCCCGCCGGCGCGTCGACGGTCTGCCCCGCCACCGTGAACTCGGCGTGGCCGGCAACCACCATGTAGAGCTCCTCCTGGCGGCCGGGGCCACCGCCGCTCACCTCGTCGTGGCCCTCGATGACCTGATCGCCGGCCCTCTCGGCCGTGTAGGCGTTGATCCCGAACGCGCGCACGCCCAGCCGGCGCCGGATCGGCCGGTACAGGCCGCCGCCGGCCCCGATGCGCTCCAGGTCGCCGAGATGCGCGACGCGGAAGGGGTCGCTCACGCGCCCGGTGTCTCGCCCTCGGCGCCGATCCAGGCGATGGTCGCCCCGGGCGGGTACTCGACGCCCGGCGTGCCGACCACCTCGAGCAGGACGCCGTCGGCCTCCGCCTCGACCTCCTGGGTGACCTTGTCGGTGTCGAGTTCGTACAGCGGATCGCCGCGGTGGACGGCCTGGCCCGGCTCGACCAGGAACCGGATCAGGACGGCCGGCGCGTCCTCCTCGCCGAGGCTGGGAACCGTCACGGGCGTCGCCATCGCGGGGCAGAGCGTAGCGTCTAAGGTTCGGGATATGGCGAAGATGGCGGGCGAGGCTTCGGTCCTGGACGACCGGGAGCACGCTCTCGACCTCTTCCGGCAGATGGCGCTCATCCGCCGGTTCGAGGAGCGAACCGAGGAGCAGTACACCAGGGCCAGGATTGGCGGCTACTGCCATCTCGCGATCGGCGAGGAGGCCTCGTCGGTGGGCTCGATCGACGCGCTCGTCGACGGCGACGCCCTCTACGCCAGCTACCGCGACCACGGCACCGCGCTCGCCGTCGGCAGCCCCGCCGCCGCCGTCATGGCCGAGCTCTTCGGCAAGGAGTCGGGCGTCGCCCGCGGCCGCGGCGGCTCGATGCACCTGCTCGACGTCGAGCGCCACTTCTACGGCGGCTGGGGCATCGTCGGGGCGCACCTGCCCATCGCCACGGGCACGGCGCTCGCGATGGTCTATCGCGACCTCCCCTTCGCGGTGCTGTGCCAGTTCGGCGACGGCGCCGTCGCGACCGGCTCGTTCCACGAGGCGCTCAACCTGGCGGCCGTCTGGGATCTCCCGATCGTCTTTCAGGTCATCAACAACCAGTACGGCATGGGCACCTCCGTCGACCAGTCGAACGCCGAGCCCGAGCTGTGGAAGCGGGCGGCGTCGTACCGGATGCACGGCGAGCAGGTGGACGGGAATGACGTGCTCGCGGTGCGCGAGGCGGCCGACCGCCTGCTGCGGCAGGCGCGCGAAGAGCGGCGGCCGTCGCTGCTCGAGACGATCACCTACCGCCACCGGGGCCACTCGGTCGCCGACGCCGGCAAGGTGTACCGGACGGCCGAGGAGGTGCGCTCGTGGCGCGAGCGCGACCCGATCACGCGCTACGGGCTCCTGCTCGGCGAGCGCGGCATCGCGTCGGCCGCCGACCTCGACGGGATCTGGCAGGACGTCTCGGCCCAGGTGAAGGACGCGATCGACAAGGCGGTCGCCGCCGCCGCGCCGGGCCGCGACAGCCTCTACGAGCATCTCTACGGCGACCCGGCGCACGAGGAGCAGTTCTCCCGCATGCAGGCGGGAGCCCCGTTCGGCGAGCGCGGAGGCGAGCAGACATGGCAGACGTGACCTACCGCGAGGCGCTGCGGCAGGCGCTCGACGAGGAGCTCGACCGCGACCCGGACGTCTTCCTCATGGGTGAGGAGATCGGCCGCTTCGAGGGCTCGTACAAGGTCACGGCGGGCCTGTGGGCGAAGTACGGCGCGGAGCGCGTGCGGGAGACGCCGATCTCGGAGGAAGGGTTCGTCGGGGCCGGCATCGGCGCGGCCATGATGGGCCTGCGGCCGGTGATCGAGATCATGACGATCAACTTCATCCTCGTGGCGATGGACCAGGTCGTGAACCACGCGGCCAAGATCCGGTACATGTTCGGCGGCAAGGTCGGCGTGCCGCTCGTGATCCGCACGCCGGGCGGCGCCGGCGCCCAGCTGACGGCCCAGCACTCGCAGTCGCTCGAGGCCTGGTTCGCCGGTTGCCCCGGCCTGAAGGTGGTCGCGCCCGCCACGCCGGCCGACGCCTACGGGATGCTGAAGACCGCCATCCGCGACGACGACCCGGTGCTCTTCTGCGAGAACCTGGTGCTCTACAACCTGACCGGCCCGCTGCCCGAGGACGGTGACGGCGCGATCCCGATCGGCCGGGCGGCGATCCCGCGCGAGGGCACCGACCTCACGCTCGTCGCCCACTCCTACACCGTCCAGCGGGCGCTGCGGGTGGCAGACCGGCTCTCGCAGGACGGCATCTCGGTCGAGGTGGTCGACCTGCGCTCGCTGCGGCCCCTCGACGTCGACACCGTCGCGGAGTCCGTCCGCAAGACCAACCGGGTGCTCGTCGCCGAGGAGGGCTGGTCGACCTACGGCGTCGGCGCGGAGCTGGCGGCCCGGCTGCAGCGGGTGTGCTTCGACGACCTGGACGCGCCGGTCGAGCGGGTCGGCCAGGCCGAGGTGCCGATGCCCTACGCGAAGCCGCTCGAGCTGGCGGCGCTGCCGCTCGAGTCCAAGATCGAGGCGGCCGCCCGCTCCTTGCTGGCTGAGTGCGGACTGTAAGGTTCCGCCATGTCTGAAGAGCTCACGATGCCGCGCCTCTCGGACACAATGGAGCAGGGCACCATCGGCCGCTGGCTGAAGCGCGAGGGCGAGAGCTTCCACGAGGGCGACGTGATCGCCGAGATCGAGACCGACAAGGCCACGATGGACTTCCAGGCCTACGAGGACGGCACCATGCTGCGCATCCTCGTCGCCGACGGCGAGTCGGCGCCGCTGGGCGCCCCGATCGCGATCATCGGCGCCGAGGGCGAGGAGGTGCCGGACGACGCACCGGCCGCGGCCAGCGCGAACGGCGACGGCGGCGCGGAGAAGCCTGCCGGGGAGGGCGAGGCCGCCGAGCCCGAGCCGCAGACGGAGGAACAGGCGCCGGTCGCGACGGCCACCGAGGCCGCGCCGAGCAACGGCGCGCCCGCCGACGGCGGCGGCCTGCGCGCGAGCCCGATCGCGCGGCGGATGGCCGACGCGGGCGGGCTCGACCTGCGCACGCTGGCGGGCAAGGGCACCGGCCCGGACGGCCGCATCGTCAAGGCCGACGTCGAGCGCGCGCTCGCGTCCGGCGCCAACGCCGGCCCGGCCGCGCCGGGGACGCCCCAGCCCCCGGGCGAGGGCGACGAGGTGCGCGAGCTGACGCCGATGCTGAAGGCGGTGGCCAGGCGGATGGCCGAGTCCAAGGCGTCCGTCCCCCACTTCTACGTCTCCTCCGAGATCGACATGACCCGCGCGCTCGAGCTGCGAGCCGAGCTGAACGAGGCGCTGGCCGACTCGGGCGAGAAGGTGAGCGTGAACGACCTCATCGTGCGGGCGTGCGCGCAGGCGCTGCTCCAGCACCCGCAGGCGCACCGCTCGTACGTCGACGGGCACCACGTCTACCACGCCCACGCCAACATCGGGATCGCGGTCGCGCTGGACGACGGCCTGATCGTGCCGGTGCTGCGCGATGCCGACTCGAAGGGCGTGCGGCAGCTCGCCGTCGAGATCCGCGATCTGGTCACCCGCGCCCGCGACGGGAAGCTGCGACAGTCCGAGATCGAGGGCGGCACGTTCACGGTCTCGAACATGGGGATGTTCGACGTGGCGGCGTTCTCCGCGATCATCAACCCGCCGGAGTCGACGATCCTGGCCGTGTCGAGCACCGTCGAGCGAGCGGTCGTGCGCGACGGCGCCGTCGTGCCCCGCGAGATCATGTCGGTCACCCTCTCCTGCGACCACCGCGCCTGCTCCGGCGCCGACGGAGCGCGGCTCTTGCAGACCGTGAAGCGCCACCTGGAGGCGCCGACGCTCCTGCTCGCATGAGCCTCGCAGGGCACGTACACTCGTCCTGAGATGGAGCTCACGGACGTCATGGCCACGCACGTGGTGACGGTGTCGCCCGACACCCAGGTCGGCGATGCCGCGCGGCGCATGGTCGAGGCCGACGTCGGCGCGGCCATGGTGGTCGACGAGGCGGGCGACCTGGTCGGGGTGATCACCGAGCGCGACCTCATGCGCTGCGTCAGCGACGGCACCGACCCGACGACGCCCGTCTGCGACCGGATGACGAGCCACGTCCTCACCGCCGCGCCCGAGACGACCATCCCCGAGGCGATGGCGCTGATGGTCGACGGCCGTTTCCGCCACCTGCCGGTGGTGAACGGCGACGGGCACGTGGTCGGCGTCATCTCGATGCGCGACCTGATGGCCTACACGTCGCTGCGCCTGCGCGGCGGCAACCTCGGCCACGACGACGATCTCGACCCGGCCGAGGTCATCGCCACGATCTTCCGCATGCGCACCGGCGCCGCGTAACCAGATTCGTGGGGACAGTCCCCGCCTGCGGGGACTGTCCCCGCTTGTCGGCTAGAGCTGCCAGGCGCCGTTTCGCAGCACCGGCACGCGCTCGCCCGAGGCGGTGATGCCGGTGACGTCGACCTCGGGGGAGCCGATCATGAAGTCGACGTGGATCTCGCTGCGGTTGATGCGGTCGCGGTCGTCGTCGCCGACCGCCCAGTCGAACCCCTGCCCGAGGGCGATGTGGCTGGCCGCGTTCTCGTCGAGCAGCGTGTCGTAGAAGACGGTGTCGAGCGGCCCGATACGGCCCTCGCCGTCGACGAGCGCCAGCTCGCCCAGGCGGCCCGCGCCCTCGTCACGCTCGGCGTAGGCCTTGAGGACGGCCCCGTTCTCGGCCGCCTCGATCGACCTCACCCTGCCGCTCTCGAAGCGCACCTCGAGGTCGCGGACGATGGTGCCGCTGAGCTCGCGCGGCTTCGTCGCCCGCACCACGCCGTCGACGCGCGCCGGATCGGGAGTCGTGAAGACCTCCTCCGTCGGCAGGTTCGGCTGGTGGCGCAGGCCCCACGCGGTGGTGAGCCCGCCCCCGCACCAGGTCGAGGTGGGCAGGAGCCCCACGCGCAGGTCGGTGCCCGGGCCCTCGAGATGGATCATGTCGAAGCGGCGCTCGGTGAGCGCCTCGCAGGCGCGCGCGAGATCGTCCATGCGCGACTTCCAGGCCGCGACCGGATCTTCGGTGTCGACCCGGCAGACGACCTCGATCTGCTCCCAGAGGCGCTCGAGGGCCGCGTCCGGCTCCAGGTCGGGGTGCACGAGAGTCGCCCAGCCCCGCGTCGGGCAGGGCACGATCGTCCAGTTGTTACGCGCCTCGGTCATGTTCTCGGTCGACTGCTTCTGCCCCGGCGGCCGGTCGCGCCCGATCCGGTCAGGCTCGATCCCGTCGAGCAGCCCGGGCGCGACGGGCCCGCTGAGCGCGATCGTGGCGCCGTGCTTGGCGCCGTGCTGGCGCACCCGCTCGACGACCCACTCCGGCTCGTAGCCGAGCGTCTCGTCGATGCCGTGCTGCAGCCGCGCACGCTGGACGTAGGGGTCGCGATAGACCATGTCGACGAAGACGGCGCCGGCGCCGTAGACGAGCTCGACGATCCGCCGGGCGAGCGGCTCCTGGCCGATCGCGGCGATCACGATCACCTGCTGGCCGGGCTGAACATTGGCCCCGAAGCCGACGGCGAGCTCGGCCAACCTGTCCAGCGTGGCGGATTCCACGGGGCGGCATGATATCGGCGGCTGCCATACTTCGGCCGCAGATGCGCACGCACACGCTCGCCCGCGGGCTGGCCCTGGCCGGGATCGCCGCCGCATCGGCGACGGCCGCGCACGGCGGCGCCGCGGCGCTGGCCGACCCCGCCTGGTCGCTTCCCGCCCTGGCGGCGGCGTGCGCCGGCGCGGTGGCGCTGGTGCGTATGGCCGCGTCTGCCGGGCGGGCTCGGAGCGCTGCGGCGGGCGCGCTGCACGGCAGCCCCGCGATCGGCGCCCACAGGCCGCTCGGCCTGACCGAGACCGCCGCGATCATGCTCGCCGCCCAGGGCTGCGCACACGTCGCCCTGCTCGCCGCCGGCGCCCCGGCGCACACCGGCCAGGCGGGCGCGCTCGCGCTTCACACCGGCCTCGCGCTGATCGGGGCCGCGCTCATCTGGAGCGCCGACCGCGCCCTCGCTCGGGCGCTCGCAGAACTCGGCGCCGCCGTGGCGGGCGCGGTCGAGCTGCTGCTCGGGCTGACGCCGCCCCCGCGGCCGCTCCCCATCGCGGCCCCGGCCGGACGACCGCCGACCGGCGCATCCCGGGGCCGCGCACCGCCGTCCGCCGCCTGAACCGGCCCACTCCGGCACCCGTATGCCGGATGAACCGAACCAGGAGGTCACCCCGCCCATGCGCGGTGCGCGCGCGCTCGCAATCCTGCTTGCCCTGCTCGTGCCCGCGGCCTTCCCGGCCGCGGCGCTGGCGCACGCCAGCCTGCTCGGCAGCCGGCCGGCAGCCGGAAGCGTCGTCCTGCACGCTCCGGCCCGGATCGTGCTGCGCTTCGACGACCCCGTGCGGGACGCCGGGACGGCGGTCGTCGACAGCAGTGGCTCATCGGTGCTCGGCGGCCGTCCGCACGTCGAGCCGGGCGATTCCCACGCGCTCGTCGTCCCGCTCCGACGCGGGATCGGCGACGGCGACTACACCGTCCGCTGGCGGGTGGTGGCGACGGACGACGGCCACATCACCTCGGGCGTCGTCGCGATCGGCGTCGGCCGCAACCGCCCTCCGCCGCAGGCGGCGGCGAGCCAGACGTCGACCGTCGACTGGCCCTTCGTGAGCGCGCGATTCGCGTACTTCCTGGGGCTCATGCTGCTGGTGGGAGGCGCCGTCTTCCGCGTGGCCGTGTTCCGGCCCGTGCTGGCGACCGTGTCCGGCCGGCCGCGGGCGATGGCGGAGCTGCGCGAGAGCGCGCGCGCCAACGCGCTGCTTCTCGGGGCGGCGGTGCTCATGCTCGCCGGCGGGTGGGTCGCGCTCACCCGCCAGGGCGCCGAGGTGGCCGGCGTGTCGTTCTGGCAGGCGTTCAACCACCACGGCCCGATCGCGTCCGCACTCGACGCCACCCGGTTCGGGCGCGAGTTCGGGCGCGGGATCGACCTCGGGGCGGCGTTCTGCGTCGTCACCGCCGCGGCCTTCGCCGTGGCCCGCCGCAGCCGGGTCGCCGCGCTCGTCCTGGCCGTCCCGGCGGCCGGGCTGGGCACATGGGCGGTCATCGTGCCGGGCTTCTCGGGCCACGCCGGCGATCCGGGCCTGGGGCTCCCGGCCGTCGCCGTCGACGCGCTCCACACGGCAGCGGCGGCCGTCTGGATCGGCGGCCTCGTCCAGCTCGTCCTCGTGACCCCCCACGCCACCCGGGGCCTCGCCGACGGCGAGCGCACGCGGGTGCGCACGGCGCTCACGGCCCGCTTCTCCCGGATCGCGCTCGGGAGCGTGGCCGTCCTCGCCGCCACCGGCGCCGGCCGGTCGCTCTGGGCGGTCTCGTCCCCCACGCAGCTGTGGGGAACCGGCTACGGGCGCGCGCTGGTCGTCAAGACGGCGCTGCTCGCCGGCGTCTCCGGGCTCGCCTACGCGAACCGCCGCCGGCTGTCGGCGTTCCGCGTCATCCGGACGCTCGGCGCCGTCGAGATCGGCCTGCTGCTTGCGGTGCTCGCAGTCGTGGCCCTCCTCACCGACCTCCCGCCCGCGAACACGCCGGGCGTGGGGACGGGCGCGCCCGCGCCCGCCGGAGGGCCGGTCAGCCTGCGGCTCGCCGGGGGCGCGCGGCTCGCGCTGTGGCCCGGGCTGGCGGGCCGTAACGCGCTCGACGTCCGCCTGCCGGGCGCGACCGGCCGAACGCTCGCCGTCCGCACCGCCGCCGGCAGGGCGACCCTCCGCCGCGCCCCGGACGGCAGCTATGCCGGCCTGCTGCCGGCGCTCTCGCAGGGTCAGGCCCGGCTGCGGATCGGCCGACTCACCGCCGCAGTCTCGATCGGGGCCCGGCCGGGGTCGCCGCCCGCCGCGGCCGCCCCGGCCGCGACCGGTGCCACCGCCGCCGCCGAGGCGGCCGACCTGGCCGTCGGCGGCCAGCGGGTCGGCGGTCGCCTGCTGCGGCTCACCCTGCTCTCGCAGACCGGTGCCGCGGCGGCGACCGCGATCGCCGCGGTCGACGGCCACGTGGCCACCCCGTGCCCGGGCGTGGAGGGCGTCTGCTACCAGGCCCCGGTCGACCCCGTCGCAGGGCGGGTGCACGTCGCCGTCACGCGGCCCGGCGCGGCCCGCGTCGATGCCACCCTCCGGCTCCCGGCCGCCGACGCCCGCCCCGCTCCCGGCCTCCTGCGCCGGGCCGCGCGCACCTTCGCCGCGCTGCGCAGCCTGCGGGCCGAGAACGTGCTCGCGTCGGGGCCGGGACGGTCGGTCTCGACGACGTTCATCGTCCAGGCTCCCGACCGGCTGGCGATCGACATCCACGGCGGCCGGCGCTCGCGGATCATCGGCACGACCCGGTGGGACGAGCGGGCGAACGGGACGTGGAAGCGCTCGTACACGCCGGCGATCCGCCAGCCGGACCCCTTCTGGGCGCCCACCGCCGAGGCCGTCTACGTCGCGGGCGGCGGCCCCCACACCGTCCAGCTGACCCTCGTCCAGCCGGGCGGCCCGACCTTCTTCCGGCTGTGGGTCGACCGCCGCACCCACCTCGTCACCCGGCTGCGGATGGTCACGGCCGCGCATTTCATGCGCGAGCGCGAGCTCGACCCCAACTCGGCCGCACCCGTCGTGCCGCCGTCGTAGGCGCGCGGCGATACGATCCCCGCCATGCCCGCCGCCCTCGTCGAGCAATGGGACGCGATCGTTGCCTCGCAGCCGTCGGACTGGTCGACGCTCTTCCTCGAGCTGCGCCTGCGGGACGCCGTCCAGGCCGAGGAGTGCGCCCTGGTCATGTCGCCGCTGAACCCGTGGCACGAGGGCGACTGGCGCAGCGGCGTCTTCCACTTCCGCGCCGCCCACACCTACGGCTACGGCGCGGCAGCCCAGCTCGTGCGCAAGCGGCTCGGCACGCTCGACGATGTCGGGATCGTGGGCGCGCTGAAGCTGGAGCGGCGCCTCTCGGACGTCCGCCCGGTCGCCACCCAGGGCGTCACCTAGTCAGACCGCCGTGTCCGGCGGCGCCGGCGTGGCGGCCACGTGGGCAACGGCGCCGGACGGGTGATCCCCTCTAGGATGACCACATATGTGCGCGATGCGACTTGGCGTGGCCGTGTGGCTCACCGACACGGGCGTCAGGATCACCGACCTCGCCACCCTCGTCGAGGAGGCCGGGCTCGAATCGCTGTTTCTCACGGTGCACACCCACGTCCCGGTGAGCCGGCGCGACCTGCTGCAGGGCGACCGCCCCGGCGAGGACGCCCGGCTGCTCGATCAGTTCACCGCGCTCGGCGCCGCGGCCGCCTGCACGAGCCGCCTGCGCCTGGGCACGGGCATCTGCGTCGTCCCCCAGCACGACCCGATCGCGCTCGCGAAGCAGGTCGCAACGATCGACCACATCTCGGCCGGCCGCTTTCTGTTCGGCGTCGGCGCCGGCTGGCTGGTCGAGGAGCTCCGGAACCATGGCGTCGAGCCGCGGACGCGGTGGGCGCTGATGGAGGAGCAGCTCCTGGCGATGAAGGCGATCTGGACGTCCGACGAGGCCGAGTTCCACGGCCGGATGGTCGACTTCGACCCGATCTGGTGCTGGCCCAAGCCCGTCCAGGTGCCGCATCCTCCACTCCTCGTCGGCGGCGACTCGCCGGCGAGCCTGCGGCTGGCGGCCCTCTACGGCGATGCGTGGGCGCCGGTCGTGCTCGACGACCTGGAAGCATTCGAACGCGGCCTGGCGGCCTGGCGCCGTCTGCGTAACGATGCCGGACTGCTGCCGGGCGACGTCACGGTCTTCGGGTTCGGCCTCGACGTCGCGCGTCTCGAGCGATTCGCGGAGCTCGGTGTGACGCGGATCGTCGTCCAGGTGCCCGTCGACGAGCCTGGCGGGCTGCGGAGGCGGCTCGACGATCTGGTCGCGCTCGCGCCCGCGTAGCCCCGGACCATGCGGCGGGGGGGGGGCCCGGAGAGGCCCCCCCGCCCCGCCGCAACAACCCGCAGGGGACGGGGGCGAACCCCACCCCCCACCCCCCCCCGC
>JAICJC010000117.1 GCA_025928655.1 Thermoleophilia bacterium | reverse complement strand
AGTGGCGCCGATGCGCTCCTGGCCGCAAGACGTACGGGTTGCGCCCTCGATCCTGTCCGCCGACTTCGGCCGCATGCGCGCGCAGGTGAACGAGGTGCTGGAGGCCGGGGCGCGCGTGATCCACATCGACGTGATGGACGGCCACTTCGTGCCGGTGATCACGTTCGGGCCGAAGATGGTCGCCGACGTCGCCGACGCGATCCACGCCGGCGGCGGGTTCGCCGACGTGCACCTGATGATCGAGGCGCCCGAGCGGCACCTGGCCCAGTTCGCCGAGGCCGGGGCGGACAGCATCACCGTGCACGTCGAGACCTGCCCCCACCTGCACTACACGCTCGGGATGATCCACGACCTCGGCTGCCGGGCCGGCGTCACGCTGAACCCGGCCACGCCCGTCGAGGCGATCGCCGAGGCCGCCCGCTATGCCGACGTGCTGCTGTGCATGAGCGTGAACCCGGGCTGGGGCGGCCAGAGCTTCATCCCGGCGACGCTCGACCGGCTGCCGAAGATGCGCGCGCTCGCGGCGGAGCGCGACGGCGTCGCCGTCGAGGTGGACGGCGGCATCCACGACGCGACGATCGCCGACGCCGAGGCGGCCGGCGCCAACATCCTCGTCGCGGGCTCGGCGATCTTCGGGGCCGAGAGCCCCGCCGACGCGTACCGCGGGCTGGTGGAGCGGCTGGCGCTCGCCGGAACCCGCGCGTCGTGATCGACGCGGCCGACCGCCGCCATCTCGCGCGCTGCTCCGAGCTGGCCGAGCGCGGCCGCCGCACCGCCGCGCCCAACCCGGTCGTGGGCGCGGTCATCGTACGGGACGGCGCCGTCGTGGGAGAGGGCTGGCACGAGCGCCCCGGGGGCGACCATGCGGAGGTGGTCGCCCTGCGCGCCGCCGGCGACGCCCGCGGCGCCACCGTCTACGTCAACCTGGAGCCCTGCAGCCACCACGGCCGCACGCCGCCGTGCGCCGACGCGCTGGTCGCCGCGGGCGTCGCCCGGGTGGTGACCGCGATGGTCGATCCGACCCCCAAGGTGAACGGCGCCGGGATCGCCCGCCTGCGCGAGGCCGGGATCGCCGTCGACGTGGCCGGCGGCGAGATCGAGCGGGCCGCCCGCCGCCAGAACGCCCCGTGGCTCACCCTGGCGCTGCTCGGCCGGCCGCACGTGACCTACAAGGCGGCCGTCAGCAGGGACGGCCGCACCGCCTCGCCGGCGGGGCCGCGCTGGATCTCATCGCCGCAGAGCCGGGCGCAGGTGCACGAGCTGCGCGCCCGCGTGGGGGCCGTCGCGGTCGGGATCGGCACCGTCCTCGCCGACGACCCGCTGCTGACCGCCCGCGACACCGACCCGCCCGCCGCGCGCCAGCCGCTGCGGGTCGTCTTCGACCGCGAGGCCCGGCTGCCGGCCGGGTCCCGGCTGGCGGCCAGCGCCGGGCCGGACGCGCCGGTGCTGGTCGTCGCCGGCCCCGGTGCGACGCCGGTCGCCGCGCCGCACGTCGAGACCCTCGCCGTCGCCTCCCCGGCCGAGGCGCTGGCGGAGCTCGGCCGGCGGCGGATCTCGGCGCTGCTGCTCGAGGGCGGCGCGACCCTTGCGACGGCCTTCCTCGACGCCGGCCTGATCGACCGCCTGATGCTCTACCGGGCCCCGATCGAGCTCGGCCGCGGCCCCGGGCTCTTCACCCGCGCCGTGGAGCTGCCGGAGCCGTGGAGCACCGCCGCGTCGGGCCCCGATATCCTGACCGTCACCGAGCTTCGAGAGGCGTAGGCACGTGTTCACCGGCATCGTCGGCGAGATGGGGAGCATCGAGGCGATCTCCGCCACGTCCGATGGCGCCCGGATCAGGCTCTCCGCGCCCGGGACGGCGCCCGGCTGCGCGATCGGCGACTCCGTGGCGATCGACGGCTGCTGCCTCACGGTGGTCGCGCTTGGCGACGGCGCCCTCGAGTTCGACGCGGTGGCCGAGACGCTGCGGCGGACGACGCTGGGCGGCCTCCGGCCCGGCGACCGCGTGAACGTCGAGGCGGCGATGCGGATGGGAGACCGGCTCGGCGGCCACTGGGTGCAGGGACACGTCGACGGCGTGGGGGAGGTGACCGCGATCGAGCCGGACGGCGACGGCGTCCGGGTGACGTTCGCGGCGCCGGAGGCGGTGGCCCGCTACACGATCGAGAAGGGGTCGGTGTGCGTGGCGGGCGTCAGCCTGACCGTCGCGGCCTACGACGACGACGGGTTCACGGTGGCGCTGATCCCGCACACCCGCGCGGTGACGACGCTCGGCGCGCTGGCGCCGGGCGCGCGCGTGAACCTCGAGGCCGACCTCGTCGGCAAGTACGTCGAGAAGCTGGTCGGCGCGGCCGCGCTGGTACCATCGAATCAGCGGTCATGACCATGGATACCGAATTTCTTCAGGCCTACCCCGACGTCGACGAGTCGGCCTTCGCGTCCGTCGAGGAGGCGATCGCGGAGATCCGGGCCGGACGGATGGTGGTGGTGGTCGACTCGCCCGCCCGCGAGAACGAGGGCGACCTGACCCTGGCCGCCGACCACGTCACGCCCGAGGCGATCAACTTCATGGCGAAGGAGGCGCGCGGGCTGATCTGCCTCGCCCTCGAGGAGAGCCGCTGCGACGAGCTCGGGCTCTACCCGATGACGAACCACAACGAGGCCCCGCTGCGCACGGCGTTCACCGTCTCGGTGGAGGCGCGAAACGGCGTCTCGACCGGCATCTCGGCCGCCGACCGCTCCCACACCATCAAGGTGGCGATCGACCCCGACGCGAGGCCCGGCGACCTCGTCCAGCCCGGCCACGTCTTCCCGCTGCGCGCCCGCGGCTACGGGGTGCTCGAGCGGATGGGCCAGACGGAGGCCGCGGTCGACCTCGCCCGCCTGGCCGGCCTCACGCCCGCCGGGGTCATCTGCGAGATCATGAACGACGACGGGACGATGGCGCGGGTGCCCGACCTGACGACGTACTGCGCCCGCCACGGCCTGAAGATGATCACCGTCGCCGATCTGGTCGCCTACCGGCGCCGGACGGAGCGGCTGGTGGAGCGGATCGCGATCGCCGACATGCCCACCAAGTACGGGCCGTTCGTCGCGCACGGCTACCGGTCGGTGATCGACGGCCAGCAGCACGTCGCGCTCGTGTGCGGCGACGTCGACGGGGCGAAGGACGTCCTCGTCCGCGTGCACTCCGAGTGCCTGACGGGCGACGTCTTCGGCTCGTTCCGGTGCGACTGCGGCGAGCAGCTCGACCGGGCCATGTCCCAGATCGCGCAGGAGGGCACGGGCGTGCTCCTCTACCTGGCCCAGGAGGGGCGGGGGATCGGGCTCCTCAACAAGCTGCGCGCCTACGAGCTGCAGGAGCAGGGCTACGACACGGTCGACGCCAACGTGCACCTCGGCTTCCCCGTCGACTCGCGCGACTACAGCGTCGGGTATCAGATCCTGGCCGATCTCGGACTGACGTCGATCCGCGTCCTCACGAACAACCCGCGCAAGCTGGAGGGCCTGGAGGGCTACGGGCTCACGGTCTCCGAGCAGCTGCCGATCGAGGCCGAGCCGAACACCTTCAACGCCGCGTACCTGCGCACCAAGCGGGAGCGGATGGGCCACATCCTGCACCACCAGGGCCTGCGCCTGGACGAGGACGCGCCGCCGGAGCCGCCCCGGTGAGCGAGGAGGGCGCGGGCACGCTCACCGTGCCCGCCGGCTGCCACGCCGTCACCGCGCCGCCGATGGCGGGGATGGACGTGGCGGTCGTCGCGTCGCGGTACAACGCCGCGATCGTCCAGAAGCTCCTCGACGGGGCGATCGAGCGGCTCGTGGAGCGCGGCATCTCGCGCGACCGCATCACCATCGCCTTCGTCCCCGGCGCGTGGGAGCTGCCGCTCGCCTGCCGGCGGCTGGCCGAGGCGGGCGGCCACCAGGCGGTCGTCGCCCTCGGTTGCGTCGTGCGGGGCGGGACGCCGCACTTCGAGTACGTCTGCCGGGAGGCGTCCCGGGGGGTCATCCAGGCATCGCTCGACACGGGCCTGCCCGTCAGCTTCGGCCTGCTGACGACCGACACCATGCAGCAGGCCGAGGAGCGCGCCGGCGGCCCGCACGGGAACAAGGGCGCCGAGGCCGCTGACGCGGCCGTCGACATGGCCCAGCTGCTGCGCGCGCTGCCCCGCGGCCGCCGTATGTGAGCCCGGCGCGGCTGCTCGTCACCGGCGGATCGGGCCACCTGGGCGGCGAGGTCGTGCGCCGCGCGGACGGGGCCGGCTGGGAGGTGACCGGCACGTCGTACCGGACGCCCGGGCCGGCGCGCGTGGACGTGCGGGACGCGGGTGCGGTCGAGGCGCTGTTCGCGGATGCCGCCCCGGACTGCGTGATCCACACCGCCTACCTCCAGGACGGGCCGGACGCGTGGGCGACGAACGTGGACGGCTCGGCCAACGTCGCGGCGGCCGCCGCCGCGCGCGGCGCCCGGCTGATCCACGTCTCGACCGACCTCGTCTTCGACGGCCGTGCCGGCCGCCCGTATACCGAAACGGACGAGCCCAACCCGCTGCTCGAATACGGGCGGTCGAAGGCGGCGGCCGAGACGGCGGTGGCGGAGCGGCACCCGAACGCGGCGATGGTGCGCACGTCGCTGATCTACGGCGGCGAGGGGCTCTCGGGCCACGAGCGCCGGATCCTCGACGTCGTCGACGGCCGGGCCGACCTCGCCTTCTTCATCGACGAGCTGCGCTGCCCGGTGCACGTCGCCGACCTCGCCGACGCCCTGCTGGCGCTGGCCGGCACGGCCTACGCCGGCCCGCTGCACCTGGCGGGGGCGGACGGCGTCAGCCGCTACGAGATGGCGTGCCTGGTCGCGACCGCCAACGGCCGGGAGACGGCGCACCTGCGGACGACGACGAGCGCAGGGATCGTCCCGGAGCGGCCGCGCGACTGCCGGCTCGACTGCTCCCGGGCGGCGGCACTGCTGGGCGTGCGGCTGCCGGGGATACGCGAGATTCTGGGCAATTGACATCTCCCGCCGATGCCAATTGGGTATTCGTCCGCCCTCCTGCGGATCCCGGCTCGGGGTAGTGTGGGCACCGTGGGCCGCACCCTGAGTGTCGCGGGATCCCTGCTCGCCGTGGCGGCGTTCGCAGCCGCGACGGCGACCGCCGCGTCGGCCGCAGCCGGGCCGGCGACCGTCGCCGTGACGTCCAAGCCGGTGATCTCGCTGGCCGCGAACGCCGGCCGGATCGCCTACCGCACCCACTTCACGGACGGCGTCGAAGGCGTCTGCAACTCGGTGCACGTGCGTCCCCTGCTCGGCGGCCGCGAGTCCGTGCCCGTGCGCTGCTCGCGCGGCGGGACCGAGGATCGCGGACGTGGAGTCGCCCTCGGCTCGCACACGCTCGTGTACGACTCGATCGAATACGAGCCCGTGAACGCGACCCATGACGGGACGGAGGCGTGGGTCTGGCGGGTCAGCTCCGGCCGGAAGGCGCAGCTCCTCTACGCGTTCTACGAGATCACCTGCCACGGCTCGTCGGTCGGCCCGGTCGCGTACGGGGCCGGGGCGCTCTTCTCGCGCATCGTCGCGACCGAGATCGATCCCGCGATGGAGTGCGAGCTGGGCTCCGGAGGCGGGCCCGGCGTCTCCTCGATGACCTCCGCGGGCATCCGCTACGCGCCGGCGGGAGCGGGGAGCGCGACGGCGATCCCGGGCGCCCCGGGCGCGTCCACTCTCGCGGCCAGGTGGCCGACGCTCGCCGTCGTCCCGCTGCGGCTGCCGCAGCCGATGGGCGAGCTGATCCTGCCGCCCGCCCGCGGCACCGAGCGGGTCGAGTCCTGGAACCTGCGGACGAAGACGCGGCGCTGCACCGCCGGGTTCGCCGGCGTGCCGGCGGCCGTTGCCACGAACGGCGCCCGGATCGCCGCGATCGTGCCGACGTCGCCCGGCCGGCGCCTGGTGATCCTGGACGCCCGCACGTGCGCCCACCTGCGCACGCGTCCTCTCGACGGGCACATCCAGCCGGCCGTCGCGGTGGGCGCCCATGTGGCCGCCTGGGTGAGCGGCCGCTCGATCATGACGCTCGACCTTGCCACCGGCCGCGTCTCCAGGGTCTATCGCGCGGCGCTCGTCCCGCACGGCCTCGTGATCAGCGACGGGCGCCTCGTATGGTGGATCACGGGCCGCCACGGGGGCCGCGTGCTGCGCCTGCCGCTGCCCTGAGCCGCCCGTCTACGGCCCGAGCCGGTCGACCGTCCAGATGTCGCCCTCGCGGCGATACCGGAACCGGTCGTGCAGCCGGTCGTCGCCGTGCTGCCAGAACTCGAACCGGGAGGCGACCAGGCGCAGGCCGCCCCACTCGTCCGGCCGCGGTACGTCGCCGTCGGGGTGCCGCGACGCGAGCTGCGCGACCGCGGCCTCGAGGACGTCGCGGCTCGCGACCGGGCGGCTCTGCGGCGAGGCGGCCGCCGACAGCCGGCTGCCCGGCGGGCGCGTCCGGAAGTAGGCGTCGGACTCCGCCGCGTCGATCCGGTGGACGACTCCCTCGATCCGCACCTGGCGCCCGAGCGGCGTCCAGTGGAAGAGCATCGCGGCGCGGGGGTTCTGGGCGATCTCCTGGCCCTTGCGGCTGAAGTAGTTCGTGTAGAAGACGAAGCCGCGCTGGTCGAAGCCCTTCAGGAGCACCATCCGGGCCGACGGCGCCCCGGCCGCGGTGGCGGTCGCGAGCACCACCGCCTCGGGCGCGTCGACGGCGTCCGCGGCCTGGGCGAACCAGGCGGCGAACTGGCGCAGCGGGTCGGGGTCGAGGTCGGCTCGCCGCAGCGGCGAGCCGGTCACACCGCCTTCTGCACGCGGCCGCTCTTCAGGCAGCGGGTGCAGACGTACGCGCGGGTCGGCGAGCCGTCGAGCATGATCCGGATCTGCTGCAGGTTCGGGTTGAAGCGTCGCTTCGTCGCCACCATGGAATGGCTGCGGTTATGGCCGAACCCCGGCTTCTTGGCACAGATCACGCATACTCTGGACACGGCGGCGGAGTATAGATGAAGAATTGGCGGCGGCCGCAACCACGGGGCGCGAACGAGCGTCTGAACTCATCATGGTGCGCACGTCGGTCAGCGCCGCCGGATCGACCTCCGCCGCGGGCACGTCCGGCTCCGTCTCGTTCGCCGACGAGGTGATCGCCCAGATCGTCGGGCTGACGGTGCTCGAGTGCTACGGCGTCGTCGGCATGGCCGCGACCAGCCTCACCCGCGGGGTCGCCCGCCTGCTCAGCCGCGACCGGCTCACCCAGGGGGTGAGCGTCCGCCGCGAGCCCGCCGGCCTGGCGATCGACCTCTACGTTGTGGTTGAGTTCGGCCTCAACCTGGCCGAGGTGGCCGCGAACCTGCGGTCGCGCGTGCAGTACCAGGTGGAGAAGCTGACCGAGCTCGAGGTGGCCTCGCTGCAGATCCACATCCAGGGTGTGAAGCGCACGACATGAGCGATGCCCACCGGATCGCGGTGGCGGCGGCGCGCGGCGCCGCGGCCGCCGTCGAGGCCAGCCGCGGCCGCCTGAACGACCTCAACGTGTACCCCGTGCCGGACGGCGACACGGGCTCGAACCTGGCCGACACCGCCCGGGAGCTCGCGACCGGCCTCGAGGCGGCGCCGGCCGAAGGCCCGGCCGCCGTCGCGGCCGCGGCCAAGCGAGCGGTGCTGATGGGCGCGAGCGGGAACAGCGGCGCGATCCTGTCCCAGATCGTCGGCGGGTTCGCGGACGTCGCGGGCGCGGCCGCGGAGATCGATTCGCACGTGCTCGCGCGCGCCCTGCGCTCGGCAACGGACGCCGCCTACCGGCCGGTGCAGCAGCCGATCGAGGGGACGATGCTGACCGTGATCAGGGAGATGGCCGAGACGGCGGAGGGGCTGGCCGGCGATGACCTCGACGCCGTGCTGGACGCCGTCCTCGAGGCGGGCGCCGAGAGCGTCGCCCGCACCCAGGGGATGCTGGCCGTCCTGCGCGACGCCGGCGTGGTCGACGCGGGCGCGGCCGGACTGGTGGAGTTCTGCCGCGGCGCGGTCGCGGGGGCGCGCGGTGAGCACATCCAGGCGCCGCTCGAGGCGATCGAGCGCCCGCTCAGCTTCGAGGCCGTGCACCAGGAGGAGTCGCTGTTCCGCTACTGCACGTCCTTCCTGCTCGAGGGCGACGGGATCGACCGCGACCGGCTGGAGGCGGAGCTGCTCGCCATGGGGGACTGCCTGCTCGTCGTGGGAGAGGCCCCGATGTGCCGCGTCCACCTGCACACCGACGACCCCGGCGCGGCGCTCTCGCAGGCGGTCGCGATGGGCAGCCTCGACCGGGTGGCGATCGCGAACATGCACGAGCAGACACGCCGGCGCGAGGAGCGGCTGAGCGCCGCCCCGACGCTCGTCGCGCTCCCCGGCGGGCGGGCGCACGCGGGCGGCCTCACCGCCGAGAACACCGCGGTCGTGCTCGACTCGACGGCCGACCTGGCACATCCCGAGCGCGAGCACGCCAACTGGCGCATGGTGCCGCTGACGGTGCGCTTCGGGGAGGAGCAGTTCGAGGACTGGCGCGGGATCGAGCCGGCGGAGTTCTACCGCCGGCTGCGCAACGGCGGCCCCCACCCGCAGACGGCCGCCCCGTCGCCGGGCGCCTACCTGCGCGCGTTCGAGGCCCTGTCGGACTACGCCCACATCATCGTCCTGCCCGTCTCCTCGAAGGTCTCGGGGAGCGTGCAGGCGGCCCGGATCGCGGCGGAGGATCCCGCCGCCGGCGGCCGGGTGACGGTGCTCGACGGGCTCACGGTCAGCGTCGGGACGGCGATGCTCGCGGACGGCGTGCAGCGGCTGCTCGAGGCCGGCACCACCGTCGAGGAGGTGACGGCGTGGGTCGAGTCGGCGCGGGAGCGGCTCCGGCTCGTGATCTACGTGGACAGCCTCGAGTACCTGCGCCGCGGCGGCCGCATCAGCCGCACCCGCGAGCTGGCGGGGAACGTGGTCGGCCTGCGGCCGCTCCTGACGCTGCGCGACGGCGAGCTCGCCCTCTACCGGCGCGTCCTCGGCGGCCGGCGGCGGGCGCTGCGCGAGTTCGACCGCTTCCTGTGCGACAACTCGCCTCCCGACGCCGAGGTGCGGGTGGCGCTCGCGCACGGCGCCGACCCCGCCGGGGCCGAGGTTGTGGCGGCGGCCGTGCGGCGTCTGCGCCCGCGGGCGCGGATCGAGCGCGTGTCCGAGCTGGGGGCGGTGGTCGGCACCCACGGCGGCCCCGGCACGCTCGGCCTGCTGGTGCTGGCGGAGCGTTGACCATCCGGTTCGCGGGCGGGCCGGAGCCCGCCGAGGGCTTCCCGGTGCCGACCTCGGCCCCCGCCGTGTCGCATCTCGACGCCCCGGCGACCGACCGGCGGGCGCTGGGCCAGGCGCTCGCGGCGCTGCGGCCGCGGCCGGTGCTGACGGTCGGCGACCTGCTCGACCACACGCCGTTCCGGCACGAGGACTACCGCTCCGAGCGCACGCTGGCCGAGATCGGGCCGGGCGAGGAGGCGACAATCGTCTGCACCGTCGAGCGGGTGCGGGTGCGGCCCACCCGCCGCCGGAACCTCGTCATCATCGAGGCGGCGGTGCGTGACGAGTCCGGCCCGGCGGTCGTGATCTGGTTCAACCAGCGCTACCTGGCGAAGCAGCTGCGGCCCGGCATGCGGCTCTCGATCCGGGGCGAGCGGCGGCCCACGATCGACGCCGAGATCGTGGCCAAGTCGTACGAGCGCGCCGACGACGACTCCGGCGGCATCCACACGGCGGGGCTCGTGCCCGTCTACCCGGCCTCCGAGAAGGTGTCGAGCCGCCAGATCCGCGCGCTCGCCGGCGAGGTGCTGCGCCACGCGGGGGATCAGGTTGATCCGCTCCCCGCCGCGACGAAGGCCCGCCGGCGGCTGCCGCTGCGCCGCGACGCCCTGACGGCGGCCCATCGCCCGGACACCCAGGACGAGGCGGCCGCAGGGATGTCGCGGCTCGCCTTCGACGAGCTCTACCTGCTCCAGCTGGGCATGCTCGAGCGCCGCGCGCGCTTCGAGGAGATGGCCCGCGCGCACCCGCTGCCGCCGCCGGGCGAGCTGACGGCGCGCTACCTGGACGCGCTGCCGTTCGAGCTGACAGGGGCGCAGGCGCGGGCGGTCGCCGCCATCGATGCCGACGTCGCCGGCGACCGGCCGATGCGCCGCCTGCTCCAGGGCGACGTCGGGTCGGGCAAGACGGCGGTCGCCGCCCACGCGCTCGTGCGCGCGGTCGAGAGCGGCGGCCAGGGCGCGCTGATGGCGCCGACCGAGACGCTCGCGACCCAGCACCTGATCGGGCTCACCGACCTGCTCGTACCGCTCGGCGTGCGCGTCGTCGCCCTGATGCAGGGGACGCCGGCGGCGGAGCGCCGGGCCGCGGTCGCCGAGGTGGGGGGCGGCGGCCCGCTCGTGGTCGTCGGGACGCATGCGCTGATCCAGGAGCAGGTCGCGTTCGGGACGCTGCGCGTGGCCGTCGTGGACGAGCAGCACCGGTTCGGGGTCGAGCAGCGGCGGGCGCTCGAGGAGAAGTCCGACGGCGAGTTCTCCCCCCACGTGCTGCACATGACCGCGACGCCGATCCCGCGTACGCTGGCGCTCACCGTGTACGGCGATCTCGACGTCTCCGTCCTCGACGAGATGCCGCCCGGGCGCACGCCGGTCGTCACCCGCGTGCTGCCGCTCGCCCGCCGGGACGAGGTGTTCGCCCGCATGCGCCGCCTCCTGGACGAGGGCCGTCAGGCCTACGTCGTCTGCCCGCTCGTGTCCGAGAGCGAGTCCGACCGCGAGGCCGCGGCGGCCGAGTCCGAGGCGGCGCGCCTGCGCGATGCCGAGCTGCGCGGCTACGCGGTCGCGCACCTGCACGGGCAGATGCCGGTGTCCGAGCGGCGGTCGGTGATGGACGGATTCCGGCGCGGCAGCACGCAGGTGCTGGTGGCGACGACGGTGATCGAGGTCGGCGTCGACGTCGCGAACGCCACGCTGATGGTGATCGAGGGCGCCGACCTGTTCGGCCTCGCGCAGCTCCACCAGCTGCGCGGCCGGGTGGGGCGGGGCGCGCACGAGAGCTTCTGCATCCTGCTCGCCGACCCCGCCACCGACGAGGCCCGCCGCCGGCTCGACGCGATGGCGAGCACGAGCGACGGCTTCGAGCTGGCCGAGGTCGACCTCGACCTGCGCGGGGAGGGCACGGTGCTCGCCGTCAAGCAGAGCGGGATCCCCGAGCTCCGCCACGCCCGCCTCACCCGCCACCGCGCGCTCGCGGCCGCGGCCCGCGAGGAGGCCGCGGAGCAGCTCGCCGCCGACCCGGGCATGACCGGCCCCACGGCCGCGGTCATCGCGGCCGCCACCCGCCGCACCTTCGGCGACGACGTGGACTGGCTGGCCCAGGCGTGAGTGCACGGTTCCCGGGTGGGGACTGTCCCCGCCTGGCGGGGACAGTCCCCGCTTCTCGCCCTACGCTGTCCCGATGCGGATCGTGGCCGGGGAGCGGAAGGGCGCGCGGCTTGCGGCCCCGCCGGGCCGGGGCACGCGGCCGACCTCCGACCGCGTGCGTGAGTCGCTCTTCGCCATCCTCGCGGACGTCTCGGGGGCCCGCGTGCTCGACCCGTTCGCGGGCAGCGGGGCCCTCGGCTTCGAGGCGCTCTCGCGCGGCGCGGAGCACGTCGCCTTCTGCGAGCTCGACGGGGCGGCGCTCGCGGTGCTGCGGGAGAACGCTGCCCGGCTCCGGTACGCTGACCGTTGCACCATCCGCCGCCAGGACGGCCGCCGCCGGCTCGCGTCGGACTCGGCCGCCGGCCTCACGTACGACCTGATCCTCCTCGATCCGCCCTACCAGATGCTGTCATCCCTGACCGACCGCCTCGCCGCCCAGCTGCCGGTGCTGCTCGCGCCGGGCGGCCGGGCCGTGCTCGAGTCCGACGCCGCCGGCGCCGCGCCCGGGCTGTCGCTGGCGGCGGTCGCGGAGCGCACCTACGGCGGCACCCGCGTCACCGTCCTCGCCCATGCCTGAGAGGATCGCGGTCTGCCCGGGCACCTACGACCCGGTGACCACCGGCCACCTGGACGTGATCCGGCGGGCGTCGGGGCTCTTCGACCGGGTGATCGTCGCCGTCGTGCGCCATCCCCGCCACAAGCAGACGATGTTCACGCTCGAGGACCGCATCCGCTTCATCCAGGACTCGCTCGACTCCGCGTCGAACATCAGCGTGGAAGGATTCACGACGCT
>JAICJC010000140.1 GCA_025928655.1 Thermoleophilia bacterium | reverse complement strand
GGTAGCGCCCGCTCACCGGTACTTCGAGAAGAAGAGGTAGTACAGGACGAAGCCGCTCGCCCCGAAGATCGCCGCCGTGATCCAGAAGCGGACGATGATCTTGTTCTCGGTCCACTCCATCATCTCGAAGTGGTGGTGCAGCGGCGCCATCAGGAACACCCGTTTCCCGAACGCCCGGAACGAGACGACCTGGATCGCGACCGAGAGCGCCTCGATCACGAACACCCCGCCGACGACCACGAGCAGCGCCTCGGTCTTGGTGAAGATCGCGAGCGCCGCCAGGCCGCCGCCGAGCCCGAACGAGCCCGTGTCGCCCATGAAGACGTCCGCGGGGTAGGCGTTGTACCAGAGGAATCCCACGCAGCCGCCGACGAGCGCCGCGGCGACGATGGCGAGGTCGAGCGCGCGCGGGTTGCCCTGGTAGACGCCGTCGATCGTGTGCCCCGGGTAGACGCCGTTGTGGGCGAGGAACGCGACCACCATCATCGCCGCATAGGTCAGCGTCGCGATGGTGACGGTGCCCGCCGCGAGGCCGTCGAGGCCGTCGGTGAGGTTGACCGCGTTCGCCGCGCCCGCGACGACCAGGAAGATGAAGACGTAGTAGAACGGCCCCAGCGCGACGTAGGTGTTCAGGAGCGGCAGGTAGAGGTCGGTCGAGAGGTGCTCGCGGTGCGCCACCCAGCCGACGCCGGCGACGACGGCCGCCAGCAGCAGCAGCTTCCACCGCCCCGAGAGGCCGAGCGAGCGTTTGCGCGTCAGCTTCAGGTAGTCGTCCAGGAACCCGATGCCGGCGCAGGCGAGCGCCGTGCCGGCGACCGCCAGGCCCGGCCCGGTGTGCTCGGTGAAGATCAGGAACGCGAGCAGCGCGCAGCCCAGCATGCCGATGCCGCCCATCGTGGGCGTGCCCTGCTTGGCGGCGTGGCCGGCCGGCCCCTCCTCGCGGATGTGCTGGCCGAACTCGTTGCGGCGCAGGAAGGCGATCAGCGCCGGACCGGAGACGATGCCGAGCAGCATCGCAACCACGCCCGCGGCAAGGACGAGCTTCACGTGAGCGCCTCGACGACGGCTTCGAGCCCCGCCGACCGGCTGCCCTTGACCAGCACGGCGTCGCCCGGCTCGAGCACCTCGGGGACGCCGGCGGCCGCCGCGGCCGAGTCCGCGAACCAGCGCCCGCCGTAGGCGCGGCTGAGCGGGCCGACGGCGACGACCACGTCCACCCCCAGCCGCTCGGCCTCGCGGCCGATCTCCTCGTGCAGCGCCGGCCCGGCCGGCCCCAGCTCCGCCATCTCCCCCATCACCGCCACGGTGCGGCGCCCGCCGGCCGTGGACACCAGGTGGGCGAGCGCCGCCCGCATCGAGACGGGGTTCGCGTTGTAGCAGTCGGCGATCACGAAGCCGTCGCCGGAAAGCGCGATCCGCTCGCCCCGCCAGCGGGAGAGCTCGACCTGCGCGGCACCCGCGAGCAGCTCCGGGTCGGCCGGGTCCAGCCCCAGACCGGCGCAGGCCGCGACGGCGGCCGCGAGGTTCACGCCGTTGTGGTGCTGGTCGAAGTTCACCGGCACCGTGATGGTTCGACCGCCGACGGCGATCTCCGCCCTGCCGGGCCCGAACCCGGCCAGGCGCACGTCGGCGCCCTCCTCCTCCCCGAACGACGTCACGCGCGCGCGGGTGAGGTCCAGGTAGGGCGCGAGCAGGGGCTCGGCGTACGGGACGACGGCGGTGTCGCGCGGCCCGAGCGGCTCGAGGATCTCCGCCTTCGCCTCCGCGACGCCCTCGACGCTCCCGACCTGCTCCAGGTGAACAGGCCCGATCGAGGTGATGACCGCGACGTCGGGGCGGGCGATCTCCGCCAGGTAGCTCACCTGGCCCAGGCCCCGCATCGCGAGCTCGCAGACGACGGCCTCCGTGCCGGGCTCGATGCGGCAGAGCGTCAGCGGCAGGCCGATCTCGGTGTTGAAGTTGGCGTGGCTCGCAACCGTGCGCAGCCTGCGGCTTAGGAGCGCCGCCAGGATGTCCTTGGTCGACGTCTTCCCGGTCGAGCCGGTGATGCCGACCACGCGGGCGCCGGAGCGGCGGCGCACCTCCGCACCCAGCCGGCCGAGGCCGATCAGGGGGTCAGGGACGACGATCGTGCGCGCGTCCGGCAGCGCGTCGCCGGGGGTGCCGGCCACCATGACGGCGGCCGCGCCGGCCCGCAGCGCGTCGTGTGTGAAGCGGGCCCCGTCGGTGCGCTCGCCCGGCAGGGCGACGAAGAGTTCGCCCGGCGAGGTCGCGCGCGAGTCGATGGTGACACCGGTGATCGTCGCCTGCGACTCCGTGCGGCCGCCGCACGCCTCCGCGATCTCGCCCGCGGTGAGCGCGATCATGCGGCCGGCAGCGCGGCCAGCGCCTCGCGCGCCACCGTGCGGTCGTCGAAGGGCAGCGTGCGGCCGGCGAACTGCTGGCCCTGCTCGTGGCCCTTGCCCGCGATCACGACGACGTCGCCGGGCCGGGCCATGCCGACGGCGCGCTCGATCGCGGCCCGGCGGTCGGGCTCGGCCTCCATCGGGACGCCGTCCATGACCTCGGCGATGATCGCGTCGGGGTCCTCGCTGCGGGGATTGTCAGAGGTGACGAGCGGCGCGTCGGCGAGCCGCCGGGCCACCCGGCCCATCAGCGGGCGCTTGCCGCGGTCGCGGTCGCCGCCGCAGCCGAAGACGCAGATCAGCCGCCCCGTCGTGATCTCGCGGGCCGAGCGGAGCACGTTCTCGAGCCCGTCGGGGGTGTGCGCGTAGTCGACGAGGACGGTGAACGGCTGGCCGGCCTCCACCGCCTCGAAGCGGCCGGGGACGCCGGGCACGGACGCGACGCCCGCGCGGACGGCGTCATGCGGCAGCTCGAGCAGCTCGGCGAGCGTCACGGCGCAGAGCACGTTCTCGACGTTGAACCCCCCGCGCAGGCGCACGTCCAGCGGGATCGGCCCCCGCGGGGTCGAGACGATCAGCGCGATGGCGCCTCCGGCGCCGACCTCCACGGCGTGCGGCCGCACGTCGGCGTCGGCGTCCGTCCGGGCGGCGTAGGTGAGCACCGGGCCGGCGGCGATCCCGGCCAGTCGGCGGCCATAGTCGTCGCCGACGTTGACCGCACCCGGCGCCTCCTCGAAGAGGCGCGCCTTGGCGGCGAAGTAGGCCTCCATGTCGGGGTGGAAGTCGAGGTGGTCCTGGGTCAGGTTCGTGAACCCCGCGGCGGCGAAGCGCACGCCGGCGACCCGCCGCAACTCGAGCGCGTGGGACGACACCTCCATGGCGCAGGCGCGGTCGCCGGCGTCGGCCATCCGCCGCAGGGTCGCCTGCAGGTCGACGCTCTCCGGGGTCGTCCGCGCCACCGGCTCGACGACGCCCCCGACGCGCGACTCGATGGTGCCGAGGAGCCCCGCCGGCCCGAGGGCCGCCTCGAGGATCGCGTGCATCAGAAACGCCGTGGTCGTCTTCCCGTTCGTGCCGGTGATGCCGACGACGTCGAGGTCGCGGCTGGGGTGGCCGTAGAACGCGTCGGCGGCGGCCGCCATCGCCGCCCGCGACGAGTCCACGACGAGCTGGGGCACGTCGAGGTCCAGCTCGCGCTCCACGACGAGCGCCGCGGCGCCGTTCGCGACCGCCGCGCCGGCGAAGTCGTGCCCGTCGGCGGTGAACCCGGGCACGCACACGTGCAGGGCGCCGGGGACGGCGGCCTCCGCGCGGTAGGTGACGGCGGTGATGTCGGTGTCCGCCCGGCCGCGCACCGAGCGCGGCCCGACCGCCTCGATCAGCGTCGAGAGCTCCATGCTCGCGGGAAGGCTACTGAACCGGACGGTCAGGGCGGATGCCCGCGTGGTTCGCGTACCACGAGCCGATCTGCTCGAACGCGGGCGCGGCCACGTCGCCGCCGAAGTGGCTCGTCTGGGGCGAGTCCACCACGATCATGATCTCGACCTGGGGATCCTCGGCGGGCAGGAAGCCGACGAACGAGGCGTCGTACTGGTTGGAGTAACCGCCGTTCTTCGGCTTCTGGGCGGTGCCCGTCTTGCCGGCGACGGTGTAGCCGGGGATGGTCGCCTGGACGCCGGTGCCGCCGTCGACCACGCCCTCGAGCATCGACACCATCTCGGCGTCGACCTCGGGCGAGAGGATGCGCCGCCGCCCCGGGCGGTGCGGCTTCTCGCCCTGGATGCGCGACACGAGGTGCGGCTCGACCATGACGCCGCCGTTCGCGATCGCCTGGTACATCGACGCCATCTGCATGGCCGTCACGCCGATACCCTGGCCGATCGGGATGGTGCCGATCGACGAGAGCGTCCAGTCGCGGCCGGGCATGACGATCCCCTGGGCCTCCCCGGGGAAGTGCAGCGCCGTCGTCCTCCCGAACCCGTACCGGCGGATCCAGTGCATCAGGTCGTGCTTGCCGACCATCTGGGCGATCTCGTCGGTGCCGATGTTGGACGAGATCTTGAGGATGTGGCGCACGGAGATGTCCCACGGCTGGTGCGGGATGTCGTCGCGGATGACCTTGTCCCCGAAGGCGATGTGGTCGGGCACGTTGTGCAGCACCTCGCCGGGCCACACGACGCCCGAGCTGAGCGCGGCCGAGAACGTCACAGCCTTGAACGTCGAGCCCGGCTCGTACACCGTCTGGAGCGCCTGGTTGCTCCACCGGGCCTGGTTCTTGGCCAGGTGGGCCTGGTTGTTGTCGTACCCGGGGGCGGTCGCCATCGCGACGATGGCGCCGGTGCGCGGGTCCATGACGATGCCGGTCGCCCACTTCGCGCGCGTGCTGCGCACCGTCGCCGCCAGCACGTCCTGCACCTTCGTCTGCACGGCGGCGCTCACGGTGAGCCGGATGTTGCGGCCGTTCTCGGGCTTCTGGACGTCGACCGTGTCAAGCACCATCCCGCTCGGGTCGGTGATCGTCACCTGCTTGCCGGGCCGGCCGGCCAGGACGCGGTTGTACTGGTGCTCGAGGCCCGCGCCCTTCCCCGCCCCGGCGCCTCCGTCGATGTCCGTGAAGCCGAGCAGCTGCGACCCGATCGCGTTGCCGGGGTACCAGCGCGAGAGCTCGGACACCGCCGTGAGGCCGGGCAGATGGTGGCGCATGATGCGCTTCCCGACCTCGGTCGGCAGCTGGCGCACGACGAAGCCGCCGCGGCGGATCGCGGCCGAAAGCGTCTGGATCTCGGCCCCCCAGGCCGGATTCGGGCGCAGCTTGTGCTTGTGGCCGTGCCCCTGGGCACCCTTCGCCTTCTTCGCCTGGTCGTGCTGCTTGCCCGGGTGGTGGCCGGCCCGTTTGAACGGGCGGAAGCCCATCGCCTTCGCGATGACGGCCGCCGTCAGGTTGACGTTCTTCACCTGCTTCGGGTCGGCGGAAATCGTCGTCGAGGGCTGCGTCTGGGCGAGCGTCTGGCCGTCGGCGCTGATGATCGAGCCGCGCAGGCCGTTCAGCGTCACCTCGCCGCGCTGCTGCGAGCCGGCCTTGGCCGCGAGGCTGGCGGCGTCGACGCCCTGGATCTGCACCGCCCGCAGGATCACGACGACGAAGGCCACCATCGAGACGGCCAGCATCAGCCGCAGCCGGTGGTCGGACATCCGCCTCACGGCCGGAGCTTCGCCTTCGGCCGGGAGCGGTGGAGCTGGACGTACCTGGTCGTGTTCGGGTCGGCCGGGATCATCCCGAGCTTCTGGGCCGCCGCCCCGATCGAGGCCGGCGACGAGAGGCTCGTCACCTGGTTCCGGAGCAGCCGGTTGTCGTTCTGGAGCTGCTCGGCGTGGGCCTGGAGCCGGTTCACGTCGATGCTGTCGCGCAGCGCCGCGACGTTGAGCGCCACGATGCCGCCGAGGAGCGCGGCCAGGACGACCACCCAGACGGCGCCGCCCGCGGTCATGCGCCGCGCCCGGACGCGCCGGCGCGGCACGGCCCGGGGCGCGGCCTGCTCGGACGTCGCCCGCGAGCGGGCGGGAGCCCGGGCCGAGACGGCGACGCTCACGGGGCCGGCGTCCTCTCGGCGGCCCGCAACCGGGCGGACGAGGAGCGCGGGTTGGTGCAGCGCTCGTCGACGTTCGCGACCACCGCGCGCCGCGTCAGGCTGCGCAGGCGGGGCTCGTGCCCGCAGACGCAGATCGGGAAGTCCGGCGGGCAGGTGCAGCCGCGGGCCTGGTCGCGGATGAACTGCTTGGCGATCCGGTCCTCGAGCGAGTGGAAGCTGATCACGGCCAGCCGCCCGCCGGGGGCGAGCAGCTCGACGGCCGACTCGAGCCCCTCGCGCAGCGAGTCGAGCTCGCCGTTCGTCGCGATCCGCAGCGCCTGGAAGACGCGTCGCGCCGGATGGCCCTGGCCGAACCGGGCCGGTGTCGGGATCGCCGCCTTGATCACCTCGACCAGATCGCCGCTGCGCTCGAACGGCTCCAGCTTGCGGCGGCGCGCGATCGCGCGGGCGATCTGGAAGGCGTAGCGCTCTTCCCCGAACGTCCGCAGGACGCCGGCCAGGTCGCGCTCGTCCCAGGTGTTGACGATCTCGGCCGCCGTCAGGTCGGCGCCCGCGTCCATGCGCATGTCGAGCGGCGCGTCGTTCGCGTAGCTGAAGCCGCGGTGCGGGCGGTCGATCTGCATCGACGAGACGCCCAGGTCCATCAGGATCGCCTGGACCCGCTGCCCGCTCGCGATCAGGTTACGCAGCACGAGCGCGAAGTCGCCGTGCAGGAACCGCGTCTGGCTGGTCGCGCCGGCGGCGAAGCGGGCGAAGAACGGCTCCGCCTCGTGGTCGCGGTCGATGCCGATGTACGTGCCGCTGCCGCACAGGTACGGCTCGAGGGCGGCCGCGTGGCCGCCCGCGCCGAAGGTGCAGTCGACGATCGTGTCTCCGGGCCGCGGCTCGAGCAGCTCGGCCACCTCCGGTGCCATGACGGGGACGTGCTCCGCCACCGCGCTACTGCTGTGAGAGAGATTCGGCAACATCCTCAATGCTCCCCTCGGATTCGGCCTGCATCCTGCGCCACGCGGCGAGATCCCAGATCTCCAGGATGTCCCGCAGGCCCGCCACCACGATGTCCCGCTCGAGGCCCGCGTGCGCCAGCTGCGGCGGCGGCAGCATGATGCGCCCCTGCCGGTCGAGCTCGGTCTCCCACGCGCCCGCGTACAGGTGCCGGCTCATGACGCGTGCCTCGCGGCTGAACGGCGACAGCTCGCCCAGCCGCCGGTCGACGAACTCCTCGAACCCGGCCCGGGTGTAGACGGACAGGCACCTGTCGACCCCCTTGGCGACGATCACGCCGTCGGCGAAGTGCGCCCGCAGCTTCGCCGGGAGCGTTACGCGGTTCTTGGCATCCAGCTTTTGGACAGATTCGCCGAGCAGCACGGGTAGGGCCTCCCATTCGACCCCACAATACCCCACTTTCCACCACTTTGCAACGTTCCCGGTCCACCGGCAGGGGCGGATTGCTCGCACCGCGATGGCGACCGGCCCGGGTGCGCAACCTGCGCTGGCGGAAAATCCTTACAAAAAAGTCTCTGTTTGCAGGGCTTTGCCGGTGGTAAAGTCTCCCGCGATGTCGAGCCCGTCCCCGCAGCGGCACCGGCGCCGGCTCGGGCCGGTCGTTGCCGCCGTCGTCCTCACGGCCGTGCTCGCCACCCTCTCGGCGGCCGCGACGGCCGGGGCCGACCAGATCACGGACAAGCGCGCCGAGGCCCAGCAGGCCGAGTCGCAGCTGAACGGCCTCTACGCCCAGCAGGACAAGGCGGTCGAAGCCTACGACGCCGCCCACGCCAAGCTCGCGAAGGTGAACGACCAGATCCGGTCGAACCACGCCCTGCTCGTGGCGGCGAAGCAGAACCTGGCCGAGGCCCGCGCGCAGCTCGCCTCCATCGTCATCTCCGCCTACAAGGGCGACGACCAGGACGCCGCGATGTACGTGCTCGGCGCCCAGTCGTTCACCGACCTCGTCGACCGCGTCGACGTCCTGAACCGGACGTCCCACGACGAGTCGTCGATCCTGCACCGGGTCACCGTCGCCGAGCACCAGGTCGCCCACCGCCAGACGCTCCTGCGCAAGGAGCGGGTGCAGGCGCGCAAGCTCGTGCGCCAGGCCGCGGCGGCCAGGCGCCGCGCCGCCGCGCTGATCTCGAGCCAGCAGGCCAAGATCTCCAACCTGAAGGCCCAGATCACCCAGCTCGTCGGCGAGCGCAAGGCCCGGCTCGCCCGGGAGCGCCGTGCACGGGCCGCGGCCGCGGCGGCAGCCGCTGCGGCCGCCTCGCAGCCGACGCCCACGCCCAGCCCGTCGCCCTCACCGGTCGAGCCGCCCACGGGCGCGCCCGTCCCGCCGGCCAGCTCGGTCGGGGCGCAGGCGGTCCAGATCGCGATGGGCGAGCTCGGCGTCCCCTACGTCTGGGGCGGCGCCAGCCCGTCGGGGTTCGACTGTTCCGGCCTGACGATGTGGGTATACGCCCAGCTCGGGATCCAACTCGACCACTACACCGGTTCGCAGTGGGCGTCCGGGGTGCCCGTCCCATACGACCAGCTCGCGCCGGGCGACCTGGTCTTCTTCGAGCCCGACATCGGCCACGTCGGCATCTACATCGGCAACGGCGAGTTCATCCACGCGCCACATACCGGCACGGTCGTCCAGATCTCGAGCCTCTCCGACTCGTGGTACGCGGCCGAGTACCAGGGCGCGCGCCGGGTCACCGGCTAGACGGTTGGGCTATCCACCCCGGGTGGACACGGGTATGATGGGCCTGCGGTCATCCCCACACGGTGTGCCCTCCGGGCGGAGGCGGGTGGAGGTGGCGGCGGAAGGTCGCCGGCGGTAGGGGTCACCGACCGGTGAGAAATCAGTGCGGTGCACGTCCGCGGGTCGATCAGCCATGGCGTAGAAAGCGTCAGGCGGGGAATAGCCTGTGTGCGGCGAACGTTATGCAGACAACGACGGATCCAGGGAACCTTCTGAGGAGTCGAGGAGTTGATGAGGAATGACTGACCAGCTCATCATCGAGCCCGAAGCGCGGCTCTTGGTGGAGCTTGGACAGGAGCGGGGTCTTGTGTACGAGGACGAGCTGGCCGGTCTCGCGCTCGAGCTGGACCTGGAGGCCGACGATGTGCAGGCGCTGCGCGACGAGCTCGCCCAGCTCGGTGTGGACATCGTCGACCCGCCCGCGCCTGAGGAGCGTATCGAGGTCGTCGAGGTCGAGATCGCGACGACGAACAGCCTTGACCTCTTCCTGCGCCAGGCGGGCCGCTACCCGCTGCTGACGAAGGACGAGGAGGTCATGCTGGCGAAGCGCATCGAGGCC
>JAICJC010000045.1 GCA_025928655.1 Thermoleophilia bacterium | reverse complement strand
CCGTGCGCTCTACGCGACATCGCCCGACGCGCGCGCCCGCGGATACAAGCCGGGCCGGTTCTCGTTCAACGTCAAGGGCGGCCGCTGCGAGACCTGCCGCGGCGACGGGACGATCAAGATCGAGATGCACTTCCTGCCCGACGTCTACATCAACTGCGAGGCCTGCCACGGGCGCCGCTACAACCGCGAGACGCTCGAGGTCAAGTTCAAGGGCAAGTCGATCGCCGACGTGCTCGACATGTCGGTCGAGGAGGCGCTCGGCTTCTTCGTCAAGATCCCGAAGCTGCGCCGGCGGCTGCAGACGCTGCACGACGTCGGCCTCGACTACATGCGGCTCGGGCAGCCGGCGACGACGCTGTCGGGCGGCGAGGCCCAGCGGGTCAAGCTGGCCACGGAGCTCAGCAAGGTGGCGACCGGCCGCACCCTGTACATCCTGGACGAGCCCACCACGGGCCTGCACACCTACGACATCGAGAAGCTGCTCGAGGTGCTGCAGCGGCTGGTCGACGCTGGCAACACGGTCGTCGTGATCGAGCACAACCTCGACGTGATCAAGCAGGCCGACTGGCTGGTCGACCTGGGGCCCGAGGGCGGCGACGCCGGCGGCCAGGTCGTGGCCCAGGGCACCCCCGAGGAGGTGGCCGAGACGCCCGGGAGCCATACCGGCGAGTTCCTGCGCCGCGTCCTGCCGGTGTACGAGGCGGAGCGGGCGCTTGTCGGCTGAGGCCGGGCCCGCGGATGTGCCGGACATGTCGGTACGGGCGCGGGCGGTCATCCCGGACGGCCGGGGCCGGGTGCTCTTCGACCGCACCCATCACGAGGGCAAGGCGCCGTTCTACTGGCTGCCGGGCGGCGGCGTCGAGCCGGGGGAGACGGCCGAGGAGGCGGTGCGGCGGGAGCTGGTCGAGGAGGCGTCGCTCGTCATCCGGGTGGTGCGGCTGCTCTATCTGAGCGAGAATCTGTTCGTCGAGTCCGGCGAGTACCGGCACGAGGTGATCCTCTACTTCCTGGCCGAGGCGGGCGAGACGCTTCCCGGTGCGCCGGTCGACCTGCGCCACCATGAGTGGCATCCGCCCGACGCGACGCCGGGGCCGTTCCTGCCGCCGGACGTCGCGGCCGCCGTCACGTCCGACCTGCGCGACGGCTTCCGCCGGCCGGTGCAGCATCTCGTCACCGACGAGCGCCCCTCGCCGCGCGCGTGACGAAGGGCATCCGCAAGGCGGGCAAGACCCTGAAGGACGCCGAGCGCCGCCGGCTGGCCCGGCGTGCCCGCAGCGGCGGCGGGCCCGAGCCGGCCCCATCGGCGCCTCCGGGCTTCGCCGTCGTCTGGTGCGACGGCGGCTCGCGCGGCAACCCGGGCCCGGCGGCGTACGCCTACGTCATCGACGCCGCCGACGGCCGCGAGGTCGCGTCGGAGGCGGCCGCGATCGGCGTCGCGACGGTCGGCACGGCCGAGTATCGCGCCGTCGCCGAGGGGCTCGCCGCGGCCGCCCGGCTCGGGCTCGACCGGGTCGAGGTGCGAACGGACTCCCGCCTCGTCGTCCGGCATCTGGTGGCGGAGCGGCCGTTGCGCAACCCCGCCCTCGAAGCCCTGCGCGACCGGGCCAGGGCCACGGCGGACGACCTGGCCGGCGTCACCTACCGCTGGGTGCCCGCCGGCGAGAACGCCCGCGCCGATGCGCTCGTGGCCGCCCTGCTCGGTTAGCGGCAGCCCGCGCGGGGAATAGATGAGCGAGCAAGCAACTTGTCGTTTGGAGGATTGCATCGTGACTCTCGGACTGCTCATCCTCAGGATCGTCATGGGCCTGACCATGGCCGCGCACGGCTCCCAGAAGCTCCTCGGCTGGTTCGAGGGCCCCGGACAGGCCGGCACGACCGGGATGTTCACCAAGCTCGGCTTCCGCTGGCCCGCCGCGATGGCGCTCATGGCGGGCGCGGCCGAGCTCTTCGGCGGGCTCCTGTTCGCCGCGGGCCTCGTGACGCCCTTTGCGGCGATCGCGCTCATCGTGGTCATGCTGAACGCCATCATCACCGTCCACTGGCAGAAGGGCTTCTTCGTGACGGCGGGCGGCTACGAGTACAACCTCGCGATCATCGCGATCGCCACGGCGGTCTCCGCCATCGGGCCCGGCGCGGACTCGGTGGACAGCGCGCTCGGCATCGCCGGCACCCTCTCCGGCGAGTGGTGGGCGCCCATCGTTCTCGCTGTCGCCGCAGCCGTCTCGATCGCGACGACCACGCTCGGCCGTGAGCACGCCATGCTCACCGGCCATCCCGCCGCCTGACGGCTCGCTGCGCACGCGCGGTGGCGAGCGCCCGGCTTGCGCGGGCGCCCGCCATCCACTACGTTCGCCCGCACACGCACGAGGGGGTTGGGCAGGTGGGAGAGGGGACAGCGGCTGCGGACGCGCAGCGGATGATCGAGGCGGCCGAGGCCGGCGACGCGGCGGGCGTGGAACGGCTGATCGGCGAGAGCCCCGAGCTGGCCTCGGCACGGGGAGCCGACGGCATCTCCGCCATCCTGCGCGCGCGCTATCACGGCCACGCCTGGATCGCGGAGCGGCTCGCCGGCGCGGTGACCGAGCTGGACGTGTTCGAGGCGGCCGCGCTGGGCCGCGCGGCCCTCGTCGACGAGGCCGTGAGCGCCGATCCCGGGATCGTCCGGGCCGAGGCGGCGGATGGGTTCACGGCGCTGCACCTGGCCGCGTTCTTCGGCCAGCTCGAGGTCGCGGCCGTGCTGCTCGAGCACGCCGCGGCGGTCGACGCCCAGGCGGGCAACCCGAGCCACGTGCAGCCGCTCCACTCGGCGGCGGCGGGCGGCCACGCCGCGATCGCGGCCCTCCTGCTCGAACGCGGAGCCGACCCGAACGCGCGTCAGCAGGGCGGGTTCGTGCCGCTCCACTCCGCCGCCGCCCGCGGGGACGACGTGACCGCCCGCCTCCTCCTCGAGCGCGGCGCCGATCGCGATGCCCGCACCGACGACGGCCGCCGGCCGATCGATCTCGCGGCCGCCCACGACGCGGTGCGCGCGCTGCTCGGCGGGTAGCCCGGTGGAGGTCGACGTCAGCCGCCGAAAGGCGGTGCTCACGATCACTCTGAACCGCCCCGAGGTGCTGAACGCGTTCGACAACGCGATGCACGACGGCCTGCGGGCGGCGCTCGCCGAGGCCCGGAACGATGCGGTGCGGGCGGTGGTCATCACGGGCGCGGGGCGGGGCTTCTGCGTCGGCCAGGACGTCTCGGCGCTCACGGATCCCGCGGCGATCGGCGAGCTCCTGCGGCGCCGCTACCACCCGAACATCCTCGCGCTGCGGGCGCTGCAAAAGCCCGTGATCGCCGCCGTCAACGGGGCCGCCGCCGGGGCCGGGCTCGCCCTGGCAGCCGCCTGCGACGTGCGCATCTGTGCCCGAACGGCCGTCTTCGTGCCCGCCTTCGTGAGCATCGGCCTCGTGCCCGACTCGGGCGCCACCTACTTCCTGACCCGGATCCTGGGGCCGGCGCGGGCGCAGGAGTGGATGGCGTCGGGGCGCCGCCTCCCGGCCGACGAGGCGCTCGCGTGGGGGCTCGTCTCGGAGCTGGTCGCGCTCGACGCGCTGGCCGAGCGCGCGGCCGCCCTGGCGGCCGAGCTCGCGGCCCTGCCGACGGCTGCGATCGGGCTGCACAAGCAGCTGTTCGACCGGGCGCCGGCGAGCACGCTCGCCGATCAGCTCGAGCTCGAGGCCTCGCTGCAGATGGCGGCGGCCGGGACGGCCGACTTCGCCGAGGGCCTGGCGGCGTTCCGCGAGAAGCGGTCGCCCCGCTTCCGCGGCGCCTAGGGCGTTCTCAGCCCTTTCGCAGGCCGTCCAGGAGCAGGCCGCGCTCCATGCGGCGCTCGATCCGGCGCCGCTTCGCAGCCACGTCCTGCCCGAGCGCGGAGGCCGGGCGGCTGCGCCAGTCGATCTTGCCTCTGCGGTCGCCGGCGAACTGGACGTCGCCGACCTTGCCGGGCGTGGTGGTGCGTGTCTGGGCCGAGCCCTCGGGCATCTGCTCTCCCTCGTAGTGGTGGGCGGGCGCCCGCCGGTCGTCTCTCAGTAGCGTAGGGCTGATCTTCCCGTCAAGCGCCCACACGAAAACCTCACACGACCCGAACAGGTCGCGCCCGCGGCGATCAGCGGAAGCGGGCGAACCCCTGCTGGCTCACGCCGTGCACCTTGGTGAAGGCGCCGCCCGCCTGGACGCCGCCCCCGGCGGCTGCGACCGCCGACACCCCGACGGGGCTGCCGACGACGTCGGGATTCCACCCGGTCGGCGTGCCCTCGGCGAAGCCGAGCGCCATCAGCTTGCGGCGCGGCATCGGGTGGTCGCAGACGAGCGGATCGCCGTGACCCTCGGCGCCGATGCAGAAGTTGTTGAAGTGGCCTCCGACGACGATGCCGCCGCGGGAGGCGCTGACGCCCGCGACGTCGCCGTCGGTGACCGCGAGCCACCGGCGGGCGCCGTTCGCGGCCGAGTACAGCGCCACATGGCCGCCGTTTCCGCCGCCGCCGGCGATCAGCTGCTTGCCCGACGTTCGCAGGGCGCTGACGGGCCAGTTGGGGTGGGCGGCGAACCTGCTCAACCCGCCGGCCGTCCAGATCGCGGCAAGGTGCGGGCGCACCCGGCCGTTCACGCGGCTGAAGTCGCCGCCGACGAAGACGCGCTTCCCGCTCCGGGACATCGTGAGCGCGCGGACGGTGGAGTTGGCGTTGGGGTGCCATTGCGCCAGCCGGGCCGTGGAGGTGTGCCCGATCGCGGCCAGACGGTTGCGCTTCACGCCCTTCACGCGGGTGAAGCTGCCGCCGATGTAGATGCGGCTCTTGCCGACCGTGATCCCGTAGACCTTGCCATTCGTGTTCGCGTGCCACTTGCGCAGCGTCGACCCGGAGGCCGTGACCGCGGCCAGGTGCGCGCGTGCCTTGCCGTTGATCCTGGTGAACCCGCCGCCGATGTAGATCGTCGTCCCGCGGGCGTTGGCCCGCAACGCCGTCACGGTGCCGTTCGCTCCGGGGTGCCAGGGCATGAGCTTGCCGGTGGCGAGGCTGAGCGCCGCCAGGTGATTTCTGGTCGCACCGCCGCTGCTCGCGCCGGGCGCGCGGACACGTGTGAAGTCACCGCCGATGAAGATCTTGCCTCCGGCGACCACGATTGCGCGCACCCGTCCATTTGTCTGCCACGAGCTCGCAGGAGACGACGTCAACGCGTTCGCCGTACCAGGAGCTATCAGGGCAGTCATCGCCGCGCCGACGATGAAAAGTCGCAAGCGACTTGCCATGTGTCCCTCCCCAGAGGTTACCCGCTCTCCCCGACGTCAGTTCGGGATGTCGACGACGTCGGCCGTCAACTCACCGCTGCGGTGGTACTCCTGCCAATGCCGGAAGGCCGCTGCAGTGAGCTCGCCCTTTACCTGTTTCCGGGTTACCAGTTTCTCAATCTCGGCCGGCGCAAACCATTCGGGGGATCCCAGGATGTCCGAGTCGGTGACGGCGTAGCTCGTCTGGCGCGGGTGGGCGGAGAGGTAGTTGAGTCGCAGCGATGTCCCCACGCGGTGGCCGTCGGGGTCGTGCTCGCGCACGACGGAGACGCCGATCAGATGCGCGTCCGACGCGGCGTACCCGGTCTCCATGAGCAGGTTGCGGTTCACGGAGTCCTCCGGCAGCTGGACGCTGCCGTCCTCGTCGACCGGCGCCATCCAGCCCGTGGGGAAGTTCCAGCGCTCCTCGCCCTCGCGGTTCAGCTGCCGCACCATCAGGAGCTCGCCGCCGTGCTCGACGATCGAGCAGACCGTCGTCGCCATGATGGCGGGATGATCGACCCCGAGCAGGTCGCGGACGGCCGCGACCACCGCGGACGGATCGTGCTCGGTGGGCTCGGTCACGGGCAGATCCTACACCGGCCTGCGAGCCGCCCCACGCCCGGGCCCGCCGCCCTACGACTCGCGCAGCAGCTCTGCCAGGAACTCGTCCAGGTCGGCGCGGAACTGGCCCGCCTCGAAGCCGCGCACCCACGCCCGCAGAAGTGCCTCCACGCCGGTGAATCCGACGGCTTCGCCGATGAAGCTGTCGCCGTCGAACACGAGGTACCGGCGGCCCCCCGGAACCGCCAGCCGCCAGTGCACGCGGTGCCCCAGCTCGTGATCGATGTGCCCTGCAAGTGCCCGGACGTCGTCCTCTGCCTCAGCCATCATGCCTCCTCCGTTGTGCCCCGGTTAGTCTGCCCCCGGATTCGCGTAGTGCCCTCACCCGATCGGGTGATCCGGGCCGGGGGAGGTCGCCCGGTAGTGTTCGCGGCATGGGTCACACGGAGCAGCCGGACCTGGCGCACCGCCTGCGGACGCCTCTCGCCGTGATCGTCGGCTACATCGAGATCCTCGCCCTGCGCGACCGCGACGGCGAGAACGCCGAGATCCTCGGGCACCTGCGCGAGGCGGCCGCCGACCTCGGCGCCCAGATCGACGCGGTGGTCGCCGCCGATTCGGCGGCGCACAGCGTGCACGGGGGAGACCGCCGGGCCTGATCCGCCTCAGCCGAGCCGGCGCATGTCGATCGCGCGCGTCACCCGAGCGCCCGCGCCGCGGCGTCCGCCGACGCGAGCACGGGCACGATCTCGAAGCGCGCCAGGTCGTCCCACTCCGCAGTCCACGCCGCGAAGAGCGCCGGATCGTCGGTCTCCATCAGCTGAAAGCAGCGGCCGAGCCCCTCGTCGGCCCAGCTCTCCACGTACCGCAGCCCCTCCGGCAGCATCCGGCCGCGGTCGCGGGCGCGCTCGTACACGGGCCGCGGCCCTCGCGTGAACGTCTCGATCACCATGTAGCGCATCGCCACCCCCGGTTCGGTCGGCCGCGACCGTATCAGGGCCGCCCAACCCGGGGTCAGACCCCGAACGCCGCCCGTGACAATTCCGTTGCACCCGCGTGCGGGGTCTGACCCCGGGCCCGCCCGGCGCTCTGCGGCAGGGTGACCGTTACGATGGCCGCATGGCCGCCATCTCCTCCGAAGCCGGCCTGCGCGCCCTCCACGCTCCGCCGAAGGAGCGCACGCTGAGAAAGCAGCTCGACCACCTCGACCGCCACTGCCGCCGGTTCATCGAGCTCTCGCCGTTTGTCGTCATGGCGACCGCGGGCGCCGAGGGCCGGCTCGATGCGACCCCGCGGGGCGGCGAGCCGGGGTTCGTGACCGTGGCGGACGAGCGGACGCTCCTGCTTCCCGACCGGCGCGGCAACAACCGGCTCGACTCGCTGACGAACCTGACCGAGCATCCGGAGATCGGGCTGCTGTTCATGATCCCGGGCATCGACGAGTCGCTGCGCGTGAACGGGGCCGTCGAGCTGCGGACGGACGCCGACCTGGTCGAGCCGTTCCGGGTGGGCCGCAGCGCGCCGACAGTCGTCCTTCGCATCGAGGTGCGCGAGGTGTACCTGCACTGCGGGAAGGCGATGATGCGCTCCCGGCTGTGGTCGCCCGAGGCGCAGGTCGAGCGCTCGGCGCTTCCCACCCTGGGCGTCATGCTGCGGGAGCAGACCGGCGTGGGGCCGGCCGAATCGCAGGCCCAGATGGTCGCCCGCTACCGCAATGAGCTCTACTAGATGGCCGGCCGGTAGGCCCGATCGACCATCGTTACTCCGGCGCGTGCTGCTCGGACCGGAACTCCTCGGTGGAGTTCACGTGCGGGAACGGCTCGTCGGGCACGGGTACCCCGAGCGCCGTGCAGAGCGGCTCCCAGCCGTCCCCGGCCCGCCATTCGACCAGCCGCCCGGCGGGGACGGCGGCGCGGACACCCGCGTTGTGCGCCTCGTATGCCGCCATGGCGCCCTCACGATCGCGCCACCGGGGCGTGAATGTCCGCTCCAACATCGCGAACGTGACCTTGCGCCGGGCGGCCCAGTCGGGACGGTCGGCCGGCACGGGCCGCGACAGCCCGTCGAGGATCGTCGCCTCGAAGCTGCGCCACCACTGCTCGGCCGAGTCGCGCACCGAGAGGAGCACGATCGCGTCCGGGTGGGCGTCGGCGAGGCCGCCCCAGAACGCGCACGCCGGCCAGTCGACCGTGGCGGCGAACCCGGCCGGGAACGTGCGCCAGTCGGGCGGTTCGCCGCGGATGGCCGCGTCCCACACGGGCAGGTCGTCGGGCCGCTCGAAGAGCTCGGTCATGTGGTAGCAGCGCCCGCCCGTCAGGCGCTCGAGCGCGAGCTTCAGCGAGTTCGTGCCCGTGCGGCCGAGACCCGCGCCGACGACGCGCAGCCCCCTCACCACGCCCCCGGGATGCGACCGGCTCGGGAGGACGGGTGCACGTCCACGGGCACTGCCGCGGCGGGGTTTCGCAGGTGAGAGGCGGACACCGCGGCAAGCTTACCTGCGGTGACGGCCCTCACCGCCCGCGCCGCCTGCCCTGACGCTCGGCCGAGTTAGGGTAGCCTAAGCATGTGGCATGGAGCGAAGCATGAGCCCTGAGAAGGCCGCAGTGCTCGGCGCGATCGCCGGCTTCACGATCTTCTTCGGGCTGCCCGTCGGTCGCATCCGGGGGTTGGGCGACCGCACCCGGGCGTTCCTCTCCGTCCTCGCGGCCGGCGTCCTGCTCTTCATCTTCTGGGACGTGCTCGACGCGGCCCACGAGATCCTGGAGTCGGGCCTGCTGATGGCGAAGGCCGGCCAGGGCTGGGCGACGTTCGCCGGCCGCGGCGTCATGGCCGCCGCCGGGCTCCTCATCGGCGGGCTGGGCCTGGCCTGGGTCGAGCACCAGCTGATGCGGCGGCGCACCCCGACGCCCATGGCGGGCGGCAGCGCGGAGGCGGCCGCCGTCGGTGCGGCTGTCCCGACCGCCGAGCTGGCCGCCCTGGCGGAGCGGGCCTCGCTCACGCTCGGGATGCTGATCGCGGTCGCGATCGGACTGCACAACTTCTCCGAGGGTCTTGCCATCGGCGTCTCCGCCCGCACGGGCGAGGTCGCGCTCGCGACGACGCTCATCATCGGCTTCGCCCTCCACAACGCCACCGAGGGCTTCGGAATCGTCGGCCCGCTGGGGGGCGTGCGGCCGAGCTGGCGCTGGATCGTCGTCGCGGGGCTGGTCGGCGGTGGCCCGACGTTCGTCGGGACGCTGATCGGCTACCGGGTGACGTCGCCCACGCTCGAGATCGCCTTCTACACCCTCGCGGCGGGCGCGATCCTCTACGTCGTCGGCCAGCTCTGGAACTCGGCCAACCGGCGCCTGGGTGCGCGGCTCGTGCTCTTCGGGCTGGCCGTCGGCTATCTGATCGGGCTCGCGAGCGACCTCGTCATTACCTACGGCGGCGGGTAGATGGGCGGGATCGCGCACGGCCCGGACGGCGGCGAGCACGTGCAGCGCGAGGCGCGCCATCACCGCATCCTGTGCGAGCTCGACGCGCTCGAGGTGGTCGAGCTGCGCTTCGGGCCGGACTTCGAGGGCGTCGACCCGCACACGCACGCCGCCCACGCCGATTGCTTCTACGTCCTCGAGGGCGAGGCCGAGTTCACGGTGGACGGCGAATCGCACCGGTTCGGGCCGGGGAGCTTCGTCGCGGCGCCGATCGGCACCGTGCACGGCTTTCGCAACGCCGCGGACGGAGAGCTGCGGCTCCTGAACGTGAGCGCGCCGAAGACGGGATTCGCCGACGGGCTGCGGGGCTGAGCGCGCCCCGGCGCGATGCACCTGGGCTACCCGGACGACCTCACGCCCTGATCCGGCTCAGTCGTGGCCGCCGTTGAGGGTCACGCCGCCCCAGTCCTCCGGCGCCACGTCGGCGATGGTCTGCGTGATCGACCAGCGGTGGCCGTACGGATCCTCGAGCTCGCACTGGCGCTCGCCGAAGGGGAAGTCGGTCGGCTCCATCAGCACCCGTGCGCCGTTCGCCCGCGCCCGCTCGCACACGGCGCGGGCGTCGTCGACACGCAGCAGGACGGAGTGCGTGGCGACCCCACCGCTCGGAGTCACGCGGCCGTTGCCGGTCTCGGTGACGATCACCGCGGCGCTCCCGAACGCGAGCTGGGCACGGTGGCCCTCGCCGATGCGGACGCGCTCGCTGCAGCCGAGGGCCGCGTCGAGCCAGGCGACCGCCTCGCGCACGTCCGGGTAGACGAGCACCGGCACGACCTGCGCCGGCGGGACGGAGCGGTTCCGCCTCACGGAACGAGCTTGGGCGCCGGGCGATCGGCGAGGCGCTCGAGCGCGGCCCAGTCGGCCCGTGCCGGCGTGAAGGACTCGACGGCGAGCGCCCCCTCCGGCCCCGCGGTCACCTCGTGCGGGGTGTGGCTCAGGATGCGCCAGGTGTCGCCGGGGACGAGGTCGCGCGTCTCGTCGGCGACCCGGAACCGCATCGTCCCGCGCACCAGGATGCCGAGCTGCTCGTTGTCGTGGTGGTGCTCGGGCACCGTGCGGTTCGGCTCGAGGTCGACGATCGCGAGGGTCGTGCGGTCGCCCTCGATTGCCTGCGCGGTGACGCCGTCCCAGATGCGCAGGTGCTCGTGCCGATCGATGCCGCCGAAGGCGCTCACGGGCGTGACTCTACCGTCAGGGTGCATAACCGGTGCCAGGCACCGGATATTCATCCGGAGGCGATGGCCTCCAGGCGGTCGGCGACCTCGGCCACCGGCGCGCGCGTGTCGATCTCGGCGGTCGCGCCGGCGCGCAGCAACGGCTCCACCGCGCGCAGGTCGCGCAGGATCGCCCGCCGCTCGTCCTCGCTCTTGCCGAAGTCGTTCGTCCTCCGCGTCGCGAGCCGCTCGAGCATGACGTCCTCGGGCGCGCTCAGGAGCACGACGGCATCGAAGCGGTGAGAGAAGCGGCCCTGGTTCGCCACGCACCCGGCCAGGAAGAGCGTGCGGCCGGCGTGCTCGTCGAGCAGCGTCGAGATGCGCGCCTCGTCCCACAGCGGCTCCGTCGAGCCGTCGGCCCGCGGGACGGCGACGATCCAGCCGCCCACGTCGGTGTCGACGGCCGCGTGCCCGCGGCGGGCGAGCTCCGCGAGCACCGTCGACTTGCCGGTGCCGGACATGCCGGTGATCAGAACGACGGCCATGGCGTCAGGCACCCAGCCTACATGGCGGTCGCCGGCACGCCCGCGATCGAGGATCGGTGCTATGGATCGTGCGATGTTCGAGTACGTCGGCCCACCCCTGACTCGGCAACGGCTCGGGGCCGTGCTGGAGGCGAACGGTGTTTCCGACCGTGCCTATGACCTTCACGGCAGGCACAAGGACGACGCACTCGTGCTCGATCGACGCCGGGAAGGCTGGGTTGTCTTCCACAGCGAACGGGGCGACGAGAACATCCTCGGGCGGCACGAATCGGAGTCCGACGCGTGCCTCGACCTGCTCCACAGGCTCCTCGCGCATCCGCACAACCGCTACGAGCTTGTGGCCGGACCCGCGCCCCCGGCCGACGCGTATGCGCGGTTCGACGCCTGGCTCCGCGCCCGAGGCCTGACGATCGCCGATCTTGCCGAGCGGGACTACAGGACCTCGGATGCGCTCTATGCCCGGGGCGAACCGCCGTCCCGGTCGTACTTCGTGCGCCGCAAGCTCATCACGTCTCACCGGCCCCTCGACGAGAGAGGCGGCGCCGGCTCGTCTACTTCCGCCCAATGATCTCCACCCGGTAGTCGTCCGGGTCGCGCACGAAGCACAGGAACGAGCCGCCCTCGCTAACCTGGTACGGCGGTTTCTCGGGCTCGATGCCCTGGGCCTTCAGCTGCTCGAGCGTCCCGTCGAGGTCGTCGACGCCGATCGCGATGTGCCCGTAGCCGGTGCCCATCTCATACGTGCGGCCGTCGTGGTTGAGCGTCAGCTCGAGCACGTCGGGCTGGCCGGGGAGGCCGTAGAAGTAGTTGGTCGCCTCGAGCTCGCCGTTGCGGACGATGGGCGACTCCTTGCCCTTCTGGAACCCGAGCGCCTCGTAGAACTTGCCGCTCTTCTCGGCGTCGGTGATCCGAACCATGGTGTGGAGAAACGTCGTCATACCGCCATCCTAGAGGTTCACCAGTCGGCCAGGACGTTGTCCGGGCCGGCGCCGGCCTCGACTGCGATCTCGAACGCCGAGAGCTGGTCGGGGTCTATGGCGTAGGTGTGCTCGGCAGCCGGGTACGACCGCGCCCTGACCTCGTTCGCGTAGGCCGCGACCCCCGCGCGCATCGCCGGGCCGATATGGGCGAACTGCTTCACGAATTTCGGCATGAAGTCCGAGTCGGGCCGCATGTCGAGCAGGTCGTGGAGGACGAGCACCTGGCCGTCGCAGACCGCGCCGGAGCCGATGCCGATCGTCGGGATCGTCAGGCGGCGGGTGATGGCCGCGGCGACGGGCTCGGGGACGCACTCGAGCACGATCGCGAAGCAGCCGGCCGCCTGGAGGGCGAGGGCCGAGTCGTAGAGCGCCTTGGCCTGCTGCCACTGCCGCCCCTGCGCCTTGTGCCCGCCCAGGAACGTGGCGGTCTGGGGGGTGAGGCCGATGTGGCCGACGACCGGGATCCCGGCCGCCGTGAGCGCCGCGGCCCGCTGCACCGACTGGCCGCCGCCCTCGAGCTTGACGGCGTCGGCGCCGGCCTCCTTGATGAACCGGCCGCCGTTTCGCACCGCGTCCTCGTCGGACACCTGGTAGGACATGAACGGAAGGTCGCCGATCACGAGCGGTCGCGCGCACGCGCGGGCGACCGCGCGGGTGAGGACGAGCAGCTCGTCCATCGTCGCGCCGACCGTCGACACGGCGTCGTGGCCGAGCACCGTGTTCGCGGCGGAGTCGCCGACGAGCACCATGTCGACGCCGGCCTGCTCGACGATGCGGCCGCTGGGGTGGTCGTAGGCCGTGACCATCACGATCGGCGTTCCGGCCAGCTTCATGTCGTGCAGCTGGGGCAGGGAGATCTTCATGACGCCTCCTCGAGGGCGATGTTGTCGATCAGGCGGGTGCCACCGAACCGGGCCGCGCCGATGACGAGGGCGCCCGGCCGCGGCTGCGTGGGGGTGAACGTGTCCGGATCGACGACGGCCAGGTAGTCGAGCTCGCCCTCGCAGGCCGACGGGTCGCGGGCGAGCAGTGCACGGTGAAGCGACGGCGCGGCCTGGCGCTCCGGGGGTGAGAGATAGACGTTGCGGGACGAGATCGCGAGGCCGTCCGGCTCCCGGACCGTTTCGACCGGGCGGATCGTCACGCCCACATCCAGGTCGGCCGTCATCCGCCGGATGACCGCGAGCTGCTGGGCGTCCTTGCGGCCGAAATAGGCCACGTCCGGGCGGACGCGCGTGAAGAGCTTGAGCACGACCGTCGCGACGCCGTCGAAATGGCCCGGCCGCTCGGCGCCCTCGAACACGCGGCCGAGCTCGCCGACCGACACGGTGGTCGAGAAGCCGTCGGGGTACATCTCCGCCACCCCGGGGGCGTATACCTCGTCGACGCCCTCCTCAGCGGCGGCGGCGCGGTCGCCCGCCTCGTCGCGGGGATAGCGGTCGAGGTCCTCGCCGGGCCCGAACTGGGTCGGGTTCACGAACAGGCTCATCACGACCCGGTCGCACTCGGCCCGAGCGGCGCGCAGCAGCGCCCGGTGGCCGTCGTGCAGCGCCCCCATGGTCGGCACGAGCCCGGTCCTCACAGGAGCTCCCGGACGGCGGCCGCGCTCGCGGGCGGGACCATGGGCAGCGTGGCGCGGCCCAGGGCCTGGTACAGCGGCTCGAGCTCGGGCCCGACGGCGCGCAGGTGGGCGGCGACCGTCGCGGCGTCGCCGCGGGCGATCGGACCGGTGGGCGGCGACCCGGCGACGTCGACCGTGCGGTGCTGGAGCGGGCGCAGGGCCTCCAGGGCGGCCTCCCGCCCGAGGCCGGCCCGCTCGAGCAGCGAGACGGCGGCGTGGGTCAGCGTGACCACGTAGTTCGACGCGAAGACGGAGGCGGCGTGATAGGCGGGCTTGGCCTCGTCGGCGAGCGCGAAAGGCGTCATCCCGAGCGCGCGCGCCAGGCCGGCCCCGAGCTCCCAGTCGCCGGTGACGGCAGCGTGGGCGCCCTCGAGCTGGTCGGGGCCGCGGTCGGGCCAGACCGTCTGGAGCGGGTGGACGCACGCCCGCGGCCCGGCGGCGGCCTCGAGGGCCGAGATGCTGGTGGCGCCGGAGAAGTGGACCACGCCGGCGCCGGGCTCGAGCCGCGGCGCGAGCGTCCGGCACACCTGCGCGATCTCGGAGTCCGGGGTCGCGAGCAGGAGCAGGCGGCAGCCGCCCAGGTCGGGATCCTCGCCCCTGGCGAGGAGGCGGGCGCCGAGGCGCGCGGCGACGACGGTGCCGACGCGGCCCGCGCCGATGACGACTGTCGTGGTGTGCATTGCTCCAGTTCCGGCTGCGGATACCAGGCTCGCGGACCCAGCATAGCCCCCCGATCCGGGGACTGTCCCCACCCGGCGGGGACAGTGCCCACCCGGCCCGGATACACTTTCCCCATGCCGATCTACGAGTACCTGTGCGCAGACTGCTCGGGAACGTTCGAGGAGCTGGTGCGGAGCAATGCGGACGACGTCCGCTGCCCCGACTGCGGCACCTCGACGGTCACGCGCCTGCTGTCCTCCTTCGCGACCTCGCGGCCCGTCATGGCCGGCGGCGGTGGCGGCGGTGGATGTTGCGGCGGCAGCTGCGGCTGCGGCCACTGAACCGTCCGAGCACGGTGACACAATGCGGACCGTGAGCGAAGCACCCGTCCGCGCGGCCGAGCTCGATCGGCTGACCGCCGAGTGGCAGGGATGCCAGAAGTGCGCGCTCGCCCGCACGCGCACGCAGGTGGTGGTCGGGTCGGGCCACCCCGACGCCGACCTGATGTTCGTGGGGGAGGCGCCCGGCTACCACGAGGATCGGCAGGGCGCGCCCTTCGTCGGCCAGGCCGGCAAGGTGCTCGAGTCGCTGCTCGGCTCGATCGGCCTCGCCCGTCCACAGGTCTACATCGCCAACGTGCTCAAGTGCCGCCCGCCCGGCAACCGCGATCCCCAGCCGGACGAGATCGCCGCCTGCGAGGGGCATCTGTTCGCGCAGGTCGAGCTGATCCGGCCGAAGGTCATCTGCACGCTCGGTAACTTCGCCACCAAGCTCCTGTCGGGCCAGCCGCACGGGATCACGCGCGTCCACGGCCGCGCCCAGCCACGCCGGATCGCGGGCGTCGACCTCGTGCTCTATCCGATCTTCCATCCGGCGGCTGCGCTCTACACCCCGGCGATGATGGACACCCTGGGCGCGGACTTCGCCAAGCTGCCCGAGCTGCTCACCGGCGTGCCCGCCGCGCCCCCGCCGCCACCCCCGATCCCGCGCGAGGCGCCGGCCCCGGTGGCCGAGCCCGAGCCCGAATACGCGCAGCTGGGCCTCTTCTAGCGCCGACGACACCGAGCGCCTGGGCGCGGCCCTGGCCGCCGTGCTCGGAGCCGGCGACGTCGTCCACGTCTCGGGTGAGCTGGGGGTGGGGAAGACCGTCTTCGTGCGCGGCGCCTGTCGCGCGCTGGGGGTGACGGGGGCGGTCACGAGCCCCACCTACACGGTCGGCAACCTGTACCGGACGGGCGGGATGGCGGTGGCCCACCTCGACCTCTACCGCTCGGCCGGTGTGACGGTCGAGGAGGCGGCCGACCTCGAGCCGTACTTCGACGGCACCATCTGCTTCGTCGAGTGGCCCGACGCCGGCGCGGGGATGCTGCCGCCGGCGCGGATCGCGGTCGAACTGCGGGTCGGGGAGGGCGATGCTAGGCTGATCGAGCTTCGAAGCAACGACGCGGAGCTGCTCAAGGCGATTGCTGATCCTCTCGTTTGATACCGCGACTGATGTCGCGACGGCCTGCGTGAGCTCGGACGGCGAGGTGCTGGGGGAGTCGGCGAGTGCCGGCCGCTCGGTCGGCGCCCAGCGGTTGCTCGACGACGTGCACGGGCTGCTCGGCCGTGCCGGCGTGGCGCCGGGCGACGTCGGCCTGATCGTGGCCGGGACCGGCCCGGGCACCTTCACCGGCCTGCGCATCGGGCTCGCGACGGCGCGCGCGCTCGGCTTCGCCCTGGGCGTGCCGGTCCGCGGCGTCTCCACGCTCGCCGCCCTGCGGGCGCCGGGCGAGGTGGACGTGGCCTGCATCGACGCCCGCCGTGGCGAGGTGTTCTGCGCCGGCCCGGGGATCGAGCCCCAGGCGATCGACCCCGCCGCGCTCGCCGCCCTGCTCCCCGCCGGCGCGACCCTCGCCGGCGACGGCGCGGTGCGCTACCGCGAGGCGCTGGGGGTCGCCGGCGCCCAAATACCGCCGGACGGCTCCCCGCTGCACGTCCCGCACGCGCGCCATCACGCGGCGCTCCACGCCACCGCCGGCCCGCCGGATCCGTGCTACCTGCGCGCGCCGGACGCCGACCGCAACCTGGCGCTGAAGGCGGCCGGATGATCACCGCCGTCGAGCTGCGCCCGCTGAAGACGTCCGACCTGGACGCGATCGAGGAGGTCGAGCGCGCCTCCTACCCGACCCCGTGGTCGCGGTCGATGTTCGCCGGCGAGCTCTCGAAGCCGAGCGGGATCTGCCTGGGCGCCTTCCAGGGCGAGGACATGCTCGGGTACCTGATCGTGGCCCGCTACGTCGACGCGTGGCACGTGATGAACGTTGCCGTCGACCCGGCCACGCGCGGCCGCGGCGTCGCCCGGGCGCTGCTCGACAAGCTGTTCGAGCTGACCGGCGACGACGTCGAGCGCGGGTACACGCTCGAGGTGCGCGTCTCCAACCACATCGCGATCCACCTGTACGAGTCGCTCGGGTTCGTGGCCACGGGCGTGCGCAGGGGCTACTACACCGACAACCGCGAGGACGCGCTCATCATGTGGCGCGACCCCGGGCCGTGATCCTCGGCATCGAGACGTCCTGCGACGAGACCGCGGCCGCCGTGATCACCGCCGACGGGGTCGTGCGCGCGAGCGTGGTCTCCTCGCAGGCGCAGCTGCACGCCCGCTACGGCGGCGTCGTGCCCGAGGTGGCCTCGCGCCGGCACCTGGAGCTCGTCGTGCCCGTCGTCGAGGAGGCGCTCGCCGAGGCCGGCGTGACGCTGGACGACATCGCGTCGGTGGCGGTGACCGAGGGCCCGGGGCTGATCGGGGCGCTGCTCGTGGGCCTCTCGGCCGCGAAGGCGATCGCGTTCGCCCGCGGGCTTCCGCTCATCCCGGTCGACCACCTGCACGGCCACCTGGCGGCGCTCTACCTGGCGCCCGACCCGGTCGAGCCGCCGTTTCTCGCCCTGCTCGCCTCGGGCGGCCACACGCTGATCGTCGAGGTGACCGACCGGCGCGGCTACCGCGTGATCGGCGGGACGCTCGACGACGCCGCCGGGGAGGCGTTCGACAAGGGCGCCCGCCTGCTCGGCCTGGGCTATCCGGGCGGGGCGAAGCTCGAGCGGCTCGCGGCCGGCGGCGATCCGGGGGCGCACGCCTTCCCGACCGGGATGTCGGGGAAGCCCGGCTATGACCTCTCGTTCAGCGGCCTCAAGACGGCGCTGCGCTACGCCCTCGCGCGCGAGCCGGACGCCGACCACGCCGACCTGGCGGCGTCCTACCAGGCGGCCATCGTCCGGTCGCTGGTCGAGCGCACGGCGACGGCCGTCGTCGACACGGGCGCGACCACGCTGGCCGTGGTCGGGGGGGTCGCCCGCAACGGAGCGCTGCGCGAGGCGTTCGCCGACCGCTGCCGCAAGCTGGGCGTACACCTGGCGCTCGTCGCCCCCGAGCTCTGCACCGACAACGCCGCGATGATCGCGAGCGCCGCCCGATATACCGATCCGATCGCGTTCCCCGGCTACCTGCGCCGGGACGCATACGCCACGGCGTCGTGAGCGTCGAGGTGCGCGTCTACTCGGCGGCGGGCTGCCACCTGTGCGAGGTGGCCAAGGAGATCCTGGTTCGCGAGCGCGCGGCGCGCGGGTTCGATCTCGTCGAGGTGGACATCACCGGTGACGACGAGCTCGAGGCGGCCTACCGGGAGCAGATCCCGGTCGTCTTCGTGGCCGGGCGCAAGGCGTTCAAGTACCACGTCGACGTGGCCGAGCTGCACCGCCGCCTCGACGCGGCCGCGTCCATGAGCTGACGCCCTCGGGCACCGGCGCGGGCGCGAAAACGCCGTGGCTACACTGGAGACAATCGTGCTGCAGGCCCCCGCTTCGAAGGAGAGACTTTTGGAATCCGATCGCCTGACGGTCGGCGTCGCCGCCCGCCTCTCGCGTTACCTGCAGGTGCTGACGCAGGCGAAGAAGATGGGGCGCGACTCGATCTCGTCGCAGGAGATCGGCGAGTACACGAACGTGAACGCCACCCAGATTCGGCGCGATCTGTCCGGGTTCGGCAAGTTCGGCAAGCGCGGCGTGGGCTACAACATCGACTACCTCGTCACCGAGATCCGCAAGATCCTGCGGACGTCGGGGCAGCACAACATCGTTCTCATCGGCGCCGGGCGCCTCGGCTCCGCGATCGCGTCGTCGCCGACGTTCGCCGACCACGGCTTCAACATCGCCGGCGTGTTCGACTCCGACCAGGCCAAGATCGGGACGAGCATCGGCGATCGCACGGTGCAGGCGGTGTCCGACCTGCCCGGCGCGGTGCGCGACCGCAACATCATCGTCGGCGTCCTGGCCGTGCCCGAGGACGCCGCGCAGGAGGCGGCCGACATGCTGGTCTCCGCCGGCGTGAAGATCATCTTCAACTACTCCGACGCGCTGATCGACACGCCGCCCGACGTGACCGTGCACCGCTCGAGCCCGGTCGTCGAGATCCTGCACGCGCTCTACTTCCACCTCACCTGAGGACCCGACAGACGGGGTCAGACCCCTTTTGGCGGGGTCTGCACGGACCCGACCGCCTCGGGCGAACCCCGCCAAAAGGGGTCTGACCCCTTTGGGCGGGGAGGTTCCCGCCGTGCGGCTCATCCTGTGGCACGGGTACCTGCTCGAGGGCACCGGCTCGAACATCTACACCCAGCACGTCGCCCGCGCCTGGGGCCGGCTCGGGCACGATGTCGTGGTGGTCTGCCAGCAGCTGCGGGCGGAGCGGTTCGACCTCGGGCCGCGGGTGCGGGTGGTGCGGCCCGACGTCGGCCCGCTTCTGCCAACGTTCATCGTCGACCGCTACGAGGGCATCGAGGCCCGCCACGTCGCGGACATGACCGCCGCCGAGCTCGACCGCTTCACCGCCGCGAACGTCGACGCGATCCGGGCCGAGCTCGCCGCCGCCCCGACCGACCTGGTGCTCGCGAACCACGCCATCATGGGCGGCCCCGTGGCCTCCGCCGCCTGTGAGGGCAGCACGCCGTTCGCGGTCAAGGTGCACGGCTCCGAGCTCGAGTACGCGATCCGCGGCCGGCCGGCCCTCGCCGGCATGGCACGCGACGGGCTGGCCGGCGCCGCGGCCGTGTTCGCCGGCTCGCAGCACATCGTCTCGGTGACGGAGGAGCTCCTGGGCGAGGGGCGCTACCGCGACGCGATCCGGATCGTCCCCCCGGGCGTGGACACCGACGGGTTCGCCCCCGGCCGCGGGTCGCTGGCGGAGCTGCGGCGGCTGCTCGACACCGGGACGGGGCCCCGCTGGGCCGAGCCGGCCGAGCGCGCGGCCGACCCGGACGCGGCGGCGGCGCTGGAAGGCGTCGGGCGCTTCGTCCTCTACTTCGGCAAGCTCATGCGCCAGAAGGGCGTCCACCTGCTGCTCGAGGCGTGGCACGAGGTCGGCCCCCGGCATGCCGACGTGAGGCTCGTCGTCGTCGGCTTCGGCGACGCCCGGGCCGAGCTCGAGGAGGCCGCCCCGCCGGGGACGATCTTCACCGGCGCGATGGATCACGAGCAGCTGCAGCTGCTGGTGCCGCTCGCCGAGGCCGTCGTCGTGCCCTCGGTGCTGCCCGAGGCGTTCGGGATGGTCGCCGCCGAGGCCGCGGCCTGCGAGGTGCTGCCCGTCGTCTCCGACCACTCGGGGCTGGCCGAGGTGGCCGCAGGTCTCGGGGAGGCCGGGATCACGTTCGACGGGTCGAGCGCCGACCTGGCCCGGCGGCTCGACGCCCTGCTCGCCCTCCCGGCGCAGGAGCGGGCACGGCTGGGGGCCGTCGCGCGCGCCGCCGTCGTCGAGCGCTGGAGCTGGGAGGGGATCGCCCGCCGCCTGATCTCCGACGCGCTCGCGTAGACCCGCTCAAGCCGCTTCCTCCGGCGGCCGATACCCCGCTCGTGAACGCATCCGTCCCCCGCGGACTGCGGCGACTTGCCATTCCCCTCCGCCGACGCAGCGACGGCGCCGCCATGGACCCGTTCCGGACGCTCTGGGAGGCCTCGTTCGAGCCGCTCCTGGCCCACGTCGACGGGCACATCGTCGACGTCAACCCGGCCTTTACGCAGACCTTCGGCTACTCGGCAGGCGAGGCGCTCGAGCTGAGCGTGCTCGATCTGGCCGCGCCCGCCGAGCGGGCCGCGCTGGCCGAGCGGATCCGCATCGGCGAGCCCGCCCCGTTCGAGCTGATCGGCGCCACCAAGGCCGGCGCGCCCTGCTACCTCGAGGTCTCCGCCCGGCGGGTGCCGGAGGCTGAGAACGGCTGGGGCATGCTCGCGCTGCGCGACGTCACCGACCGGCGCCAGGCCGAGGAGGAGGCGGGCGTGCTCGCGTTCCAGTACGCGGCCGACCTCACCATCGTCGCCGAGGTCGCCCGGCGGCTGCCGCGGACGGCCGACGCCGGCTCGGCCCGCACGGCCATCTGCGAGGCGGCCCTCGAGGTGTGCGACGGCGCGATGGCCGTCCTGATGGAGCCCGACGGCGCCGGGAACCTCGTCTCGACCGCGATCGCCGGCGCCCACTCCGAGCCGCTGATGGTGCCGACGGAGCACACGAGCTCCGCGACCGCCCAGGTGTTCGCGTCGCGGGAGCCGTTCTTCGCAGACCTCTCCACCCACGGCGGCGTCTCGCCCCAGCTGGTCGAGGCGTCAGGCCTCGTGACCGCGCTGTGGCAGCCGGTGCTGCGCGACGGCGACCCGGTCGGGGTGCTGCTCGTGGCCTGGGACCGGCACGTGACCCTGATTTCCGACCGCGCCGCCGCCGTCGTCGGCCTGTTCGCCGCCGAGGCCGCGGTCGCCATCGAGCGCGTCGACATCCTCGCCCGGCTGGACGAGCTGAACACCGCCCTGGCCCAGCAGGTCGAGGCGCTGCGGCTCTCCGACCAGTTCAAGTCGGACTTCGTCTCGAGCGTCTCGCACGAGCTGCGCACGCCGCTCGCCTCGATCCTCGGCTACACGGACATCCTCGTGAACGGCGAGGTGGGGGAGATGACGCCCGACCAGGCCGAGTTCCTAGACATCATCGACCAGAACGCGCGCCGGCTCCTGACGCTCATCAACGACCTGCTCACGCTGTCCGGCCTCGAGAGCGGCCGGATGGTGATCCGGCCCGAGCCGGTCGACCTGCGCGAGCTCGTGCGCGGGAACGTCCACATCCACGCTCCCGCCGTGGTCGCGCACCGCCTGCGGATCGACGTCAGCCTGCCGGAGGAGCCGGTCACGGCCGTCGTCGACGCCGACCGGATCTCGCAGGTGCTCTCGAACCTCGTCTCGAACGCGATCAAGTTCACGCCGGACGAGGGCAGCCTGCGGATCGGCCTCGCCGTCGAGGGCGGCGAGGCGGTGCTGTCGGTCGCCGACTCCGGCATCGGGATCTCCGAGGCCGACCGCGAGCGGCTCTTCGAGCGGTTCTTCCGGGCCGGCAACGCGGTCGAGCAGGCCATCCCGGGCACCGGGCTCGGCCTCGCGATCTGCAAGGGCATCGTCGACGCCCACGCCGGCCGTCTCTGGCTCGCGTCAGCCCTGGGCGAGGGCACGACGGTGACCGTCCGGCTTCCGCTGGCCGCCTGACCGCGGCCGCCATGGCCGCCCGCCCAAGCGGGTATCGTGCCACGGCCGATGGGTGAGACCCCCAAGATCACCGACCCGGTCGAGGCGCTCGCCGCCGCCCGGGCGTCGTTCGAGGACGGCGACGACTTCACCGTGGGCGTCGAGGAGGAGTTCGCGATCCTCGACCGCGAGCGGCTGAACATGACCGCCGGGTTCGAGCGCTTCGACGCCGCCGCCAGGACCGGCCCGCTGGCCGGCATGGTGGCCGGCGAGCTGATCCGCTCCGAGGTCGAGGTGCGCACGGGCCGGTGCGAGTCGTTCCCCGAAGCGGCCGAGACCATGGCCCGCCGGCGGCTCGATCTGCTCGACGTCGCCGACCGGCTCGGCTACCGGCTGTCGGCGACGGGGACGCACCCGTTCGCGCGCTGGCAGGACCAGGAGGTGATCGACACCCCGCACTACCACCTGGTCGAGTCGACGCTCCGCTACGTCGCATGGCGCAACAACACGTTCGGGATCCACGTGCACACGGGCATCCGCGGCGCCGACCGGGCGATCGCCGTCAACAACGCCCTGCGCTCCGTCCTGCCCGAGCTGCTGGCCGCCTCGTGCAGCTCGCCGTGGCTGGAGGGCCGCCACACCCACCTGCAGTCGACGCGAACGCAGATCTTCACGCGCTTCTTCCCCCGCTGCGGCGTGCCGGACGCCTTCGACGGCTGGGGAGAGTACGACCGCTTTGTGCGCTTCCTGATCGCGACCCGGTCGATCCGCGAGCACACCGAGATCTGGTGGAGCGTGCGCCCGCACCAGGCCTTCCCGACCGTCGAGGTGCGCATCTGCGACGCCCAGCCGGAGTTCTCCCGGGCGGTTGCCCTGGCGGGGCTGATGACGGCGCTCTCGGCCCACTACGCCCGCGGCTTCGACGAGGGCCGCCCGCTGCCGGCCCACCCGCACCGGATGATCGAGGAGAACATGTGGCGGGCGATCCGGTGGGGGATGACGGGCGAGCTGATCGATCTCGACGCCGGCGTCGCCGTCCCGGCCCGGGCGCGCCTGGAGGCGCTCGTCGACGAGGTGGGGGAGGTCGCCGCAGACCTCGGGATCGGGCCGTACCTGAGCGGCCTGTCCGAGCCGACCTCGGCCGAGGTCTACGGGGCCGAGTTCGAGGCGGGGGCGACCGTTGAGGAGGTGTGGCCGCGCGCCGTCGAGCGGACGCGCGAGTCCGTGGTGGAATGGCTGTCCGTCAGGGAGGAGGGGACGGGATGAGCGACGAGGCCGAGGCGAACGTCCAGGAGGCCGCCGCCGAGTTCATGCGCACCGTGCCGGTGCAGGACGTGATCGTGTCGATGGTGCAGACGGTCTTCGACGTCGGCTACCGCCGCACGGGGCTCGTCGGCGGTGGGGGTGAGCGTGACCTGGCCCAGACCGCGCTCGCGATCGAGACCGTGCGCGCGCTGCTGCCGGTGCTGGAGCGGGTGCTCGAGCCCGCATCGATGACGACCCTGCGCTCCGCGCTGTCCGAGCTGCAGCTGGCCTACGCGGACGCGGCGAAGGAGCCCGCCGCCGGGGAGCAGGCGGCCGCGGGCCAGCCGGAGAGCGCCGGGGGCGACCCGCCGGCCGACGCGCCGGAGGGGCCGGCGCAGCCCGAGAGCCGCATCGCGCCCGAGCGGCCCAGGATCTGGACACCCGGAGGTGACGTATGAGCGCGACCGCCGAGATCGGCGTGTTCGGGGGATCGGGGTTCTACTCGTTCCTCGAGCGCGCGGAGGAGGTGACGGTCGACACGCCCTACGGGCCGACGTCCGACCGCTTCACGATCGGCGACATCGGCGGCAAGCGGGTGGCGTTCCTGCCCCGCCACGGCCGCAACCACCAGCTCCCGCCGCACGCGATCCCCTACCGGGCGAACCTGTGGGCGATGCGCGAGCTGGGCGTGCGCCGCCTGATCGGCCCGTGCGCGTCCGGCAGCCTGCACAAGGACCTCCCGCCCGGCACGTTCGTCGTCTGCGACCAGTTCGTTGACCGCACGAGCGCGCGCAAGGACACCTTCTACGACGGGCCCGTGACGACGCACGCCTCCGCCGCCGACCCGTACTGCCCCGACCTGCGGCAGATCCTGCTCGAGACCGGCAAGGCGCAGGGACTCGACATCCGCGACGGCGGCACCGTCGTCGTCATCCAGGGCCCGCGCTTCTCGACCCGGGCGGAGAGCAAGTGGTTCTCGGCCATGGGGTGGGGGGTCATCAACATGACCGCGTACCCCGAGGGCTGGCTCGCCCGCGAGCTCGGCCTCTGCTACGCGAACGTCTCGCTGATCACCGACTACGACGTCGGCCTCGAGGACGACCCGAACGTCGAGCCGGTCAGCCACGAGGCGGTCGTGAAGGTGTTCACCGAGAACAACGAACGGCTCCGCCGGCTGCTGTTCGAAGCGATCCCGAAGATCGGGCCGCAGCCCTCGGACATCTGCGCGAACGCGCTCGAGGGCGCGCGCTTTTAACGTGGGCGAGCCCATGGTTCACGACCCGACCGAACCGTGAGAGGCTAGCCAGATGCCGGCGTTTCAAGGCTCCGAGGCCCGGATCCACTACGTCCGGCACGGCGAGGGGCCCGACATCGTCTGGGTGTCGGGCGGCGGCGGCCTGGCGACCGACTGGCACCCGTACCAGATCCCCTTCTTCGAGGGCGAGTTCCGCAACACGACCTTCGACAACCGGGGTGTGGGCAGCACGGTGTGCGACGTCCCGATGCCGTGGCCGCTCGAGACGTTCGCGCGCGACGCGGCCGAGCTGATCGAGGCGGTCTGTGCGCCGCCGGTCGCGATCGTGGGGCTCTCGCTCGGCGGGGCGATCGTGCAGCAGGTGGCGATCGACCGCCCCGACCTTCTGCGCTGCTGCATCACGATGGGCACCGGCGCCCGCAGCATCGGCTGGGGCTGGGACTACCAGCAGGCCGAGATCGACTGGCGCAAGCAGGGGCACCGGCTCGACGGGCCGATGGCGGTGGCCCACCACGCGATGATGATGTTCCCGGCCCGGGTGCTGGGCGACCGCGAGCTGTGGCCCAAGCTGCGCGCCGACCTCGAGTCATGGCTCGCAACGGACGACGCCGAGAGCTCGCTCATCCCGCAGTGGGAGGCGAGCCTGCTCTACGACCAGATGGAGGCGCTCCCCGGCTGCCAAGTGCCGATGCACGTGATCGCCTTCTCCGAGGACGTCCAGGCGCCGCCCCAGGACGGTCTGGAGCTGGCCGAGGTCGCCGGGAACGGCCACTACCACGAGTTCGAGGGCATGGGCCACTGCTCGATCTACGGCCACGCGCAGGACGTGCTCAACCCGTTCATCCGCGAGCTGGTGCTGCGGTACGAGTAGGGTGTGCGGCGCTCTAGCGGGATTTGAAAACCGAGGCCGCTGTTACAATCCCGCGGCTCATTTTTCCGCCTTTCGGTCCCTCGATTCGTAACAAGGAGTCCACCACGTGAGTTCGCTCGCTAGCCATGCCGTGCTGATCTCTCTCGTCTGCGGCGCGCTCGCGGTCGTGTACGGCCTCGCCCTCACCCGCTGGGTGCTCAGCCAGTCGGCGGGCACCGAACGGATGCAGGAGATCTCCGGCGCGGTGCAGGAGGGCGCCGCCGCCTATCTGAAGCGCCAGTACACGACCATCGCCATCGTCGCCGTCGTCGTGTTCATCCTGATCGGCGTCGCCGGCACGTGGACCGGCGACCTGGGCTGGAAGGTCGCGATCGGCTTCCTGATCGGCGCGATCCTGTCGGCGCTCACGGGCTTCATCGGGATGAACGTCGCGGTGCGCTCGAACGTGCGCACCGCCGAGGCGGCCAAGACGGGCCTCGGCCCGGCGCTCTCGGTCGCGTTCAAGGGCGGCACCGTCACCGGCATCCTCGTCGTCGGCCTCGGCCTGCTCGGCGTGGGCGCGTACTTCGGCATCCTGGACGCGATCGGGAGCGGGAGCCAGTCGCAGCGCGACCTCGAGACCACGAGGGCGCTCGTCGGCCTCGCGTTCGGCGGCTCGCTGATCTCGGTGTTCGCCCGCCTCGGCGGCGGCATCTTCACGAAGGCGGCCGACGTCGGCGCCGACCTGGTCGGCAAGATCGAGGCGGGCATCCCGGAGGACGACCCGCGCAACCCGGCCGTGATCGCCGACAACGTCGGCGACAACGTCGGCGACTGCGCCGGCATG
>JAICJC010000097.1 GCA_025928655.1 Thermoleophilia bacterium | reverse complement strand
GGTCTGGGCCATCTTCTCGACGCTCGACCCGCGCGTGCTCCAGTTCAAGCCGGGCATCCTGCTCGGCCCCGAGCTGGTCGACGAGGTGCTCGACCGCACCGAGGTCTCGATCGGCCAGGCGCTGGCCGAGGCGCGCGGCGACCGGGCCGCGGTGGGGGCGCGATGAGCGCCGCCGCCGCCGAGCCGGCCGGCGTCCCCCGGGCGCGGATGATGCTCCAGCGGGCCCACTGGGCCGCCACCGCGTTCGCCGACTACGACTACGAGCGCACCCGCCGGATCGTGGAGGCGGTGGCCGAGGAGGCATACCGAAACGCGCAAAGGTATGCCGAGTGGGCCGTGAAGGAGACCGGCATGGGCGTCGTCGAGCACAAGCGGCGCAAGAACGAGGCCTGCTCGCGCGGCCTGGTCGAGTGGTACGGCGACCACGACTACGTCAGCGCCCGGATCGATCCCGAGGCCAAGGTCGTGGAGCTGCCCCGGCCGGCCGGCGTGGTGCTCGCCCTGACGCCGTCGACGAACCCGATCGCGACCGTCTTCTTCAAGGTGCTGCTGGCGCTGATGACCCGAAACGCGGTCGTCGTCAGCCCGCACCCGATGGCGCGCGAGTCGTCGGCCGACGCCGCCCACCGGCTGGCGGCGGCCGCCGTCGAGGCGGGCGCCCCGGACGGATGCATCCAGGCCGTCGAGGAGCCGACGATCCCCCTGATCGAGGCGCTCATGAGCGACCCCACCACCGACGTCATCCTGGCGACCGGCGGCGTCGCGGTGGTGCGGGCGGCCTACCGCTCCGGCAACCCCGCCATCGGCGTCGGCCCGGGCAACGTGCCCGCCCTCGTCGACCACACCGCCGACCTGGCCGCGGCCGCCGAGCGGCTGATGGACTCGAAGGCCTTCGACAACTCGATCCTCTGCACCAACGAATCGTGCGCGATCGTCGAGGAGCGCTGCGCGGCCGAGTTCGAGCGCGAGCTTCACCGCCACGGCGGCTACGTGCTGGCGCCGGACGAGGTGCCGGCGGTGCGCGAGACGCTCTACCCCGAGGGCCGCATCCGGGTCGACCTGGCCGGCCGCGACGCCGCCCGGCTCGCGCAGGAGTCGGGGATCCGCGTGCCTGCGAAGACCCGCGTGCTGGTGGCGCCGTTCCCGCTCGTCGTCCCCGAGGAGCCGCTCGCGCGCGAGAAGCTCTTTCCGCTGCTCGGCCTCGTGCGCGTGCCGGACGCCCGCCGCGGCATCGACGCCGCCCGCGCGATGCTGCGCATCGGCGGCGGCGGCCACTCGGCCGTGATCCACTCGCGTGACCCGCGCGCGATCATGGCCTACGGCGCCGCCGTGCAGGTGCTGCGGGTAGCCGTGAACGTCGGCGGCAGCACCGGCTCGTCCGGCCTGGACACGAACCTCGCGCCGACGATGACGATCGGCACGGGCTTCTTCGGCCGCTCGTCGCTCGGCGAGAACCTCCAGCCCAGCCACCTGATCAACATGACACGGGTCGCCTACAACTCCGAGCCGTCGGAGGTCTTCGGCGACTTCTCCGGCCTGGAGCCGTGGAGCGCCGCGCCCGAGCCGGCGCCGGTCCAGGCGCCGCAGCGCTCGGCGAACGTCGACGAGGCCCGCGACGAGATCCGCCGGATCGTGCTCGAGGAGCTGCGCGAGCTGGTGAGGCGGTGACCGGCTGACATGGCGGAGCTTCGCTCCTTCATCTTCCTCGACCAGCTGCAGCCCCAGACCATGTGCTACCTGGGCACGTGGATCCGCGGCCGCCTGCCGCGCACGAACATGGCGGCGCAGATCATCGAGATCGCGCCCGGCCTCGACATCGAGCCGCTGACCGACGTCGCGCTCAAGTCGACCGAGGTGCAGGCGGGCATCCTGGTGGTGGAGCGGCAGTTCGGCTACCTCGAGATCCACTCCCGCTCGACCGCCGAGGTGCACGCCGCGAGCGACGCCGTGCTCCAGGCGCTCGGGGCGACCGCCGCCGACGCGACCAAACCGCAGATCCTCGCCTCGGAGCTCATCACCCGGCTCGACCACCAGCACGCCTTCCTCATCAACCGCAACAAGCTCGGCTCGATGGCGCTGCCCGGCGAGTCGCTCTTCGTGCTCGAGATGCAGCCGGCCTCCTACGCGATCCTCGCGACCAACGAGGCCGAGAAGGCGGCGCGGGTGAAGGTGGTCGACTACCGCATGATCGGCGCCACCGGCCGGGTCTACCTGGCCGGCATGGAGGCCGACGTGCGCACCGCCGGCGACGCCGCCGTGGCGGCCCTCGGAGGTGCGGTGTGAGCTCGGCCGAAGACGCCGACCGGCTGCGCAGCGTCACCCGCGAGGTGCTGGCCGACCTGCTGCCCGACCTGCTGTCCGAGGCGCTGTCGGCGAATGGCCAGAATGGGGACAGTCCCCATCCGGGGACTGTCCCCGCGCCCGAGCCGGGAGCCGCGCCGGCGGAGCCGCCGGCCGCAGTGCCCCAGGTGCCCGCGCCTCCGGTCGCCAGGGTGCACCGACCGTCCGGATGGCGGCCGCCTGCCGAGTCCGACACCACCCCCGCAATTGGCGCTTCGCACGCCCGCCAACTGGCGGGCGCCGCGGCTCACCCCGCGGGCGCCGATGTCGAGGTCGTCGACCTGCGCAGCGACGCCGATCTGGACGCGTTCGTGCGCTCGCTCGTGCACCGGTTCGAGAACCCCCGCGACCGCATGGCGATCCGGTCGGGCAAGCTGCGCTTCCGGCTCGGTGCCACCGCAGGTCCTGCGGCGGCCCAGGCGGCGGCGCCGGTACTCCGGATCGAGCGGGGAGCGGTCACCGAGCGGACGGTGCGCGACGCGGCCGCCCAGGGCGCCCGGCTCGTGCTCGCGCCGCGGGCGGTGCTGACGCCGATGGCGCGCGACCGTGCCCGGAGCCTGGGAGTCGAGATCGAGAAGGAGCGGCCATGCTGAGAGCGACCGTCACCGGCGCCGTGTGGGCGACCAGGCGGGTCGAACGGATCCCCAACGGGGCCTTCCTCGAGGTCGAGGTGGACGGCGGCGGCCGCGTGGTCGCGTTCGACGTGCTCGGAAGCGGCGTCGGCGAGCGCGTCCTCGTCGCCACCGGCTCCGTCGCCTCGAGCTGGCTCGGCGACGGCCACCCGCCCATCGACGCGCTGATCATCGGTTCCATCGACGAACACGAGTAGAGGAGGAGTCATGGCACAGAACGCAATCGGGATGATCGAGACGAAGGGCTACGTGGCGGCGCTCGCAGCCGCGGACGCCATGGTCAAGGCCGCGAACGTGACCATCGTGGCTCGCGAGGAGGTCGGCGACGGCCTGGTGTCGGTCGTGATCCAGGGTGACGTGGGGGCCGTGAAGGCCGCGACGGAGGCCGGCGCCGAGACCGCCTCGAGCGTCGGCGACCTCGTGTCGGTGCACGTCATCCCGCGCCCGCACGCCGAGCTCGACAAGCACTTCGTCCACGCGGCGAGCTAGCGCAGGATGGAGAACGCCGCAGTCCAGCTGCGGGTCTACCTGCCCATCCCGAGCCTCGAACGCCAGTTCGCGGCCTACCTGGGCACGCCCACGCGCGCCCGCGGCTACCCGCCCGTCGAGGGCGACCACGCCCTCATCGTGGAGGTCGCGCCGGCGCTCGCGATCGAGCGGGTGACCGACCTCGCGCTGCGGTCGGTGCCCGAGATCGAGCCGGGCATCCTCTACGTCGAGCGCCAGTTCGGCGTGCTCGAGGTGCACCACCGGGACAAGGAGCTCGTCGACCGGGCGGGCGCGGCCATCCTCGAGGGGATCGGCGCGACGGCCGCGGACGCCCTGCGGCCGCGTATCCTCTACGCCGACGTGATCGAGGACATCACCGACCAGCACGCGGTGATCATCAACCGCAACCGGGAGGCCTCGATGGTGCTGCCCGGGGAGACGCTGCTCGTGTACGAGGTGGTGCCGGCGCTGCACGCCGCCATGGCGGCCAACGCGGCCGAGCAGGCGGCGCCCGACGCGACCCTGGTCATCGTCTCGATGATCGGCGCCGCCGGCCGCATCTACCTGTCCGGCGCCACGGAGAGCGTCGTCCGCGCCCGCGATGCGATCACGCGCGTGCTCGAGTCGGTGGAGGGCCGTGAGCACTGACCAGGCGGCGATCGACCGCCTGGCGCAGGTCGCGCTGCCCGCATACGACCTCGACCCCGCGTCCACGGTCGCCCTGATCAACGTCTCCGAGAACTGGACGTACCGGATCGACGAGCCGGGCGGCCGCGCGTTCGCGCTTCGCGTCCACCGGCCCACGTACCACACCGCCGAGGAGATCGCCTCCGAGCTCGACTGGATCGACGCGCTCCGCGTCGACGGCGTGGTCGAGACCGCCCACGCCGTGGCCGGCCGCGGCGGGAGCAGGGTCTGCCAGGTGCGCACGGACGAGCTCGGCGAGCGCAACGTCGTACTGTTCGAGTGGCTGGACGGCGAGATGCCGGACGCCGACGCGCACGACCTCCTGCCGGGCTTCCACACGCTCGGCGCCGTCTCGGCGCGGATGCACGGCCACGCCCGCGCGTGGAGGCCCCCACCGGGCTTCGCCCGCTTCCGCTGGGACTACGAGACGACGCTGGGCGCGAGCGGCCACTGGGGCCGGTGGCAGGACGGCCTCGGGATGGGGCGCGAGCAGCTCGAGCTGCTCGGGCGGCTCGACGAGACGCTGCGGCGAAGGCTCGAGGCCTACGGGGACGGGTCCGGGCGGTTCGGGCTCGTGCACGCCGACATCCGCCTCGCCAACCTGCTCGTCGACGGCGAGCGGGTGCGCGTGATCGACTTCGACGACTGCGGCTGGTCGTGGTTCATGTACGACTTCGCGACCACCGTCTCGTTCATCGAGGACCACCCGCACGTGCCGGAGCTGAAGGCCGCCTGGGTGGAGGGCTACCGCTCCGCTGCCGAGCTCGACCCGGCCGACGAGGCCGAGCTGGACACGTTCGTCATGCTGCGCCGGCTGCTGCTGGTCGCATGGATCGGCTCGCACCACCAGTTCGCGACCGAGGCGGCCGAGCTGGGCGCGGGCTTCACCGACGGGACGTGCGCGCTCGCCGAGCGGTACCTGTCGGCGCACGGCTGACGAGCGCTCCTGGGTCAATTGACATGCGGGCCGAACGCCAATTGGATCGATTCGGACCGTAGAATGGGCCGCCCGAAGCCCGCATACCAGGAGGACGACCTATGTTCACCCCACTCACCGGCCGCACGGTGATCGTCACCGGCGGCACCAAGGGCATCGGCAAGGGCATCGCGAGCGTCTTTGCGCGCGCGGGCACCAACGTCGTCGTCACCGGCCGGACGGAGCGCGCCGGCGAGACCGCGGTCCGCGATCTCTCCGCGCTCGGGGGCGGGCACGTCTCCTACCTCCAGGGCGACGTCTCCTCGGCCGGCGACTGCGAGCGGGTCGCCGCCGAGGTCGTGTCCCGCCACGGCGGCATCGACATCGTCTGTGCCAACGCCGGCATCTTCCCCGACGTGAAGCTCCAGGACATGACCGAGCACGACATCGACTCGATCTTCGCCACGAACGTCAAGGGCACGATGCTGACCGTGAAGGCGTGCCTGCCGTATCTGGAGCGCTCCGGGCACGGGCGGGTGATCCTGACGAGCTCCATCACCGGCCCGATCACCGGCTTCCCCGGCTGGTCGCACTATGGGGCGACGAAGGCGGCGCAGCTCGGGTTTCTGCGCACGGCCTGCATCGAGCTGGCGCCGAAGCGGATCACGGTGAACGCCGTGCTGCCCGGCAACGTCGTCTCGGAGGGCCTCGACGAGCTGGGGCCGGAGTACCGGGCGTCGATGGAGGCGTCGATCCCGCTCGGGCGGCTCGGCTTCGTCGAGGAGATCGGCGCCGCGGCGCTCTTCCTGGCGACCGACGAGGCCGCCTACATCACCGGCCAGACGATCGTGGTCGACGGCGGCCAGGTGCAGCCGGAGTCGCTGGCCGCGCTCGAGGCCGCCCGGTAGACGCGCCGTGAGCGAGCCCGTCCCGGGACTGCCCGCCGCCTTCGCGCCGCTGGGGCCGGCGGCGGCGGGGCTGCGCGACCGGCTCGCCCGGGAGATCGAGGCGGGGGCGCCCGGGCCGGGCGAGCGGCTGGGGGCCGAGCGCGAGCTCGCCGCCCGGCTGGGCGTGAGCCGCTCGACGCTGCGCGCGGCGCTGGACGCGCTCGAGACGGCCGGAGTCGTGCACCGCGTGCGCGGCCGCTCGGGTGGGATCTTCGTCTCCGAGCGCCGTGTCGAGCGCGACCTGACGAGCCTCACCAGCCTGCCGGCGTACATGCGCCGCCAGGGGTTCCAGTCGGCTGCCCGGGTGCTCTCGACGGCGACGGTCGGGGCCGACGCCGAGACCGCCGCGGCGCTCGGCGTCCCGGAGGGGGCGCTCGTGCTCGAGGTCGTGCGCGTGCGGCTGGGCGACGAGCGGCCGATCTCGCTCGAGCGGGCCCGGTTCCCCGCCGACCGCTTCCCCGGCCTGCTCGACCGCTCGCTCTCGGGATCGCTGTACGAGCTGCTGGAGACCGGCTACGGCCTGCGGCCGGGCGAGGCCGAGGAGCGGGTGGAGGTGGTGGGCGCGACGGCGGCGGAGGCGCGCGTTCTCGAAGTGCGCGCCGGGGCGCCGCTGGTGGCGATCGCGCGGACGGCCTGGTCGGAGGACGGACGCGCGTTCGAGCGCTCGAACGACCTCTTCCGGGCCGACCGGGTGCGGATCGTCGTGCGCGTGCGCGCGGGCGACCCGCAGTCGCTCGGGAGCGCGGTCGAGGTGGTGCGCTGAATATCCGGTGCCAGGCACCGGATACTGGCCCCTCTACCTGTGAGGCGTTGAGCGCCAGGCGGCCTGTGACCGGCCGACGCAGCAGGCGCGCCCGGCGCGGCACACGAGCCGGTCGAGCGCTCGCAGGATGCGGACGGCGGTCGCCACGCCTTCAGCCTAGCCCGAAGTGCCATACTCCCCGGCACCCATGGCCGAGCACGTCATCACCCGCGACGCGCCCACGCACCGCACCTGGGACGTGGACATCGAGCCGGTCGTTCGCATCCGGCCGGGCGACGTCGTCACCGCCGAGACGGACGACTTCGCCGGCGGCCAGATCACGCGCGACTCGAGCGCGGCGGATCTGCCCAACCTCGACTTCGAGCTGATCTACCCGCTCGCCGGGCCGATCTACATCGAGGGCGCCGAGCCGGGAGACGCCGTCGCCGTCGAGTTCCTCGACTTCGAGCTGCCCGAGTGGGGCTGGGCCTGCATCATCCCCGGCTTCGGGCTGCTCCCCCCGGGCGAGTTCACCGAGCCCTACATCAAGTTCTTCGACCTGACCGGCGGCGACGAGATGGACTTCGCGCCCGGCGTGCGCATCCCGATCGAGCCGTTCTGCGGCACCACCGGGGTGCCCGGCGCCGGCATGCACGACGTGCGCATCCCGCCCCCGCACGCGGGCGGCGGCAACATCGACTGCCGCCACCTGACCAGGGGAACGACGCTCTACCTGCCGGTCGCCGTCCCCGGCGCGCTCGTCTCGCTCGGAGATGCGCACGCCGCGCAGGGCGACGGCGAGGTCGCGATCTCCGGCGTCGAGTGCGCGATGCGTACGACGATGCGGCTCACGGTCGAGCGCGGCATGAACCTGCGCGCACCGGCCCTGCGGAAGCCGCCCGGCCCGCTCACCCCCCGCGTCGACGGCGGCGGCTGGTTCGCGACGACGGGCGTCGAGCCCGATCTGATGGAGGCGTCCCGCTCGGCCGTGCGCGCGATGATCGACCACCTGGTCTCGCAGCGGGGGCTCTCGCGTGAGGACGCGTACATGTTGTGCTCCCTGGCGGGCGATCTGAAGGTCACCGAGGTCGTCGATGCGCCAAACTGGATGGTCGGCTGCTTCATGCCCGACGCCGTCTTCGCCGGCTGACCCATCGTGCCGGCGCAGGGCTTGACCCGCCCGCGGCGTAAATGGTACAAACGGCGCGTAGCTGTCTGACAACTTTCGGGGCACGCCGTTCCCCGGAGCACCAGCGGGAGGTGTCGAATGAGCAGTGAAGACGGAGGCATGTCCGAGCATCACGAGGGCATGCTTCCCGTGGTCGACAGCATGGACGTGTCATCGCGCGACGACGTCCACAAGCTGCACGGCGGCGCGATCGGTATTTGGGGTGTCCTCTTCCTGACCGTGACCGGGGCCGCCCCGATCTCGGCCATGCTCTTCAACACGCCGATCTCTGTCGGGTTCGGCAACGGGCTCGGCACGCCGGCCGGGTTCCTCGTAGCGACGATCGTGCTGACCATCTTCTCGGTCGGCTACGTCGCGATGTCGCGCAAGGTGACCGCCGCCGGCGGCTTCTACAGCTTCATCAGCCATGGGCTCAACCGCGAGCTCGGCATGGCGAGCGGCCTCGCGATGGTGGTCGCGTACTCCGTGTTCGAGGTGTCGCTCATCGGCGGGTTCGCCTACTTCGCGACGCTCAAGCTGAACCAGTACGGGCACAACCCGTCCTGGTTCTGGACGGCGCTCTTCATGATCGTCCTGATCTCGGTGCTGGCCTACTTCGACGTGCACATCTCGGCCCGCGTGCTCGGCTTCGCGCTGATCGGTGAGGTGATCCTGCTCCTCATCTTCGACATCGTCGTGTTCGCGCACGGCGGCCACAACGTGCAGGCCGGGGCCATCAACCCGATCAACGCGTTCAAGAGCCTCGGCGCCAGCGGGCACGGGAACGCCGCGGTGGCCGCGGGCGCGGCCGGCATCGGCATCTTCTTCGCCTTCTGGTCGTGGGTCGGCTTCGAGATGGCCCCGAACTACGGCGAGGAGTCGAAGAACCCGAAGAAGATCGTCCCCCGGGCCATGTACATCTCGGTGATCGGCCTGGGGATCTTCTACACGATCACCTCGTGGGCGGCGATCTCCGGCTACCACAACACCCACGAGGCGGCCTTCGTCGCCCAGAACGACTCGGCCAACTTCTTTTTCGGCCCTGCCAAGGAGTTCGGCAACGAGTTCCTGCGGGACGCGCTCAGCTACTTCATCATCACCGGCGCGTTCGCCTGCGGCATGGCGTTCCACAACACGACCGCGCGCTACCTGTACTCGCTCGGCCGTGAGCGTGTCCTACCGACGGCGCTGGGGCGCACGCATCCCAAGCACCGCAGCCCGCACATCGCGTCGATCACGCAGTCCGTGATCGCGCTGCTCATCGTGCTGCTGTTCGTGTGGCGGGCGAGCACCGGCGGGCAGCCGGCCGCGTTCTCGGTGGCCTACCTGCAGGTCTACGGCCTGATGGCGGTGATGGGGGTCGTCTCGATCCTCGCCATCCAGGCGCTCGTCTCGATCGCGATCCTGAACTACTTCCGCACGCATCACACCGCCGACCACCACTGGTGGACGACGCTGACCGCGCCGATCATCGCCGCGGTCACCCAGGCCTACGTCCTCTACCTCGCCCTCAGCAACCTCACGTTCCTCGGCGCCGGCTACTGGTACGCCAAGTGGCTGTGCTGGGCCGACCTGGCCGTGTTCATCATCGGCATCGGCTACGCGCTCTACGTGAAGTCGAGCGACCGGGCCAAGTACGAGACCATCGGCCGCATGATCAACGAGGGCATGGACCACGAGGTCGCCGCCTCCGGCGACTGACCTCCCGGCTGCGGTGGTGTGGGGGGCTGTTCCGGCTCCCTACACCACCGCAGCGGCGGCGTCGAGCGCGCAGCGCAGCTGCTCGACGAGCGAGCCGCCCTCGACCAGGACGCCGTCCAGCGCAGCGGTGCCGATCGTGAAGGCCCACACGCCGCGCTCGTTGAGCGCCTGGATGCGCTCGGGCGAGTCGACCGAGCCGGCCGCGATCACGGGCAGGGACGTCGCTCCCACGACCGCCTCGACCAGGGCGTTCACGTCCTTGTCGTAGCGGTAGGCGAGCAGGTTGATGCCGTCCACGCCGAGGCTCTCCGCCCGGCGCGCGTCCTCGGCAATCTCCTCGATGGAGCCGCGCAGGAGGCAGGGGTGGCCGACGATCTGGCCGACGTAGGGGAAGAACTTGATGCCCGTGCCGGCGATGATCTCCTGCACCGGCTCGATCAGCGTCCCGCCGATCAGGTAGTCCGGGCCGATCTCCGCGGCGGCGCGGGCGGATGTGAGCGTGTCCTCGGGCGTCTCGGACACGACCTCGAGGTGCGTCGTGTGCCCGTTGCCGCGGATGTCCTCCATCAGCGCGGTCAGCTCCGCGCGCGGGAGGCCCACGTCCTTGCAGCCGACATGGGTCACGCCGCTCCCGGCGATCGAGGCGTACACCTCGCGGGCGTTCGTGAGCGTCATGTCATCCCGCGTGAGCATGAAGATGAACTCGATCACCGCATCTCCTCTCCCAAGTTGTCCGACAACTCGGTATGATACCGGGTCGAACACGACGACGTGCGACGACGGGAGGATACGAGTGCGTGCAGCCATCTGGGACGGCCCGGGGACGATGTCTGTCGGGACGGTGCCCGACGCCCGCTGCCCCGACGACGGCGTCCTCCTGCGCGTCACCGCCTGCGGTGTCTGCGGCACCGACGTGCGCACCTTCTACAACGGCGACCGCCGCATCGCGCCGCCCTGGGTGCTCGGCCACGAGATCAGCGGCGAGCTGGTCGAGGTCGGCCCCCGCGCCGCGGACGAGATCGCCGCGGCGGGCCTGTCGGTCGGCGACCGGGTGCACTGCATCTCGACGCTGTGGTGCGGGCGCTGCCGCCTCTGCCGCAGCGGGAACGAGCACCTGTGCGCGAACGGTGGGCTCATGGGTTTCGACTACCAGGGCGCGTATGCCGAGCTGGTCGCCATCCCCGAGGTCGCGCTCAAAAACCTGTTCCGCATCCCCGAGGGCCTCTCCGACGCCCACGCCACCTTCACCGACCCGCTCTCGGACGCGATCTGCGGCCACAAGGACATCGACATCGGCCTCGACGACACGGTCGCCGTGATCGGCGCCGGGCCGGTGGGGACCGCCCACGCCGCCATCGCCCGGCTCGAGGGCGCCGGCCAGGTCATGCTGATCGAGACCGCGGCCGCCCGGCTCGACCTGGCCCGCGAGATCCTGGGCGACGATCGGATGGCCTACATCGACACGTCGAACGGCGACGGCCTGGCCGCCGTGCGCGGCGCGACGGACGACGTCGGCGCCGATGTCGTGATCGTCGCCTGCTCGAGCGACATCGCGCAGGAGCAGGCCATGGAGATGGCGGCGCCGCGCGGGCGGGTGCTCTTCTTCGGCGGCCTGCCGAAGGGCACGACCCACATCAACTTCCCGTCCAACGTCCTCCACTACCGGGAGGTGCAGGTGCACGGCTCCTACGCCTCGCGGCACCGCGACCAGGTGCACGCGCTCGACATGCTCGCCGACGACATCGGCGGCCTGCGCGCGGTCGTCTCGGACATCGTCGACCTCGACAACGCCCCGGCCGCGTTCGGGCGCATCCGCGCGGGCGAGGTGCTGAAGGTCGTCGTCGAACCTTAAGATGGCTGATCGAGAGCTCCACGCGCGCCTGGACGCACGACCGCTCCACGCCATGCGGATGGGGATGGCGCTGCCGCCGCGCACCGTCGCATCGCGGCGTCCTCGGTCGCGCCCATATTTCGCCCAATATGACCGCTCCCTGCGTCCTTGCGCTGCTCGGTTCGCAGCCGCCCAGGACATCACGGGAGCTCTCGATCAGCCATCTAGGATGGCGACCCGATGACCACGCTCAACCGCCGCTCCCTGCGCCACTCGATCGCCGACGGGTTGCGCGAGCGGGTCGTGGCGGGCGAGTTCGGCCCCGGCGACCGCCTCCCCGGCGAGCCGGAGCTGGCCCGCAGCCTGGGGGTGTCGCGCAGCTCGCTGCGGGCCGCGATCGCGCTGCTCGAGGAGGACGGCCTCCTGCGCCGGCTGCACGGGTCGGGCACCTACGTCACCGACCGGCCGCTCATGCGCAACGACCTCAGCCGCAACTTCGGCGTCTCGTCGATGATCGCCGCCATGGGCCTCGAGCCCGGCACCGTCGACGAGACCTGCGCCGCCGAGCCGGCCTCCCCCGAGGTGGCCTCGGCGCTCGGGATCGAGGTCGGCGAGCCGACGAGCATGCTGCGGCGGGTGCGCACCGCGGGCGGGCGCCGGGTGGTGGACGAGACCGACTGGTGCCGCAGCGACCTGCTCTCACCCCCGGCCATGGCGGCTGCGGCCCAGGGGTCCGTGTACGCCGCGCTGGCCGAGCGGGGCGCGGTCGTGCACCACGGCGTGGCCACCATCACGCCCGACGTCGCCATGGGCGACGTCGCGCTGCGCCTGGGCGTGCCCCGGGGCACCCTGCTGCTGACGCTGTGGCAGGTCGACAGCACCGCCGGCGGCGCGGTCGCGATGGTCTCCCGCGAGCACCATCTCGCCGACGCGTTCGAGATCTCCGTCTACCGGCGGGGACCCGGCGACGGCGGCGAGGACCAGACGTGAGCGACGCCGACCTGGTGGTGGGCGTCGACGTCGGCTCGCAGGGCACCTGCGCCCAGGCGATCGCCGCCGACGGCACCCACATCGCCACCAGCTATGTCCCCCACACGCTCTCCTATCCCCAACCCGGCTGGGCCGAGCAGGACGCGCGCGAGTGGCTGGGGGCGGTCGCCCAGGCGCTGCTCGCGATCCGGCGCGGGGTCGGCGACCGGCCGCTGCGGGCGATCTCGTTCGGCTCGCAGCTCGACGGGATGGTGCCCGCCGACGCCGCCGGCGAGCCGCTCGGCCCGGCGCTGATCTGGATGGACCGGCGCGCGGGCGCGGAGTGCGCCGGCGCCGGCGAGCGGATCGACCCGGCGCGGCTGCGCGCGCTCACAGGCTGCAACCTCGATCCCGGCCACGTGGCCGCCAAGATCGCGTGGCTCGCGGGCAACCGCCCCGACCAGCACGCCGCCGCCCGCTGGTTCCTGCTGCCCGGGTCGTTCGTGGCCTGGCGGGCCTCCGGCGAGGTGGCCGTCGACCATTCCAATGCCTCGTCCGCGATGCTGCTCGACGTCGAGACCGGCGACTGGTGCGAGGAGGCGTGCGCCGCGTTCGGGATCGATCCCGGCTCGCTTGCGCCCGTGCGTCCCGCCGACGCGGTGCTCGGGACGGTGGCGCCGTGGCTGCGCGAGGCGGCCGGCCTGGACGCCTCGACGCTCGTCGTGCTCGGCTGCGGCGACGAGATGGCGGCGACGCTCGGCGCGGGGGTGGTGGAGCCGGGCGCCGTCTGCGACGTCATGGGCACGGCCGAGCCGGTGTGCGCCGTGGCGCCGGGGCCGGCCCTCGACCCGGGCGGCGTCACCGAGCTGCATCCGCACGCCGACCCGGGCAGCTGGCTGCTCGAGAACCCCGGCTGGCTCTCCGGCGGCGCGTACCGGTGGTTCCGGGACGAGCTCGGCTCGGTCGAGGCGGCCCGGGCCGCGGCCACCGGCGCGGACGTGTACGAGCTCCTGAACGACCTGGCCGGCGGCGTGCCCGCAGGCGCGGGCGGCGTCCTCTGGGTGCCGGCGCTGGCCGGCGCGATGGCGCCGGAGTGGAACGCCGACGCCCGCGCCGGCTGGTTCGGGCTCACGGCCGCCCACGGCCGCGCCCACATGGCCCGGGCGCTGCTCGAGGGCAACGCCTTCGCGCTGCGCGACGTGCTCGACGCGATGGGGGCGGCGGGCCTCGAGCCGACCGAGCTCGTATGCGTCGCGGGCGGCGCGCGCGGCGACCTCCTGCGCCAGATCCGGGCGGACGTCACCGGCCTCCCCGTCACCCGGCCCGAGGACGTCGAGACGACCGCCCGCGGAGCGGCGATGCTGGCCGCCGCGGGGGCCGGCCTGCATCCGGACGTCCGCACCGCCGGCCTGGCGATGGCCGGGCCGCGGGTCGAACCGGCCCTCCCCGATCCGGAGCGGTCCGGGCTCTACGACGACCTGCACGCGCGGCACCGGCGCCTGTATGCGGCGCTGCGTCCGCTCTTCTAGGAGGATCTCATGGACGCACACTCCGTCGAGGCGGCCCTGGCCGAGCTGGCCCGGTTTCCGCTCCTGGACGCGCTGTACGGACGCCGGTCGCGCCGCTTCCCGATGGGCGGGAGCATCCCCGACGGGCTCCTGGCGTACAGGTCGCAGCACGACCACGTGCCCCTGAGCGAGCTCGAGACGCTGCTGATCCTGACCGCGATGACGGGGACGACCGGGTGGCACTACGGCATCACCCGCCATGCCCGCTACGCGCCGCACTTCGCCAACTACAACGGCGGGGCGGCGGGGCGGACGATCCCGTCGGCGGCCGGCTTCCACACGAGCGAGCTCTTCTACACCGACGACTCGGGCCTGTACTACTTCCCGACCCGCGACGCGGGCGCGCTGGTCGACCCGGCCGAGGAGCAGATCACCGCCGCGCTCATGGTCGAGCGCCATCGCGACCGGATCGTGAAGCTCTCCGGCGAGCGCCTGTACCTACCGCGCGAGGAGCCGTACCTGGAGGGCCACAACACCTGGATCGCCAACGAGCCCGGCTCGCTGCTCGCCATCCCCGTGGCCGACATCGCCCAGCACCACATCGCCAACATCTGCTTCTTCACGCAGAACGGGTTCTGCCTGGTCGACGACATCAACGGCCGGCCGATCCCGGGCCTCGACCGGTTCGAGGGCCTGGTGGACACGACCCAGCCGGTGCCGCTCTCGTTCGTCGAGCAGTACTCGCTCACCGAGGCGACCGCCGAGCTGATGGTCTCGAGCTACAACGGCGCCCTGCTGCTGCAGGCGATGGGGCTCGGCGGCTGGACGTACGACGGCATCGAGCACATGGCGCTCCTGGGCGCGTCGGGCGAGCCGGAGGTGCCCGGCCTCGGCTTCCGCTACGACACCGACCCGCGCTGGGGCACGCCCAACCCGACCGGGCGCACCGACGGCACCTTCCACGCCTTCTGCCCGCCGCACTTCCCCACGATGGGCGCCGCGGTCGAGGCGTTCGCGCAGCGCAAGTTCGGCCCCGGCGGCCCCTACCACCCGGACACGCCCGGAGCGTGGTCGGAGACGGCGGCGATCAGGGCCTCGGCCGAGCCGTACTCGGACGAGTTCAAGGCCTGCGTGACGCTGCAGTGCGACTACACGCTCGAGACGTGGGGCAAGTTCCCCGGCACCGTGCCGAGCGTCTGGGTGATGAACGTGCTCCAGGCCCAGCACATCGACCTGGACTTCTACGACCGGTTCTTCCGCCCGGGCGCGGTGCTCGACACCCACCGCCGCCACTTCGACGTCTGGCACTGACGGCGGGGTCAGACCCCGAACGGCGGCCGTGACACTTCGGTCGCACTTCCGTTCGGGGTCTGACCCCGGTTGCGCGGTAGAGTCGCC
>JAICJC010000010.1 GCA_025928655.1 Thermoleophilia bacterium | reverse complement strand
GGCGACGGCCGCCTCGCGCGACGCGGCAAACGCGCCGCAGCCGGCATCGACGACGGCGGGGCCGCCGGCGCGCAGGTCGCGTACGAGCGCGGCGGCGAAGCCCCCCGGGAGCGCGGCCGCGATCTCGGGCCCGGCCGGCCCCGGCACGAGCCGGAGCCCACACGGGTGCTCGACCGCGGCGCTGGCGACCGCCGCCGCCAGCCCCTCGCCGACCTGGGCGAGGTCGGCCAGCGACCGTTCCGACCGGCACCCGAGCAGCGCCGCCAGGCTCGCCCACGATCCCGACATGTCGACCAGCGCCGCCCCGGACAGGCGGGCGATCGCAAGCGCCGTCGAGGTCGTCCCGGTGCCGCCCTTCGCGCCCACGACGGCGGTGACGCGCCCGGACGGCGAGGCGGCGGCGGCGCCCGCGGCGACGGACGCCTCGACGAGCACGTCGCCGAGCGCGGCGGGCACCGCCGGCAGCGGGAGCACCGCGCGGGCGCCCGCCGCGAGCGCGCGGCGGTAGGTGTCGACGCCCACCGACCGGGTCAGCACGACCGCCGGGCGGCCGCAGCCGGCGACCAGCTGACGGAGCGCCGGAGCGCCCCGCTCGCCCGGGTCTGCGAGCAGTGCGACGTCGCAGGGCGGCAGCCGTCCGGCGACCGCCCGCAGCGGTGCCACCACCCCGACCACCTGAACGCCCGGCAGGTCGTCGGCGAGGGCGGTCATCTCGGCCCCGAGGAGCGGGTCGGCGGCGACCACGAGGCAGCGGACGACCGGCGCGATCATCCCTGACCGACTCGCCCGCTGCGGACGGCCAGCCGCAGCGCGCCCTGGCCCTCCGCGGTGATCGCGTCCGGCACCGCGGCCGGCGGCAGCACCACCGTGGCGACCGAACCGGCGTCGTCGCGCCGGGCGGAGAGCACGAGCACGTTCGCGAGCACGAGCCGCGTCCGTCCACCGCGCCCCGGCGGGGTCAGGTAGACGTCGCCGCGGACGTCGGCCAGGTCGCCCGCCGGAATGCCGGCCAGGTCGTCCAGCCGCAGCGCCAGCTCGCGCGCGGCCCGCGGCGCCGTGGCCGAGGTGACCTCGGCGTCCATCACGGGCGCGCCGGTGACCAGCGCGACCGCGGCCCGGCGGCCGATCGCGGCGGCCGGATCGGCGAGCTGGTGCGGCGACGCCCACGCGGCGGGGATGCGCACCGTGCCCAGGTCTCCCGCGGCGATGCGGGCGCCGGCCGCGATCGGCCGGACGGTGACGACGCGCACGGCATGGCGGCCCGTGGGTGCCTGCGCCGCGCCGCCCGACCCGAGCCGGCCCAAGCCGAGCACCGCGAGCACGATCCCCGCCAGCGCGAGCGCGAGGCTGCGGCGGCGGCCCCGGCTCACGTGCGCGCCCCCGGCAGGCAGCGCCTGCAATCGGGCCCCAGCATGGGCACGCCGCACCAGCTGCAGCGCGGCGCCGAGGCGATCCGCTCGCGGAGCGCCATCAGCGACCCGCCGGGGAGGGCGGGCGCGACCAGCAGCTCGACCGTCCACGGCACCCGGAGGGAGACGGCGAGGCCCCCGTCGAGCCAGCCGAGCTGCACGCCGTCGGCACCCACGGCCTCGACGATCCGCCGGGGGGCGCCGGCTCCCGACACGGCGCCGGCGCAGACGGCACGGGCCCGGCCCGCGGCCGCGACCCGGGCAAGCGCATCGGGATCAACCGGCGCGGGCCGCCAGCATCCGGCCGACCAGCGGGCGCAGGCCTTGCGGCCCACGCCCGACCCGAACAGCCCCGCCCGCCGCAGCGCCGCGGCCGACGGGCTCACGATCCACATCGACGCCCGTCCCTCGACCGCATCGAGCAGCGCCGCCACCTCGGCCGCCCGCCACCCCTGCTCGTGCGCGTGCCCGGCGAGGCCGGCCAGGTAGCGGCCGCCGATCCCGGGCAGGCGCAGCTCGTAGCCGGCGCCGACGCCGGCGAGCCCCTCGGCCCTCGCGACCCGTCCGTGGGTCGCGAGAGCCGAGATGAGCCGCAGCGGCCGGGCGGCCGGCGGCTCGGGCCGGGTGGGGGCCTCGAGCAGGCGCAGGACATCGACGGGATCCGCGGTCACGCGCCCGCGTCCAGACATGGCAGGGTGACGAGGAACCGGGAGCCGCTCCCGACCGCGCTCGTGACGGTGATCGAACCGCCGTGGGCCTCGGTGAGCTCCCGGGCGACGGCCAGCCCGAGCCCGGCACCGGGCTCCGGCCGCCGCGACTGGAAGAACTCGTCGAAGATGAACGGCAGGTCGGACTCGGGAATGCCGCGCCCGGCGTCCTCGACGGCGACCTGGAGCGTGTCGTCGACGCGCCGGCCGCGCACGGTGACGTCCGTGCCGGGCGGGGCGTACTTGATGCCGTTCGTAATCAGGTTCGCGAAGATCTGGCGGACGCGGTTCTGGTCGCCGTGAACGAGCCCGCCGTTGCATCCCCAGTCGACCCGCACCCGGACGCTGCCCTGCTCGGCGACCGTCTCGAGCCGCTCGGCGACCTCCCGGACGCAGCGCTCCAGCGGGAACACCTCCGCGTTCACCCGCAGCTCGCCCGCGCGGGCGCGCGAGAGCTCGAGCAGGTCCTCGATCAGATATCCGAGCCGCTCGCACTCGCCGTCGATCACGTCGAGCTTGGCCGCCTTATCGGGATCGCATTCCGAGCGGTGGAGCGTGTACACGTAGCCCTTGATCACGGTGAGCGGCGTGCGAAGCTCGTGCGACACCTTGCCGATGAACTCCGCCCGGGCCCGCTCCTCGCGGGCGAGCAGCGTAGCGAGCTCCTCCACCGAGGCATGCAGCTGGTCGTCGACGCCCGCGCGGCGCCGGCGCAGGGGAACCCGGATCATTCGGGCCTGCACAGGCGGTAGCCGACGCCCCACTCGTTGGCGAGCCAGCCGGCGGGTGAATGGACGCGCAGCTTCTGGCGCAGGCGGCTCGCGTGCGAGTCGAGCGTGCGCGTGCGCCCCTGCGACCGGAAGCCCCACACCGACTCGAGCAGCTCGGCCTTCGTGAAGACGCGTCCGGGCTCCGACGCGAGCGTGGTGAGCAGCTGGTACTCCTTGGCCGACAGGTCGACCTTGATGCCGCCCATCGTGACCTCCCGCGAGAGCGTGTTCACGGCCAGGTCCCCGTGGCGGATGATTTCGCGCTCGCGCGAGCGCGAGACGCGCCCCAGGACTGCGCCGATGCGCGCGAGCAGCTCCGGATAGTGGAACGGCTTGGTCACGTAGTCGTCCGCGCCGCGCTGGAGGCCGCGGACACGGTCGACGTGCTCGGCCTTGGCCGACAGCATGATGATCGGCAGGTCGGGATCCCAGGGATCGTTGATGCCGTCGCCCGCGCGGACGGTGCGGCAGATCTCGTAGCCGCTCACGTCCGGGAGCAGGACGTCGAGCAGGATCAGGTCGGGGCGGGCGCGGCCGAGCAGCTCGATGGCCTCGGCGCCGGTGGCGGCGGACAGGACGGCGAAGTCGTCGTCGCGCAGGTTCTCGCTCAGGAACTCGACGATTCGGGGCTCATCGTCGACGACGAGCACGGTGGATTCAGCCATCGTTGTGGCTCCTTCCGGGGGTCGGGGTTTTCGCGTTCACTCCGGCCGCCTCGGAGGTGCGCTCTCAACGTATACGACCAGATCGCCAACGTGAAGGTATGCAACGACAACTGTTGCATTTCCGTGATACGAATCATCAGCTTGCGGTAATCGCCGCCCTCTCCGCGGCTCGCGCGAACCGGTGATCGGTCGCTACCGGCATCACCCGATACCGGGGTCAGACCCCGCAGGTGAGTGCCACGGAATCGTCACGGGCGGCGTTCGGGGTCTGACCCCGGTTGCGCCACAGCGCTTCTCGAGGGGCCTCCCTACACTTCGGACGCATGGAGGCAGGCGGGGAGCGAGCCGCACAGGCGCGCGGCCATGTGACGGTGATCGAGGACGAGGCGTCGATCTCCGATCCGCTGCGCTCGGCGCTCGAGCGGGAGGGCTACGCGGTCTCGGTCGAGGCGACGGGGAGCGGCGGGCTCGACTCGGTGCGCGCGAACGAGCCCGACATCGTCCTGCTCGACCTGATGCTGCCCGACCTCGACGGCCGCGACGTGTGCCGCGCGATCCGCCAGACCTCGGATGTTCCCATCATCATGCTGACCGCCCGCGGCCTCGAGACCGACCGCGTCGTCGGCCGCGAGCTCGGCGCCGACGACTACCTGGCGAAGCCCTTCAGCATGGCCGAGCTGACCGCCCGCATCCGGGCCGTGCTGCGCCGCACCGGCAAGCGCGCCGCGCCGGCGGCCCGGTCCGACCGCTCGACCGCCATCCAGATCGGCGACGTCGTGATCGACCCCGCCACCCACGTCGTCACCCACGCCGGCGCGCCGCTCGACCTGCCCCGGCGCGAGTTCGACCTGCTGCACATACTGATGGCCCACGCCGGCACCGTGCTGCGCCGCAACGCGCTGATGGACAAGGTGTGGGGCGCCGACTGGTTCGGGTCGACGAAGACGCTCGACGTGCACATCGCGGGCCTGCGCCGCCGGCTGGGCGACGACGCCCAGGAGCCGCGCTACATCCACACCGTGCGCGGCGTGGGCTTCCGCTTCTCCTCCCCCGCGGAGCTCGCCGGGTGACGCTGCGCGGCCGTCTGCTGGCGGCGTTCGCATACCTGCTCGTCCTCACCGTGATCGCGCTCGCGGTGCCGCTGGCCGTGAACGTCGACCGGCGGGCGAAGGACGCGTTCTACGCCGGGATCGACTCGCAGACGCAGGTGATCGCCGCCTCCCTGGGCGGCTCCCCGGCCCCGGGCGGCACGCTCGCCGGCGTGCGCCGGGCGGTGGCCCGGTACGGCCGCGAGACCGACGCCCGCGTCGTCGTCACGGACGGCCGCGGCGCCCTCCTGGCCGACTCGAACCGGCCCCGCCCCGCCCGGGTCGCGTTCGCGACCGCCGGCCGGCCCGAGATCTCCACGGCGCTCTCCGGCGGCGGCATCCGCCTGATCCGCCACAGCACCGACCTCGGCGGCGACCTGCTCGTCGTGGCCTACCCCGTCCTCGACCAGGGCAGGGTCGTCGGGGCCGTGCGGCTCTCCCAGCCGATCGCGGCCGTCGATTCCCGCGTGCACCGCAGCTGGTTCGCGATCGCCGGCGTCGGGGCGGCCGTCGGCCTGGTCGGGCTCGCCGTCGCGTGGCTGCTCGCGAGCTCGCTCGCCCGTCCCATCCACGCGGTCGGGACCACGGCCGGGCGCCTCGGCCGCGGCGACCTCGCTGCGCGCGCGCCCGAGTCCGGGCCCGCCGAGGTCGCCGACGTCGCTCGCGCGCTCAACCGGATGGCGGACGAGCTGGTCGGGCTGATCGAGGCCCAGCGCGAGTTCGTCGCCAACGCCTCGCACCAGCTGCGCACGCCGCTCACCGGTCTGCGGCTGCGCCTGGAGTCGCTCGCCGCCGGCCCGGAGAGCACCGACGCCCAGGCGGGTCTGCGCGAGGTCGACCGGCTGTCCGAGCTCGTCGCCGACCTGCTCGTCCTCGCCCGCGCGGGCGTCCGTCCCCCGGCCCCGGCGTCGTGCGACCTGCGCCAGGAGGCACGGGCGGCCGCCGACCGCTGGCGGCCGGTGGCGGCCGAGCACGCCGGGACGCTCGCCCTGGAGGAGCCGCCCGGCCCGGTTGCCGTCGCCGCCGACGCCGCCGACGTCGCGGCCGTGCTCGACAACCTGATCGAGAACGCCATCGTCTACAGCCCCGCCGGCGGCAGCGTGGCCGTGGCGGTGACCGGCGACGGCGTCGTGCGGGTGCGCGACGACGGCCCCGGGATCGACCCGGCCGAGGCGGCGCGCGTGTTCGACCGGTTCTACCGCGGCAGCGCCGGGCGCGAGACGCCCGGCGGCACGGGCCTCGGGCTCGCGATCGTGCGCGACTTGGCGGCCCGCTGGGGCGGCGCGGCGGAGCTCGACCCGGGCGGCCCGGGGACGACGATCGCCGTGCGCTTCCCGCCCGGCGGGGAGGTGGAGATTGCCGGTCCCGAACCTTCCCCGAACCCGCCGCTTCCGCCCCCGAACCTATCCTGAGCCAATGCGCGCACGCGCGACCACCGTCCTCCTCGTCCTCGCGGCCCTCGCCCTCCCGGCGGTCATGGCCCTGGCCGTCTTCTACGCCTCCGACCAGGCGATCGGCGACACGCCGGGCGGCGTCACGCCCCAGTTCGGGGCGAACGTGCAGCCGCTCACGACCGTCCCTGCGACGACGCGGGAAACGGAGCACCACCGCCACAGGCACCGCGACCGGGGCGGCTCGACGGGCGCGACGACCTCCGGCACGGACGACCACGGCGGCTCGACCAGCGGCCGCTCTCCCGGGGGTTCGGGAAGCTCCGGCGGCGGGTCGGACGACGGCTCCGGCGGCTCCTCGGGCGGGGGCGGGCACGGCGGTGGCGACGGCGGCGGGGACAGCTAACCAACCGCTTGCCCATCCCGTTCCGAGCGATAGCCCGGGCCTAACCCGGCGGCCCCTACGGTGAGTCCAGTCCGCTGGAACCCACCGAAGGAGACGCCACATGACGAGGACCACCATCACCCGCCGGATCGCCCTCGCGGCCGGCATCCCGGCCGCCGCCGCGGCGGCAGCGCTGATCGCCACGGCGGCGAGCGCCGCCACGTCCGCACCGGCCGCCGCGCACCACTCCGCGAAGCCGGCGATCGCGGCGGCCCACCACCGGAGCCACCACGACGGGCCGCGCGACCGCCGCGGCCGCGCGAACGAGCCGGGCGAGGACGTGCGCGGCCAGGAGCGCGAGCCCGGCGACGACCGCGGGCAGGACCGCCGCGAGGACCGGCGGGACGACCGGGGGCATGACCGAAACGACGATCGGGGCGGCTCCAACCGCGGCCCCGGCAGTGACGACCAGGGCCACGGCGGCTCGGGTCACGACGGAGGTGACGACTGATGACACGGCTCTCCCGCGCCCTCGTGGCGCTCACGCTGGTCGCCGCGCTGGCGGCCGCCATCACGCCCGCGGCGCAGGCCAAGGGCGGCAGCAAGATCACGGCCAGGCTCACGGGGACGAGCGCGTTCCCCGCGGTGAGCGGCAAGGCGACCTTCTCGCGCGAGAACGGACGGCGTGAGCTGGAGGTCGAGATCGAGCACGTCCGGGCCCTCAAGGGCAAGCGGCTCACGCTCTTCGTCGCCGGCCGCAAAATCGGCACCATGGTCGTCGGGCGGCTCGGCAACGCCCGGCTCGACCGCTCCACGCAGCGCGGCCAGGCGGTGCCGAGCATCACGGCCGGCACGCGCCTGAGCGTCCACACCGCCGCGGGCACGACCGTCGCGAAGGGCCGCTTCTAGCCGGCCCCACCCCGGGGGCGGCGGTGGGGCTCACACTCCACCGCCGCCCCGCCGGCGTACCCTCTCAGGGTGGCCCGCACCCCCCGCTCGAACATCGAGATCATCTGGAGCGACTGGCTCGATGCGATCCGGCGGGGCGACCTCGACGCCCTCGCGTCCCGGCTCGCGCCCGAGGTCACCCACCGCGGCGTGCGGGCCGATCTGATCTGCCCCGACCGGGCGGCGGTGCTCGAGAACGCCCGGACGCGGTCGAGCCAGCTGCCCGAGGTCGGCGCCGTCGAGCTCGTCGCGGCCGGCGACCACGTCGTGCTCTCCGTCCGCGCCCCGACCGTCGGCATGCCGCTCGCCGACGGCGCGCCGATGCGCGGGCGGGCGTCGATCGTCTTCACCCTCCGCGACGGCCTCATCACGGCGATGCAGGACTACACGTCCCGGCGCGAGGCGCTCGCGGCCGCCGGCGCCGAGCCGGCCGTCTGGGACTGATCAGCCGGCGCGGGCGACCGCCCACCGGGCGTGCGCCATCGGGTGCGCCAGCAGGTGGGACGCGGCCAGGCCGGCCCACTCGCCGTAGCGGCCGAGCAGCTCGGCGGTGTCCGCCACCTCGGCCCGGCGGCCGAGCAGCGCCGTGCAGAGCTTGAGGAGGCCGAGATCGCCCACCGGCCCGTGGGCGTAGGAGCCGAGGCCCTGGCACGCGATCACCCCGGCCGACCACGGCCCCAGGGTCGGCTCGGCGCAGATCCGGGCCACCGCGGCCTCGGGCGCGACGCGCCGCAGCCGCTCCAGGTCGAGGGTGCGCGCCACCCGCACGAGCGCCGCCGCCCGCCGGGGCGAGAGCCCGGCCCGCTCGCCCATCGCGGCGCTCAGGCGGCCGATTTCGGACGCCGTCGGCGGGGCGCGCAGGTCGCCCTCACGCGGGCACGAGAGGCCGATCAGCCGCCGCTCGATGTGCATCGCCTCATGCCAGGTGATCAGCTGGCCGCACACCGCCCGCACGAGCGCGTGCGCGACCGTGCCCAGCCGGGCCGGGCGCGAACCGCGCCGGCGGCGCACCGCCTCCGCGAGCAGCGGGTCACGCTCGGCCAGCCGCAGGAAGGGGGTGTGGTTGACGTCGACCGCGAGCACGAACGCGAGCGCGTCGTGCGCCGAGGGGGCGTCGGGCGCGGTGATGCGGGCGCCCAGCTCTCCGCTTCGCCGCTGCCAGACCCGCGCCCGGGCCGGTCCGGCCGGCGTGGCGAGGACGAGGTCGAGCACGCCTTCGCGGTACCGGCGGGTCGGGTCGGGACGGCCGGCCGAGTCGGCCAGCGAGTAGGGCCCGCGCGGGCGCAGGAGCACCTCGACCACACCCGTCTGCGGAGCCGTTGCCACGGGGAGATTCTTGCAGCCGGCCAGGAAGGATCAGCGCGTGAACCCGCCGAAGACCGCTGCGGCGGCGAGGGTCAGGCCGAGCGATAGGTCGTACTTGCCGAGCGTCTATTTTACTATGTCGACAGGACATCCGAATCACTTGATCGGGTAAAGTCGGCATCACCCCTGCCGATAGGGACGGGGGCGGCGCTAGGTGTGCTCGATGACGAGGTGGTCGCCCACCTCGACGCCGGCGCGATCGATCGCGCCGACGGGGAGCTCGAGCGCCGTCCTGGCGCCCACGCACCACGACGCCCGCCACGGCTTGATGCCGCGGACGAGCTTCAGGACGCGGCCCTCGCGGTCGGCGTAGACGACATCAATCGGGAACCGCATCCCGAACATGTGGATCGAGCTCGTCGGGATCCACAGGCCCTCGTCGTCGGCCAGGCCCGACCGGCCCAGCAATCCCCGGGTGCGCGTCCAGAGCGTCGTTGCAAGCTCGCCCCGCTCGCACACCACCGGCCCACGTTCCAACCGGATCCGGGCCACTACCATGTCCTCATATGGGGCACACCGAGCCGCCCACAGAGCATTCCGAGTTCGAGTACGTGTCCGGGGACGACTATGTGGTCGAGTTCCTCGACTACCGCTACGGGTTCTCCCACACCGACTTCGAGCAGCGCGTGACCGCCGCGGCGGTCCGGCTCGAGCTCATCCCCCCGCGCGACCTCACCGCCAACGAGACCGCCGATCTGGTCGAGCTCGCGAGCGCCGGCCGGGTCGACCATCCCCGCAGCCGCCTCGGGCGCCATCTGGTCGCGAACGCCGGGCGGCTCGACAGCCTCCACGGCGACACGCTCGCCTACTGGCTGCGCAAGCTCGTCTTCCGGGGCGCGTGGCTCGACCACCGGCTGAAGAGCGGCCTGCTCGACATCACCTTCGACGAGGGGGCGGGCCGGTTCTCCTACCGGATGCCGACCGACCAGACCCCGGTCGTCGACGTGGCACCGGTGCCGAGCTGGGCGCCGCTTCGGTTCACCGGCTGACCCGCAGCGCCGGCCCGGTCGGCGGCCCGGCCGGCAGTCACGCGGCGCCGGCGGCACCGGCGGCCGGTGGAACGAACACGAGCAGGTGCGGCCCGACCTGGATCTGGTCGCCGGGCTCCAGCAGGTGCTGCTGCACCAGCTGGCCGTTCACGAACGTGCCGTTCAGGCTGCCCTCGTCCTCGAGCACGACGCCTACCGACTCGCGCCGGATCGTCGCGTGCCGGGCGGACACGGTCGGGCCGGCCAGCACGATGTCGTTGTCGGCGTGACGCCCGATCGTCGCCGTGCGGTGCTCGAGCGGGAACGCCTGCTCGTCACCGAGCTTCGGCCGCCAGACCAGCGTCGGGTGCCGGCCGGCCGCGACAGGCTGCGGGGCCGCCCCGGCGGACGTCGGCTCGATGATGCGCGTGAAGCTGGGCTGATCGTCGTCCATCTCGGCTCCTGGCTGGCGGAGAAAATGCCGTTTCGAGCCTAGCAGTGAGGCCGGACGGCCGATAGACTGATGGCGGCATGGAAGAGGAGCGGAATCCGATGGCCGAGGCCGAGGCACAGCTCTACCGGCGAATCCAGGAGCTGCGAGCCCGGGCCCGGGCGGACCGCCCCCAGAGCGGCCCGGGCGACACGCCCGCCTCCATGCCCGATCTGCGCACCATCCTGGCCCGTGCCGAGGCCAACGTCGGCGAGCTGCGCCAGACCGCTGCCAACCTCGAGCAGGCACTGCCCGAGGCGGTCGAGCGGGCCGTCGAGCGGGCGATGGACGAGCGCTCCACCCCGCGCCGCCTGGCCGAGCTGCGCGAGCTCCTGCGTGCGCTGGCGGGCCAGATGGAGCAGGTCAACCGCGACCTCCTCCAGGAGCGGCTCGGCCGGATCGAGGATCTCGAGCTGCTCGTCGACCTGATCTCGAGCGGGATGGCCGCGCTGCGCCAGGACGTCGCCGACGTCTCCGGCTCGGTCTCGCGGATGAACTCGTCGGTCACGGGCGTCGCCGCCCGGCTCGACCAGCCGCTCCAGGTCACCGTCGAGCGCCCCCGCCAGTCCGGCGTCCGCGACCTGTTCCGCGCGACCGAGCCGCACGAAGAGGCGAACCCCTCCACCCGGGCCTGACCGGCGTGCCGGTCACGAAGGTCATCGAGGTGATCGGGAGCTCCGCCGACGGCGCCGACGCGGCCGTCCGTGAGGCGGTCGGCTCGGCAGGCCGCTCCATCCGGGGCATCTCGCGCGTCGAGGTCGTCTCGCTCACGTGCGACGTCGAGGAGGGCCAGATCGCCCGCTGGAACGCGCTCGTGAAGATCGCGTTCCCGGTCGAGCCCCGCTAGGGCAGCCAGCGCTGGTCGAACGGGACGGAGCGGTCGTCCGTGTAGGAGGCATACGCCTCCTTCGGCTCCTTCGTCTCCCGCTCGACACCGGCCTTGTGGCGCTGGGCCAGCTCCGACGCCGGGTAGACGACGTCGCCGCCGGCGCGACTGCCGATCGCAAGCAGCGCGCAGGGGCCGTCGCCGGCGCCAACGAACACGTGCTCCGTCCACGCGGGGCAGTGCACGAAGTCCCACGCCTTCAGGCGCCGCTCCTGCCCCTCGACGAGCAGCAGGCACTCGCCGGAGAGCACGAGGAAGTCCTCCTGCTCGTCCTCGCCGTGATACATGCACGACGGCTGGCCGGGCGCGAGGATGCCGATGTTGACCCCGATCTGGGGGAAGCGAACGTCGCCCTCGAAGCGGGTGTACGCGCCGAAATCGCTGTCGCGCCATGCGGCGTCGCGCGCGTTCAGGACGAACCAGCCCTCGCCTTTCGGCAGGGTGCCGTTCTCGGCCTGCTCGTACGACGTCTCGGGCACCATGGAGGGGAACCTATCAGGCGTGTGCCGGGGCGGGCCGCCCGTTCTCGGCCAGCGTGCGCAGCGCATCGACGGTCAGCTTCCCCCGCCACGCCCACCCGACCGCGTCGTTCCAGGCCAGCCAGTCGAACGTCCAGCCGCCGTCGTCCCTCTGGGCGTCCGCCAGCTCGTCCAGCTGGCGCTCGATCGCGGCCGGGTCGAACAGACGGCGGCCGGCGTGGCCCGGCCACGGGGCGATGGTGAGCGCCGTGAGCGCTTCGCCCTCGGCGCCGCCGGGAACCGCGATCGCCGCGCGGCTTGCGAGCGTCCGCCCGACGGCGTCGAGCGCCGCCTCGGCCCGCTCGCGATCGGGCACCGCGTCGAGGAAGCCGATCACGTACTTCGTCTCGTAGCCCGGCCGCGGGCCGGGATGCTGGAGCTGCCGCCAGACGAAGGCGGACACCCGCTCGAGCCAGGCCCGGCCCGGGCCTGCGCCCATCCCCGCGCGGTGCGCCGCGGCCGCGACCGCCGCGGTCATGTGCAGCGACGATGACCGCTGCGCCGGCGGCGCCATCCACGGCGCGTGCGGGATCGCGTCGGCGTCGTAGGGCAGCACGAAGTCGAGGCCGCCGTCGGAGCGGGTGACGGTCTCGAGCCAGTCGGCCAGTCCCGCGGTGAGCGGGTCGTCGGGCGGCGCGCCGATCTCGTGCAGCAGCTCGAGGGCCGCGAGCGCCGTGATGGGCTGGCTGCCCGGGTCGGGCAGGTCGGGCTCGAGGTAGCCGAAGCCGCCGTCGGGGTTCTGGTAGGCCGCGAGGGCGGAGCGGACGAGGGCCGCATCGCCGTCCATGCGGCGGCGGTCGATGAGGCGGGCGTGGACCGCGACGAAGCGCCGCGCGGCAGGGATGTCGGTCATGCGACGAGTGTCGCCGGGCCGGTCGTCGCCGGCTTGAACGTTTCGGCCATGTCCGGTCGCTCGCCGGCCGGCGACGCGCCTGCCGCGAGCAGCGCCGAGGGGGTCGTGCCGGCGAGACGGCGGCAGTCGCGGACGAGATGGGCTTGGTCGGCGTAGCCGGCGTCGGCCGCCAGCCGGGCCAGCGACCCGCCCGCCGTCGCGAGGCCGAGGAAGCGCTGGAAGCGTAGGACGCGCCGCAGTGTGCGCGGCCCGTAGCCGACCCCGCGCTCGAACCGGCGCCGCAGCTGCCGCTCGCTCACCGCGGTCGCCCGGGCGAGGCGCTCGACGCTGTCCTCGCCGCCCCGGAGCCGGAAGACCGCCTCGCGCACCAGATCGTCACCCGCGCCCGCGATGCGGTCGTGGACGCCGGCGACGAGGGCGTCGAGCGGGCGGGCCGCCAGCGCGACCCGGTCCTCCAGCCGGCGCCCGGCGGCGCCCCAGATCTCCTCCAGCGGCACGATCTCGTCGAGCAGCTCCGACGCGGGCAGGCCGAGCGCGGCGCCGGCCGCGCCGACGCGGAAGCGCACGCCGCAGCGGCCCTGGCCGGGCGTCGGCGGGGCCACCTCCGGCCCGGTGGCCGGGCCCGCGACCATCAGCCGCCCACGTGTCCAGACGACGTCGACGCAGGCGTCGGGGAGCACATGCACGGCGCTGCCGTCGCCGATCCACACGCACGCGACCTGCTGCTCCAGCCCCTGCGGCGGTGCCAGCTCGCGGTTCGGCATGTCGGCAGGGTAGTCGCCGCTATCCGGGCCCGTCTCGGGGGCTTCCGGATCAGCCCGGCGACGTCGGCATGATCCTTCGGCACACCCTGTGGAGGAGTGCGAGGACCGTCATCGCGCGATCACATCGTCACGTCGTGCCCGTGCTGGGCCGCACCCATCTCCGACGGGAGCTGCGTCCCGGAGCCGTTCGGCTGCCGGTGGGACGTCTCCAGCGATCCCCGGTTCCCGCGCGGCGTCAGAAATCGCAGCACCCTGCGGACGAGTCGCACGAGCTTCATCGGTCGCCTCGGCCGTATCGGGGGCGATTGCCCGGCGGGAGCAACCTCCCGAGCACGCGTCTGAGACGGGAGGGCATCACGATGGCCAACCCCTCTCCTGGTTCGCCATCGGGGACGGGACGTTCGTGCTGTTCCCCGTGATGTGCGGCTGCCGGTATGACGAGTCGAGGGAGCGCGGCTGCCCGGCGCCGTCAGGCGCCGCTTGAGGGCGCGCACGAAACGCATGATCTTCATGTCACAAATGGTACGGCACACGCGGAGGCGCGGCAATCCGCCGGCGCGCACGCCGGCGACGATCCTCGGGCCGTCATACGCCCTTGTCCTGTCCGGCCGCGGGCGACGGATCGCCCCCGCCGCCCCTTGGGGTGTTCGTCTGCCGGTGGTAGGACTCGAGAGACCCGCTATTGACCGGCGGGGTGACCTACCGTCTCAGCATCCGCAGGACGCGAATGATCTTCATGTCACGATCGTCCTGTGGTCTACACGGGCGTGCGACCCGCGGCTGATCACACGCCGCCGTATTCGGCGTCGGCGGCTTGCTCCTCGGGCGTGACCATCAGGAAGGACACCATCATCACGGCAGCGCAGACGATCAGCGCGCCGCCGAGGACAGCGAAGGCAACGAGTTGCCAGGAAGCGTGCTCGAGCACAGGCGCTGCGACCACCCCCGCGAGCACCACCATGTTTCCGGCGGACTTGCTTCTCGTCCTACCCAAACGGTTCGACCGAACAGATCTGACCGTCAACACCGTGAGGATGGGCACGCCGACTGCAACCACCGTCACGAAGGCGACCTCCGCCTCGTGTCGGGTGCGACTGTTCGCGTCGGGCCACGCGCCGTATGCCAGTGCGCAGAAGATCGCCAAGCCGACGAGCATGAAGCCGAGCACGATCAACAGGTTCTGGCGGATCTCCTTGGAGGTGAGGGTTGGCTTCGCCGCGTCGTCGTCTGCCATGGTCTCATGGTACGGCAGGGCAGTTTCGTCGCCTAGGCCGATGCACGCAGCCATGAAATCGGCAACCGGACGGCCCCGTGCGCCCGGCGCGCCAGGTCGGACGCGCCGGGCATCCACTCCGCCGTCCCCTACTTCCCCCCTCCCGCCGCCCGCTGCACGGCCGACTTGATCGCGCTCGTGATGACGCTGCCGATGCCGTGGTCGGTGCCGCCGACGAACGAGCTCACCGCCAGCAGCAGCACGCCGACGTCCATCGCCAGGGCGATGTGCCGAGCATGGGCGTCCTCAGCCGGCTTCAGGGAACCCCGACGTGGTGGCGCGTCGTCAGGTGTCGGGAAGCAACCCCTCGGGATACGAGCCGGGCTTCGTCTCGGGCGTCCCGGCGTATGCGAACGCGCCGCCCGTCCACTGCTCGGTCACTCCGGCTCCGTGACGCAGTGCCAACTCGGACACCGGATAGACCAGAGCATCATCGGCAAGGCGAGCCCCGATCCCGACGAACACACACGGCCGGTCTCCGGAGTTGACGAAGACGTGCTCCGTGCGCGGTGGACAGTCGACGCAATCCCACCCCTTGAGCCCGCCCTCGATCAGGAGCATGCACTCCCCGCTCAGAACGAGGAAGTTCTCCTGGCCAGCCTCGGCGTGGTAGTAGCCATTCGCCTGGCCCGGCCACACCACCTGGATGTTGATCCCGAGCTGCCTGAACCAGGCGGGCTCGCCCAGGAGAGGGCTTCCCTCGAACGTCACACAGGCGCCGAACCGCTCGTTGTGGAGCCACTGCGCCTCGTGAGCATTGACGACGAACCATCCCTCGCCGGCTGGTTTCCTTCCACCGGCTCCGTCCTCCATCGCCGCCTCTGGAACCATGGGTCCTCTCCGGTCGTATCCACCCTGTCGAGACGGACCGAGGCCGGGGCGGGCGGCGCCGTACACGCCGCCCGCCTCCTCGCCGATGCAGCGGCCGCCCTACTTCCCCCCTCCCGCCGCCCGCTGCACGGCCGACTTGATCGCGCTCGTGATGACGCTGCCGATGCCGTGGTCGGTGCCGCCGACAAACGAGCTCACCGCCAGCAGCAGCACGCCGACGGCCATCGCCAGGCCGACGTACTCGACCGTCCCCTGTCCGCGCTCGTCGCCGGGCATGCGGCCGGCGAGCCGCAGCGCCCGGACATGGGCTGCGGCAACTGCGTTCAACATCGCCTCCTCCTCGGGTCGTCTCATGGGAGGACAGCGTCCCGCCGGGCGCAGTGACGGAACAAGGCGTGGGCCGGCACGAGGGTGTGCCGATCCGCGCCCGGGCACCGTGACACCCTTCCCCCGTCCGCGGGATGGGCGTCTTCCTCCGACGCGCCGATGGAACACCGGTGGTTGGTTTCACCCGCTTCCTGGTCGTCCCTGCAGCACTGCTCCTCGCCGCGCCCTCGAGCGCCTTCGCGAGCCAGCTGATCGATCGAAACGCCACGCACGTCTCGATCGCCGTCGACAGCAAGCACCGCGCGGTCGTGTCGTACGTCCGCGGCGGCAGCTGGCACCACGTGCTCGTCTGGGGCGCGATCAACGCTCGCCAGCCCTCCCGCTCGGTGCCGCAGGTGAAGTTCCACGTCGACTACTCCGGCGGCTACGGCAGCTTCGGCCGCGGCTTCTGGAAGACCATCGTGAAGCACAACGTGTGCGGCCCCTACACCGGCCCGGCGCTCGCGTGGAAGATCGTCGTCTGCACCACGAAGAGCGGCCAGAACTGGGCGCTCCAGTCGTGGCAGCGCGAGCTCCCCAACTCCGGCTTCAAGCCGAGGAGCTCCGAGCAGAGCGCGCACGAGCTCCAGGTCTCCCACTGGACCGGCCCGCTGCCCGTGCTGTGGCTGAAGTGGGACTGGGTCTACGGCGGCCAGTACGACCACCTCTACGGCAAGTACTCCTACCGGGACGAGGCCGTGCACGGCTTCGGCAACAACGGCGTCGGCAACCCGACCGACACCTACGGCCGCAACATCTACGTCGACACCTTCAGGCCGCCCGCCTGGACGACCGGCTACAAGCAGGCCGGCGGCTGGATGCGCTTCAACGGCTTCCTCGCCCACAAGCCGCGCGGCAACTTCTGCGCCGGGGTGTTCTCGAACCTGTTCGGCCGCGGCCCGGCCGGTCGCGGGAGCAAGTACCGCGCAACCGCCATGGGCCCGGGAGTCACGCCGATCGTGATGTGGGAGGGCCCCGGCCCCGGTCGCTACGAGCCGCTCGGCTTCGCGCGGCGCAGCGACGGCACCGAGAACTACAACTCGATGCCCTCCGGGCCGCTCGGGAACGTGCTCGCCTACAGCAGGAACTACGACCAGACCTTCACGCAGGAGGAGCAGGCCGTGGCCGGCTCCGGCGACTCCTGCTACGGGTCGGCCGGCATCTAGCCCGGACGACGGCTCCGCCCACGGGGCGGATGCGAACGGCGGCTCCCCACTACACTCCTCGCCATGCCGCGCGCCGCAGATCTGTTCGTCCGGTGCCTCGAGAACGAGGGCGTGCGCCACGTTTTCGGCATCCCCGGCGAGGAGACGCTCGACCTGAACGACGCCCTCGACGCGTCGAGCCAGATCGAGTTCGTTCCCGTCCGTCACGAGCAGGGGGCCGCGTTCATGGCCGACGCCTACGGACGCCTCACCGGGCAGGCCGGCGTGTGCCTGGGGACGCTCGGCCCGGGCGCGACGAACCTCGTGACCGGCCTGGCGGACGCGTTCCTCGACCGCGCGCCGGTGGTGGCGCTGACCGGGCAGACCGGCCTCGCCGAGATGCACAAGGAGAGCCACCAGTACATCGACATCGTGCGGATGATGAAGCCGGTGACGAAGTGGAACGCGCGCATCCACGACCCGGAGATCATCCCCGAGGCGGTGCGCAAGGCGTTCGCCGTGGCCGAGCGGGAGAAGCCCGGGGCGACCCACCTGGAGCTGCCCGACGACGTGATGGAGACGGAGACGTCGGGCGCCCCCGTCCCGCGCCGGGCGCGGCCGCTGATCGAGCCGGTCGCCGGCGAGCTGCACCGCGCGGCGGCGCTCCTCCAGGCGGCCGAGCGGCCCGTCATCCTGGCGGGCAACGGCATCGCCCGCCAGAGCGCGTCGGTCGCCCTGCGCCGCTTCTGCCAGCAGACGGGCCTGAATGTGATCACGACGTTCATGGGCAAGGGCGTCCTCGACGCCGACGACCCGCACGCGCTCTTCACCGCCGGCCTCCGCGCCCAGGACTATCCGGGCGGCTTCATGGGCCAGGCCGACCTGGTGGTCTGCGTCGGCTACGACCTGGTCGAGTGGTCGCCGGTGGCATGGAACCCCGGCCGCGACCGCCGCATCATCTGCATCGACACGGTGGCCGCCGAGATCGACGAGCACTACGTCCCGGACGTGGAGCTGACCGGCGACATCGCCCACATCCTCACCCACCTCGGGAACCTCGTCTCGGAGAAGCCGCCCGCCCGGCTGGCCGCGCCGCCCTACCGCGACCTGCTGCGGGCGGCGCTCGACCAGGGCAGCGACGACGGCTTCCCGGTGAAGCCGCAGCGTGCGCTGCGCGACCTGCGCGACCTGATGGGGCCCGACGACGTGCTCATCTCCGACGTGGGCGCGCACAAGCTGTGGATCTCGCGCCTGTGGCCGACGCGCAAGCCGAACACCGTGCTGATTTCGAACGGCGCGGCCGCGATGGGCTTCGCCGTCCCGGCCGCGGTCGCGGCGCGGCTCGTCCTGCCGCGCGACCGCCGGGTCGTCACGATCTCGGGCGACGGCGGCTTCCTCATGAACTTTCAGGAGCTCGAGACCGCCAGGCGGCTCGGGCTCGCCATCGTCAACATCGTGTGGACCGACAACGCCTACGGCGTGATCGAGATGCACCAGGGGCGCAAGTTCGGGCGCCTCGCGGGCACCAAGTTCGACAACCCCGACTGGGTCGCCCTGGCCGAGTCGTTCGGGCTCGCCGGGCTGCGCGTCGAGTCGGCCGACCAGGTGACACCGGTGCTGCGGCGGGCGCTCGAGCTCGACGTGTCGTCGGTGGTCGAGATCCCGATCGATTACCGCGAGAACGCGCGCTTCTCGCAGCGCCTTGCCGATTTCGGCGAGGTCGAGGAAGGAGTGGTCTAGATGGCAACCACGACGCAGGCCGTCCGCAAGATCCTGGTCGACGGCGAGTGGTACGAGACGGGCGAGACGCTCGACGTCCGCTCGCCGTTCGACGGCAGCGTCATCGCCCGGGTCGCCTACGGCGGCGGCGACGACGCGCGCCGCGCGATCGACGCGGCGGCGAAGGCGATGAAGACGCCGGTGCCCGCGCACGAGCGGGCGGCGATCCTCGACCGGCTGGCCGTGATCGTCCGCGACCGCCGCGACGAGCTCGCCCGCACGATCGCCCAGGAGGCGGGCAAGCCGCTCGCGACCGCGCAGGCCGAGGCCGACCGGGCGGTGCAGACGATCCTGTTCTCGGCCGTCGAGGCCCGCTCGCTGGGCGGCGAGGTGATCGGGATGGACGCGCACCCCGCGGGCGGCGGCCACGCCGGGCTCGTGATGCGGTTGCCGATCGGGGTCGTCGGCGCGATCTCCCCGTTCAACTTCCCGCTGAACCTGGTTGCGCACAAGATCGCGCCGGCCTTCGCCGCCGGCTGCGCCGTCGTGCTGAAGCCGGCCGGGGCGACGCCGCTCTCGGCGCTGCTGCTGGCCCAGGCGTTCGAGGAGGCCGGGCAGCCGGCCGGCTGGCTGAACGTCGTCGTCGGCAAGTCGAGCGAGATCGGCGACGCGATGATCGCCGACGAGCGCGTGCGCCTGATCACGTTCACGGGCTCCTCGGAGGTCGGCTGGAAGCTGCGCGAGCGCGCCTCCCGCAAGAAGGTCTCGCTCGAGCTGGGGAACTCGACGCCGGTGATCGTGCTCGCCGACGCCGACCTCGACAAGGCGGCGGCCGCGGTCGCGACGCACGGCTACTCCTTCGCCGGCCAGAGCTGCATCTCGGTGCAGCGCGTGTACGTCGAGGATTCGGCCTACAACGCGTTCGTCGAGAAGGTGCGGCCCAAGGTGGAGGCGCTCGTGACCGGCGACCCGCTGGACGCCGGCACCCAGGTGGGCCCCGTGATCGACGAGGGCAACCGCGACCGCATCCTGTCGTGGGTCAAGGAGGCCGTCTCGGGCGGTGCCACGCTGATCACCGGCGGCGAGACCGACGACGGCGGGCTCCTGCGCCCGACGCTGCTCGGTGACGTCGACCTCGACATGAAGGTCGCCTGCGACGAGGTGTTCGGGCCGGTGGTGACACTGGCGCGCGTGCGCGATCTGGACGAGGCGGTCGAGCAGGCGAACGGCACGGGCTACGGTCTCCAGGCCGGCATCTTCACGTCGAACATCCACAAGGCGCTGCAGGCGACGCGGGTGCTCGAGTTCGGCGGCGTCACGGTGAACGAGGCGCCCACCTATCGCGCCGACCAGATGCCGTACGGCGGCGTGAAGGAGTCCGGCAACACCCGCGAGGGGCCGAAGTACGCCGTGCACGAGATGACCGAGCCGCGCCTGGTGATCATCGGCTACTGACCCGCCAAAAGGGGTCAGACCCCTTTTGGCGGGTTATTCAGCCAGCGCCGTGAGGACCGCCGCGACGCTGTCGCGCAGCGCCGTCAGGTCGTAGCCGCCCTCGAGCACCATCACGGGGCCGGCGCCGATCCCGCGCAGCTCGCGGGTCATCACGGCGAACGCGTCCGCCTGCAGGCCGAGCTGGCAGAGCGGGTCGCGGGCGTGCGCGTCGAAGCCGGCCGAGACCAGGAGCAGCCCGGGCTCGAAGCCACGCAGGGCCGGCAGGGCCGCATCGCGGAACGCCGCCAGGAACTCGCCCTGGCTCGTGCCGGCGCGCAGGGGCACGTTCACGGTCGCGCCGGCGCCGTCCCCCTCCCCCCGTTCCGACGCCGCGCCCGTCCCCGGGTAGAACGGGAACTGGTGCAGCGAGACGTAGAGCACGGACGGGTCGCTCCAGAACATCGCCTGGGTGCCGTTGCCGTGGTGGGCGTCCCAGTCGAGCACCGCCACCCGCTCGACGCCGGAGGCGCGGGCGTGCGCGGCGGCGACCGCCACGTGGTTCACGATGCAGAAGCCCATCGGCGTCGCCGGCTCGGCGTGGTGGCCCGGCGGCCGCCCGCAGGTGAAGGCCGATCCGACCTCGCCGGCGAGCACGGCGTCGACCGCGGCCATGGCGGCGCCGGACGCCCGCAGGGCCGCGTCGAAGCTGCAGTCGTTCACGATCGTGTCGGGGTCGAGCCGGCCCCCGCCGGCGGCGCAGTAGCGCTCCATCGCCGCCAGGTAGGCCGCGTCGTGCACGCGCGCGACCGCGTCGATCGGCGCGGCCGGCGCCGCCGCGATCTCGGCAGCGGAGCCCTCGACCGCCTCGACGACAGCGTCGTACCGTGCCGGCCGCTCCGGGTGCGGGCCCGGATCGTGGCACCGGAACACGTCATCCAAGTAACAGCGGATCGAGGAGGTTTGTGACACTGGGGCCGGGGAGAAAGATCGAGGGGATTTGCGGCTTTCGCCGAATGAAACGGGCAGGTTAACCTGCGCTTAACACTCGCACCTGGTTACCTGAACACGTGATAGGGCATACTAGGCCCCGGCGGTTCCCAGATTTGTGACAGCTCGAGGAGTTCGCATGTATCGATTCAGCAGGGCAATCTTCGTCGAGATCAAGGATCTCGTCGACCCGCATCCGGAGACCATCAGCGAGACGGAGGCGAAGCGGTACGTCCTGCACTGCTCGGAGGCGACCATCGAGCGCCTGGCCCGCGACCCGCGCTACTTCGCGAAGCCCAGCCAGAGCCTCTTCTCGGAGATCCGGCACCTCTTCTCGATCTCCGACCAGGCACGCGTCTATCGCTCCATCGACCGCCACATCTCGAAGGCGATCGAGTTCATCATGGAGGAGCTGGAGCGCGCCGGCGAGGGCACGGCCCAGCAGTGCAAGGCCACCACGCGCAAGGGCAAGCCGTGCCAGCGCACGCCGCTGCCCGACCGCGAGTACTGCCCCTCGCACCAGCACCTCGAAGAGCGCGCCCCCGCGATCGGCTAGCCGACCGGCTCTGCCTCCGCGTCCGTCCCGGGCAGCACGAGCTGCTTGTGGCGGTCGAACCCGGCGACGCCGACACCGGCCAGACGCACCGGCCCCGGCCGGGCCTTGAACGCGCGGTCGAGGAGCTCGCATGCGAGGTCGGCGATCGTCTCGGCGTCGTCGATGCCCAGCTCCAGGCTGCGTGACCGGGTGACGATCGCGAAGTCGGGGTAGCGCAGCTTCGTCGTCACCGTGCGCGCCGTCATCCCGCGCCGCACCAGCCCCTCCGCCAGCGAGCCGGCCATCTCGCGCAGGTAGCCGTGCAGCGTCTCGCGGTCGCCGATGTCGCGCGGGAAGGTCTCCTCGGTCGAGAGGGACACCGCCTCGGCCGGCTCGGCCAGCACCGGCCGCGGATCGATCCCCTGCGCCCGCCGCCGCAGCTCCAGGCCCACCCGCCCGGGCAGGAGCGACGCCAGCCGGGCGTCGGCGAGCTCCGCCAGCCGGCCGATCGTGGCGATGCCGGCCTCGGCCAGCCGCGCCCCCGCCTTCGGCCCGACGCCGGGAAGCGCCCGCACCGGCAGCGGCGCGAGGAACGCCGCCTCGCCGCCCGGCGGCACGAGCGTGATCCCGCCCGGCTTGCGCACGTCCGAGCCGATCTTGGCGACCACCTTGCAGGTGGCGACGCCGAGCGAGCACGAGAGCCGCAGCCGCTCGCGGATCGCGAGTTGGATCAGCGCCGCCTGCTCGCCCGGGTCGCCCACGGGCAGCACCAGGTAGCCCTCGTCGATCCCGACCTGCTCCACCACCGGAGCCATCGCGGCGACGAGCGACCACACCCGCCGCGACCAGTCCCGGTAGGTGCGGTGGTCTGGGCGGAGGAAGATGACGCCGGGGCAACGGCGGCGGGCCTCGGCGCTGCTCATCGCGGAGCGGATGCCGTAGCGGCGGGCCTCATAGCTCGCGGTCGCCACCACCCCGCGCCCGTCCGGGTCGCCGCCCACGACGACCGGCTTCCCGCGCAGCTGCGGGTGGCGGTGCAGCTCGACCGCGGCGAAGAACGCGTCCAGGTCGAGGTGCGCGATCATGCGCCCGAGGATAGTGGCCGGCGGTGACGAATTCGGCGCGCCTCCGGCACCGAAGGAGGCCGCGGACGGGGACGCGCGGCCGGTACACTACGAACCTGCCTTGACCCACGACGCCGACAAGCTCATCCGCCAGCTCTCGCTCGTGGCGTACCTCATGGCGGAGCAGCGCCCCGTGACCGCACGCGACGTGAAGCTGCGCGTCGAGGGCTACGCCAACATGGGCGACGAGGCCTTCGCGCGCCGCTTCTACGCCGACCGCTCCGAGCTCCAGGGGCTGGGCGTCCCGATCGCGTCCGTCCGCGACGAGTTCACCTCGGAGGAGCTCTACAGCCTGCGCGAGGAGCAGTACTTCCTGCCCTCGGTCGAGCTGACCGACTCCGAGCTGGCGGCGCTGCAGACGAGCTTCTACCTGCTCGAGGGCCAGTTCGCCTACGCCGAGCCGCTGCGGCTCGCGCTGCAGAACCTGGCGCTGGGGCGGGCCTGGCCTGTGGCCGACCCGGGCCCCAAGACGGCCACGGTCGAGCTGCTCGGGCCGTCGTACACGAGCGAGGTCGCCCAGCGGCTGGCCAAGCTCGAGCAGGCGATCTCGCGCCAGCGCACGGTCAGGTTCCGGTACTGGACGATCACGTCCGACTCCGAGGCCGAGCGCACTGTCAACCCCTACGGCCTGTTCGAGCTGAACGGCGTCTGGTACGTCGTCGGCGACGACCTCGAGCGGGACGAGGACGCCGACCGCCGCCGCACCTTCCGGGTGTCGCGCATCCGGGGCGAGATCAAGTTCGCCACCCGGCGCGAGCGCGACTTCCGCATGCCGGCCGACTTCAACGTCACCGCCTACCGCGACCGCGCCCCGTGGCGGCTGACCGCCGAGGAGACCGGTACGGCCGTCCTGCACATCGCGCCCGACGCGAGCTGGCTGGTCGAGCGCCGCTTCGGCGCCTACGGCGAGTTCGAGGAGCAGGCGGACGGCTCGGGGCGGTTCACGACGGCCTACTCGGAGATCGAGCCGCTGTCGGCCTGGATCCTGTCCCTGGGCGGCCGGGCGGTGCCGGTCGAGCCGGCGGCGCTGGTCGACGCGGTCGCGGCCGACCTCCATGCGGTCGCCGCCGCCCACACCGCCGGCGCGCGCGAGCTGCCGGGAGCCGCACAGCCGTCCCGGCCACCCGAGCCGAGCATCCAGGCCCGCGGCCCGAGCGTGGTGGCGCCCGAGCGCTTCGCCCTGCTGCAGGCGCTGCTGGCCTTCCTGCTCAACCGCACCGGCGAGGGCACGACCGCTCGGATGGAGGCGTCGGAGGTCGAGGAGCGCTTCCAGCTCAGCTCGCAGGAGCTGAAGGAGAGCCTCGAGCTCCTGAACCTGGTGAACTTCGGCGGCGGCTGCTACGCGGTCTACTGCTACACCGACAACGGCCACGTCGTGGTCGACAAGGAGCTCTACGGCGACGCCTTCCGCCGCCCGGCGCGGCTCTCCCCGCTCGAGGCCAAGGCGCTCCTGCGCGCGCTCGACGTGGTCGCCCCGCTCGTCGCCGCCGAGGCGGACACCTCCCTCCAGACGGTGCGCGAGAAGGTCGAGGCGGCGTTCGGCCGCTTCCCCCTCTCGGACACGCCGATGCCGCAGGAGGAGGGCGCGGAGGAGCACGCCGTCACGATCCTGAACGAGGGCGTGCGCAGCCGCCTGCTGGTCGAGATCACCTACCTCTCGCGCTCGTCCGACGAGCTGTCGACCCGGACGATCGAGCCCTACCTGCTGCGCCGCGACGACCGCGGCTGGTACGTCGAGGCGTTCGACCGCACCCGCGGCGGCAGGCGCACGTTCAAGGTCGCCTACATCAAGGACGCCGCGCTGACCGGCGAGGAGTACGAGGCGCGGGCCGAGATGGCCGACCTCGACCACTCGCTCGGCGGCGACGTCGGCGTGGCCCGGGTGTGGTTCTCGGCCGAGCGGGCTCGCTGGGAGCTCGAGGGCCGGCCGGGGACGCGCGCGCTCGAGGACGGCTCGGCCGTGGCCGACGTGACCTATGGCTCGCGGGCGTGGTTGATCTCGGAGATCCTGCGCTACCGCGGCCACGCCGAGGTGCTCGAGCCCGCCACGGTGCGCCGGGAGGTGGCGGAGGCCGCCACCGCGCTGCTCGAGGAGTTCACGGCGGTGGCCGCCGGCTGACCATGCGGCGGCTGATCGCCTGCGTCGTGGCGCTTGCGGCGATTGGGCCGCTCGCCTCGCCTGCCGCCGCCAGCAAGCTGCTCGACCGGAACGCCCACTACGAGTCGCTGAAGGTCGACTCGAGCCGGGTTGCGCTCGTCACCTACTACGCGCACGGCCACACCACCCACGCCCTGCTCTGGGACGCGAAGAACGCGCTGCCGCCGGACGCCGCCCATCCGAAGAGCCAGGTCAAGTTCCACGTGAACTACGCCGGCGGGTTCGGCTCGGTGCTCGGCCGCGGCTACTGGCGGCATGTCGCGAGGCACAACGTGTGCGGCCGCTACACCGGCCCGCCGCTGTTCGGGCTCGTGACGGCCTGCACGGCGCCGGACGGCACCAACTGGGCGCTCCAGGTGTGGCAGCGGGGGTTGCGCGACAACGGCTGGAGGCCGAAGACGAGCGGCCAGTCGGCCTGGGAGCTGCACGTGAGCCACTGGTCGGGGCCCCTCCCGAAGCTGTGGTTCAAGGCGGACTGGATCTACGCGGGCGCGCGCGGCGGGCCCTACGACCACATCTACGGGACGTTCACCTACCGGGGCACGCCGGTGTACGGGTTCGGCTCGACGCGGGCGGGCGCGCCGACCGACAGCTTCGGCCGCCTCGTCTACATGGACACCCTCAAGCCGCCGTGGAAGAAGGGCTACCGCCAGATCGGCGGCTGGTACCGGTTCAACTCGTTCCTCACGCACCGCCCCCACGGCGACTTCTGCCCCGGCGTCTACCGCTCGATCGCCGGCGTCCCCAGCCGGCCGCGGCCGGGCCGGGGGCTCCAGTACCGCATCACCGCGAACGGGCCGGGCGTCACGCCGATCGTGGCATGGCGCAACTACGGGCCCGGCTACTACGTCCCGGGCCTCCAGAACCTCCGACCGACGAAGCACGCGCGCGGGCCCTACCGCCGCCGGCTCGACCACCGGCTGAACGCCGACCAGCGCCAGATCGATCCCGTGCCGACGCGGCCGAGCAGCTGCTACCACACGCACTAGACGGGGGGACTGTCCCCGCTCGGCGGGGACTGTCCCCGATTTTCCGCTACTCGCGGGTGAGGTTCGCGAGCACGACGCGGGCGTTGCGCTGGAGGTGGCGGCCGTCGCGGTCGGGGATGTAGAGCCGCCGGTAGCGGTTCGCCAGGGCATCGGGATCCGACTCCAGCCATTCCTGCAGGCGCGGGAAGGCCGCATCGGCGTCGTCCGGCTCGCGGCCGGCCGCGCGCCGCTCCGCGCCGGTGTTCCACGGGCACACCTCCTGGCAGATGTCGCAGCCGTAGACCCGGTCGCCGAAGGCGGCCGCGTGGGGCAGCTCGGGCAGCCGCGACTGGGAGAGCCACGACAGGCAGCGGCGGGCGTCGAGCACGCCCTCCTCCACGATCGCGCCGGTCGGGCAGGCGTCGATGCACGCGCGGCACGATCCGCAGGCGTCCCACGCCGGGCCGTCCGCCGCGACGTGGGTCGGCTCGAGCTCGGCGTCGGTGACCAGCACGCCGAGCACGACCCACGAGCCGTGGCGGCGGGTGATCGCGAGCGTGTTCTTGCCGTAGACCGCGATCCCGGCCCGGGCCGCGGCCTCACGGTCGACGTGGTGGTTCGAGTCGACGTAGACGGCGAAGCGCGACCGCGGCCGCAGGCGCTGCAGGCGCCCGCCCAGCTCCCTCAGCGACTCGCGCAGGACGGCGTACTCGTCCCGGCGGGTGTAGCGCGGCATCCGTCCGCGGGGCTCGTCATCCGGCTTGTCCCGCTCGGGCCGGGCGTAGCTGCGGGCGGCGACCACGACGGAGCGGGCGTTGCGCAGCAGCCCCTCGGGGTGGCAGGAGCGGTCAGGGCGGCGGATGGTGAAGCCCATGTCGGCGAAGAGGCCAGCGTCGCGGCGCTCGCCGATCAGCCGCTCGGTCTCGGCATACGGCTCGGCGGCGCACACGCCGCAGGCGTCGATCCCGACCTGGGCCGCCTCCGCCAGCAGGGCTCGGGTAAGCTCGCCTGCGTCCACGCCGTTCACTCTATGCGTGCGCGCAACCGGGGAGCATCCTCGCGCGTCCAACGGCGGTCACGTCGCAACCCCAAAGCCGGGAGGCTGCAGCATGTACGGTCGAACCCAAACCGCCACCACCGAGCGCCTGTGGGAGCAGGTGGGGCTCGTGGTCGGCGCGGCCGCGATCACGGCCGTCTCGGCCCAGATCTCGTTCGGATATCCGGTTCCGACCACGCTGCAGACCTTCGTCGTGCTGGGCGCGGGCGCGTTCCTGGGCGCACGCCGCGGGGCCGCCTCCCAGCTGCTCTACCTGGGGGTCGGCGCGGCCGGGATGCCGATCTTCGCGAACGGCGACGGCGGCCTTGGCTGGCTGACGCAGGCCGACCCGCTGCATGCGAGCGGCGGCTACCTGTGGGCCTACCCGTCGGCGGCGTTCCTCGTCGGCCTCCTGTGCGAGCGCTACGGACGCAGCTTCTACGTGACCGTGCCGGCGATGCTGGCCGGCAGCGTCTGCATCTACGCCACCGGCCTCACGTGGCTGCATCAGGCCATCCCGGTTCCGTGGACGGGCTCCGGCGCGACCACGCTCCACTACGGGCTGTGGCCGTTCGTGCTCGGCGACCTGGCCAAGATCTTCGCGGCCGCCGCGATCATCGACCCGGCGGCGCCGTGGGGGCGCCGGCTCCGCAGGCGCTAGAGGGAACCATGGGTTCCCCCGCGTCTAAAACCCGAGGACGAACTTGGCGTCGTCGGACATCTTGTCCGGCGTCCACGGCGGCGTGAAGGTGAGCTCGGTCGTGACCGCGCCCACGCCCTCCATGCTGCCGATGACGTCCTTGATGTCCTGCTCGATCTGCGCGCCGGCCGGGCACCCCATCGACGTGAGCGAGTAGATGACGGAGACCGCGTCGCCGTCGACCTTCACGTCGTAGACGAGGCCGAGATCGACGACGTCCATGCCGAGCTCCGGGTCCTCGACGACCCGCAGGGCGTCGAAGACGGCTTCACTGGTCAGACTCATGCCGGAAGGGTAGCGGGCCGGGCATCCCAGAGCGCCGCGAAGGCACGCGTGTGCTCCTGGCCGGGGACGTCCGGGCGCAGCAGCCGCTTCGTGGCGGCGAGCGCCTCCCGGTCGGATCTGCCGACCCGCACCGCCAGCGAGTCGGCCCGCGAGATCAGCTTGTGCGGCGCGACCACCTCGTCGACCACGCCGATCGTGCGCGCCTCCTGGGACGAGAGCAGCTCGCAGGTCGCGAACAGGCGCAGCGCGGGCCCGCGGCCGATCAGCGCCCCCAGGCGCAGCGCCGCCCCCCAGGGCGGCGTGTAGCCGAGCTCGTTGTGGATGAAGCGCAGCTTGGCCCCCTCGACGGCGACCCGCCAGTCGCAGGCCAGGGAGAGGTCGATCCCGCCTCCGACGACGTGCCCGTTCAGCAGCGCGACCGTCGGGACGGCCACCGCCTCGATCCGCTCGAGCGCGGCGGCGCCGCGGCCGCCGACCTCCTCGCCGGGGAGCCCCTGCAGCGCCTTCAGATCGGCGCCGGCGGAGAAGATCCGGGTGCCCCCGCCGACGATGCCGACGATCCGCACCTCGGGGTTCTCCGCGAGCGTCTCGGCCGCGCCGGCCAGCGCTTCGAGCGCCTCCAGGGAGAGCGCGTTCTCGCGGCCGCCGCGGAAGGTGATCAGCCCCAGCCCGCCACGCACCGCCGACTCGACGGTCGCCGGCCCCGGCTCCACGCCGTCGAGCGCCTCGAGCAGCGCGGACTTGGACATGCGCCGGTAGCCCTCGAGCCCCGCCTCCCGGGCGCGGTCGTGCAGCTCGTACAGGAGCGGCTCGGGGTTCGCGTTCACACGCGTGAGCGTATCTCGCCGCCCGGCGGAGCGGCGCCATGGAGGCCGTCCCCACCGAGCTGGGAGGGTCCCCACCCGGGGGGACTAGAGGCGGATCTCATCGTGCCGGTCGCCGGAGAAGAGGTGGATCGAGTCGATGAAGCGGACGCGGTTGCAGCGCGAGCACAGGACGAGCGACTGGGTGCGGGCACCATCGGCCATGTAGCGGACGCCGCGCAGCAGGTCGCCGCCGGAGATCCCTGTCGCGACCACGGTCTGGGGGCCGCGGACGAGATCGTCGATGCCGAAGATGCGGCTGACGTCGTCGATCCCGTCGTCGGCGGCGCGGTTGATCTCGGTGCGGCTCATCGGCCACAGCTGGCCCTGGATCTCGCCGCCCAGGCAGCGCAGCGCCGCCGCGGCGATGATGCCCTCGGGCGCCCCGCCGATGCCGATCGCCAGGTGGTCGTTCGTCCCCCGGATCGCGGCGCTGATCGAGGCCATGATGTCGCCGTCGGCGATCAGCTTGATGCGGGCGCCGGCATCGCGGATCTCGGCCACGAGATCGTCGTGGCGCGTCCGGTCGAGCACGATCGCGGTCACGTCGGCCACCCTGCGCCCGAACGCGTCGGCGATCGCCTCGAGGTTCTCGCGCACTGGCCGGCGCAGGTCGATACGCCCCTTCGCCACGGGCCCGACCGCCATCTTGCGCATGTACATCCGCGGCACCTGCATCAGGCCGCCGGGATCGCTGGCCGCGAGGATCGAGAGCGCGCCCGGGCGACCGCCGGCGACGGCGGTGCCGTTCCCGACCGGGTCGCAGGCCAGATCGAGCCGGTGGCCACCGGAGCCGAGCTCGGAGCCCTCGTGGAGGGCATGCCCCGCATCGCCGCGGCCGATCACGAGCGCCCCGGAGATCGGCACCGCGTCGAGCGCCTCACGCATCGCCACCGAGGCCGCCTCGTCCGCCATCTCGGGGTCGCCGCGGCCGAGCAGCCGCCCGGCGGCGAGCGCGCTGCGCTCCGTCACCGCCGCGAGGTCGGTGCACGGACAGCGGGCCGCGACCCCTGGATCGCCCGCCTCGACCTCCGGCCGGACCTCCCGCTCCGTCGACGCCATCAGCTCAGGGTACCGCGGCGGAGCGGGCGGTGGCGCGCTCGAGGATCAGGTCCATCACCGTCAGGAGCGCCTGGGCGGGGTCGGCCGACTCGACCACCGGCCAGCCCTGCTTCTCCGCCCGTGCCACCAGATACTCCTGGATGCGGCGGATCTCGCCGAAGCGCCTCAGGTAGCGGTCCATCGCCCGCAGCCCGCCGGAGTCCGTGCCACGGGTGAAGAAGTGCGCCTGGTGCACCTCCTCGTCGGAGACGGTCAGCATCACCTGCACGACGACGGCGCCGGCGTGCTTGTCGGCGGTGACCAGGCCGGGGACGACGTGGATGCCCTCGACGACGGTGGGGAGCCCCTCGAGCACGGCCCGCTCGACGACGGCGTTCGCGCCCACGGCCACCTGGCCCGCCTGCTGGATGAACCCGTACAGCGCCAGATCCTCGTCGTCGGGGTCAGGGAGCGGGATCTTCACGCCGTCCGCGGCGTCGAACGACGAGTAGTGCAGCGCCGGCATCAGCTCCTGGGCGAAGAACGCGCGCATCGCCTGGCGGATGACGTCGGTCGAGGTGATCCGGCTGATGCCGAGCCGGTAGGCGATCTCGGTGGCGAGGGTGCTCTTCCCGGTTCCCGTGGCGCCGCCGATCAGGAGCATCAGCGGGCGGTCGAGCCGCAGGACCTCGCGCCAGCCGTGGTAGCGCGAGACGAGGTCGGGCCCCTCCTCGCGCAGCAGGTCTTCGACCATGCCGTGGAGCTGGTCGATCGGGATCTCCTCGGCGGCGGTCGCGTTCACCTCGCGCTCGATCCGCATCGCGATCTGGTATGCCCGCTCGGGGTCGGCGCCCGCCAGCACGAGGGCCTGGGCCATCCGCCCCTTCGAGAACGGCATCGGTGCGCCCCGGGTCGCCAGGATGCGCGGCTCCCGCGCCGGCGGGGGCGCAGGCGCACCCGGGCCCGGGTCGCGCCGCAGCCATGCAGGGAGGCGCGGCCGCCTAGGCACCCACCGCCACCACCCCTGCGGCCAGGTCGAGCGCCACCGCGTCGAGGTCGGGCTCCCCGGCGATCGACCGGGGCCGGTTGTCGCAGAAGACCACCCGCGCGCCGCGCTCCCGCGCCGCCTCGGCGACGACGTCGATCGCGGCGGCCTTGATCTCGATCAGGTACGTGCCGGCGGCCGCGACGCCGGGCGATTTTAGGTCGGCGGCCAGCGCCGCTCGATCGCTCAGCGACCCCACCACGGCGGTCACGTCGGCGCCGTGCTCGTCGCGCAGGAACGCCGCCAGCCGATCGTGGATCGCGGCGCCGGCGGTCGTGAACAGGGCCACCCGCTCGCCCGCGACCGGCTCGGCCGGGTGCGGCCGCAGCACCGCGGCGACCACGGTCGCGTCCGGGCGGGCGGCCAGCACGGCCGCGCGGACGGCCTCGACCTGGCCCGGCTCGGCGAGCGGGGCCTCGCTCATGGTGATCACGACCACGTCGGAGACCAGGACCCGGTAGGGGCCGAGCCCGGCCTCGAGCTCGACGGCCGGCCGGGCAGCCGAGGTGACCAGCAGCGTGCGGTCGGCGGCCACCGGCGGCAGCGCCGCGCCCGACCCCTCCAGCAGCAGCAGCTCGGGGTCGTGCCCGCGGGCGACGGCGACCGCCTCCTGCACGTTGGAGAGGAACGGCGTCCCCGCCAGGCCGCTCCCGCACCGGCGGGCGCCGACGGCGGTCACCCGGGCGAGGGCGGCGTCCTCGAGGAAGTCCGAGGCCGCGTGCTGGCCGGCCCGCGAGCGGGCCAGCAGGTCGTCGAGGGTCGGCGCCTCGGCCGCGCCGTCGACGAGCTCCGGCTGCTCCGGCCCGCCCCGGCCCATCGCGACGAGGACGACCCGGTGGCGCTCCCCCAGGAGGCGGGCCAGGTGGCCGCAGACCGCGGTCTTCCCGATCCGCTTGCCGGTTCCGATCACGGCGATGGCGGGCACCCCGGCCGGGGGCCGCGGCGGCGGCCAAAACTCGAAGTCGGCGCCGCGGTAGGAGAGCCCGGCGGCGAGGGCGTGGCTGACGAGCCGGAAGCGCTCGCGCTCGCTCAGCACCGGCTCGTCGGAGAGGTCGACGATGCGCCCGGCGTCGTGCTTGCGGGCCGCCGCGACCATCCCCGCGGCGGCGTCACGGCCCGCGTCCTCGAGCGGGACGCCGTAGTCGGGCGCCCCGCGCAGCTTCTCGGTGCCGCCCAGGAGCAGCGCCGCCACCACCTCGTCATCGGGGCCGGCGGCGGCGATCGCCGCCCGCACCACGCGCGGGTAGTGCTCGCCGTCCACCAGCGCGAGGGCGCGGGCGGTCACTGGCGCCCCGAGGCGGAGTCGTGCGGCGGCGGCGACTGCTTCTCGTACTCGGCCGTCTCGGGCGAGAACCGGATCAGGCGCTCGCGGCCGTGGAACGGGTACTTGCGGTATACGCCGACCTCGGCCGGGCCGACCTCGACGATGTTGTAACAGGGGCGGGTGTGGCCGCGGAGGCGCAGCGACGAGACGGTGCCGGCGTTCACGACGAAGAGATCCTCCAGCCGCCAGGCGTACGGCACGTGCTTGTGGCCGGAGAGCACCAGGTTTACGTTCGCGCGCTGCAGCACCTCGAGCGTGTCGCCGGCATCGTGGACGACGTTGCGCTCCCGGCCCGTGCCGGGTATCGGGAGGAGATGGTGGTGGAGCACGAAGACGCGGAAGTCGGCCGGCGGCGCGAACTGCTCCTCGATCCACGGGTAGCGGCCGCGGCCGACGGTGCCGTTGTCGAGGTCGGGCTCCGACGAGTCGACGGCGACGAAGGTGATCCCCGCCTTGTGCAGCACCGACGACCGCGGCCCGATCAGCTCCTCGAAGTGGACGTGGCCGACGTTGCGCGAGTCGTGGTTCCCCGGCACGGTGATCACGTCGGGGCACTCGAGCCGTCCCAGGTAGTCCCGCGCCTGGCGGTACTCCTGCTTGTACCCGAACGTCGTCAGGTCGCCCGAGCACACCACCACGTCCGGCTCGAGCGCGTTGATCTCCATGATCGCCCGCTGCAGCAGGTTCTCCACGAAGTACGGCGAGCCGCAGTGCAGGTCGGACAGGTGCGCGATCACGAACGGGCGGACCTCGGCCATGGGAGCCGCATCGTACCGACCACACGGGCGCCGCTCCAGACGGGCGCCATCCGACCCGGCCGTTACCCTGGCACGGCCGGATGCCCCCACGCTTCGCCAACGAGACCGAGCGCGACCTCAGTCGCATGCTCGACTTTCACGGCATCGCCTGGCAGTACGAGCCGCATACGTTCGTGCTCGAGGCGGGGCCGGGCGGCGAGGTGCGCACGGCCTTCACGCCCGACTTCTATCTGCCGGAGCAGGATCTCTACATCGAGGTGACGACGATGAAGCAGTCGCTCGTCACGAAGAAGAACCGCAAGATGCGGCGCCTGCGCGAGCTCTATCCCGACGTCCGCATCAAGATGCTCTACCGGCGCGACATCGAGGCGCTCGCCGACCGCTACGACCTGGCCCGGCCGGCATGAGCACGCTCGCCGAGCGAGCGGCGGCGTCCGCGCCCGGCGAGGTGTACCTGCCCGCGGAGCTCGTCTCCGCACGGGTGGCCGAGCTGGCCGCGGCCATCGACCGCGACCATCGCGGCCGGCCGCTCGTGCTCGTGGCGGTGCTCAAGGGCGCGGCCGTGTTCGCCGCAGACCTCTCGCGGGCGCTCACCGTCCCCCACCGGCTCGACACCATGGCGCTCTCCGCCTACTCGGGCACCGACCGCGGGGGCGGCCGTATCCGGCTGCTGAAAGACCTCGACCAGCCCGTGCGCGGCGAGCAGGTCGTCGTGGTCGAAGACGTGATCGACACCGGCCTCACCATGCACAACCTGCTGCGCTCGCTGCGGGCGCGGTCGCCCGAGTCGGTGCGCCTCTGCACGCTGCTCGACCGGCCCCACCGGCGCCTGGTCGAGCTGGACGTCGCCTACGTCGGGTTCACCGCGGCGGAGCGGTTCTGCGTGGGCTACGGGCTCGGCCACCACCAGCGCTTCCGCAACCTCCCCGACATCCACTTCCTGGCCTGACGGGCTCACGAAGCCTTTAGGCGGGACGGATACACTTCTCCCATGGCGCGCAGACGACGCACGCTCGACCGCGATCCCGGCCTCGTGGCCCGCATGACGGGCACGGTGTTCCTGCTCGGGCTGGTCTACGTCATCTTCTTCGTCGTCCTTCTGCAGGGCGTCGGGCTGGCGCTCCCGGTGGTGATTGTCCTCGCCGGCGGGCTCCTGGCCGTCCAGTACTGGACGTCGGACAAGATCGCGCTTGCCTCCGCCCGCGCGCAGATCGTCGACGAGAGCCAGGCGCCCGAGCTGCACGCGATCGTGCAGCGGCTGTGCCTGACGGCCGGCCTGCCGATGCCGCGCATCGCCATCGTGCCGACCGACATGCCGAACGCCTTCGCGACCGGCCGCAGCCCCAAGCACGCGGCCGTCGCCGTCACGCAGGGCCTACTCGACCGGCTCGAGCCGCACGAGCTCGAGGGTGTGCTCGCGCACGAGCTCTCCCACGTCGCCCATCGCGACGTGGCGGTGATGACCCTGGCGAGCTTCTTCGCGATGGTGGCCGGGTTCATCACCCGGATGGGCTTCTACTTCGGCATGTTCGGCGGGTTCGGGGGCGGCTTCGGCGGCGGGCGCAACGACCGCGACAATTCGGGCGCGTCGTTCATGGTGATCCTGCTGGTCTCGATGGTCGTCTACGCCGTCTCGTTCGTGCTCATCCGGACGCTCTCGCGCTACCGCGAGTTCGCCGCCGACCGCGGCGCGGCCGTCCTCACCAAGTCGCCCTCGAGCCTCGCCTCCGCGCTCGTCAAGATCTCCGGGTCGATGGCCCGCATCCCCCAGCGCGACATGCGCATGGCGGAGGGCCTGAACCAGTTCTTCATCATCCCCGCGGGCCTCAAGAGCGGCATCTCGACGATCGTGTCGGACCATCCGCCGCTCGAGGCCCGGCTGGAGCAGCTGCGCCGGCTCGAGCGCCAGCTCGAGACGCTCTAGCCTCACCGCATGGGCTTCCTGGACGGACTGCTGGGGCGCACGAAGGTCGCCAAGCCGACGCTCGAGCGGCTCTTCGCCATCTCGACCGCCCAGATCACGCTCGACACGAGCCTCGGGCTCGCGCCCTCCAAGACGGCCGCGATCTGCTTCAAGCCGATGGCCTCGGCCCGCTTCCGCGAGAGCGGCGCCGACATCGAGGACATGGTGAAGCTGGCCTTCCGCGACGAGGGCACGCGGATGGACCGGTCGGTGGACGAGTTCGGCTACGAGTGGCTGAAGCTGAGCGACGACGACTTCGAGGATCTCGTCACCACGATCCATGTGGCCGCCCAGTCGATGACGGACGACGGCTTCGGCGAGCAGCTCCTGTGCGCTGTCTTCGGCTTCGAGCCCGGCCACGTCCGCTTCATCTACAACTTCAAGCGCGGGTCCTTCTATCCGTTCGTCCCGGTCGCGAACCACAAGCGCGACTCCGAGCGCGAGCTGCAGCTCCAGGCCAAGCTCGAACAGGAGCTCCCGATCGAGCCCGACCTCGAGCGCTGGTACCCCCTCTGGGACGCCCCGGTCTGAGCCGGTCGGCAAGGGCCGGAGAGCTCCGCTGCGGGGCCTCGGCCACCGCGCCACCGGCCCGCGCGAATCCCTTACGCGTTCATTTCCAGGCGTTAACGCCTCCCGGGTAGCCTTGCCCGCGGCAGCACACGCCAAACGGTCGCGCCACCTTGCGGTTCGAGACGAGCCACGCCCAGGCACCGTCCGCCGCCGAGCGCACCGTCTCCCCGGGCCGGCGAGAGGGTCGCCGGCCCGGGAGGCTTGCCCTAATCGGATGCGCCCCTTACCGATTCTGAACCGGCCCGTTTTCGCGTGGTCACACCTGGGCAGGGAGGTTCCGGTAACGGTCCCTTCAACACCATAGGGGGTGGGCAGATGGTCTCCCGAAGGTCCCTGACCGCGCTGCTCGTGGCGGCGACGACGCTGGCGATCGGTGGTGCCACCGCCGTCGGCGCGACGCCGCACAGGAGCCACGCGCGGCCGAAGCCGGCCGGCGCCGCGCCGGCCGCGGCGGCGCCGGTCGCCGACACCGCATCGCCGCTGGCGGTGCCCGGAGGTCTGGGCGCCCTGCCGTGCGCGGGCGGGTCGAGCCCGATCAAGCACGTGATCTACCTGCAGTTCGACAACACGCACCTGCGCCGCGACCGGGCGAACGTGCCGTCCGACCTCGAGCAGATGCCGCACCTGCTGAACTTCCTGCGCGGGAATGGGACGCTGCTCGCGAACGATCACACGCAGCTGATCTCCCACACGGCGAACGGGATTCTGACGTCGCTGACCGGCGTCTACCCCGACCGGCACGGCCAGTCGGTGGCGAACAGCTTCCGCTACTACCACGCCGACGGCACCACCGGCACCGGCGTCTCGTTCGCGTACTGGACGGACGGGATCTTCGACCCCACCACCTCGACGCCGTCGGACACGGCCCCGAACATGGTCACGGACAAGGGCAAGCAGGCCCCGGCTCCGTGGGTGCCCTACACCCGCGCGGGCTGTGACTTCGGCGCCGCCGGCCTGGCGAACATGGAGCTCGAGAACACCGGCCCGGACGTGCCGAAGGTGTTCGGCGCCGGATCGCCGGAGGCTCAGGAGGCCATGACCGACCCGGACAAGGCGGCGGCCGACTTCGTCGGCATCGCCGTCCACTGCGCCAAGGGCGGCACGTCGGTGTGCGCCGGCTCGACCGACGCGAAGCCCGACCTCCTGCCCGACGAGCCGGGCGGGTACACCGGGTTCGACGCGCTGTTCGGGAACAAGTACGTGGCGCCGGTCATCAGCCCCAACGGGCCGGTGCAGACGCTGAGCGGCAAGACGATCGAGGACACGCACGGCAACGTCGGGTTCCCCGGCTTCGACGGGATGACCCCGGACGTCTCCCTGTCGTACGTCGCGGCGATGCAGGAGCACGGCATCCCGGTGACCTACGCCTACCTGTCCGATGCCCACGACAACCACTCGACCGGCGTCGACACGGGCCCCTACGGCCCGGGTGAGGCCGGCTACGTGAGCCAGCTGCACGACTACGACCAGGCGTTCGCGCGCTTCTTCGCCCGCCTGCAGAGCGACGGCATCAACAAGTCGAACACGCTGTTCGTCGTCACCGTCGAGGAGGGCGACCATTTCGCCGGCGGCCCGCCGTCGAACCCGTCCTGCGACGGCGTCACGACGCCGTGCCGGTACTCGCACGTGACCTGCCCGAGCACGTCGATGGCGACCTGCCCGGGCAACGCGGTCGGCGAGGTGAACGTGAACCTGCGCGGCCTGCTGGCCACCCAGCGCAACAACACGACGCCGTTCGACGTCCACAGCGACATGGCGCCGGCCTTCTACCTGACCGGCGACCCGGCCCGTGACGCCACCGTCACGCGCACGTTCGAGCACGACGTGGCGGCGCTACGCGCGTCGAACCCCTACGCCGGGCACGACGTGGCGGTGAGCCGGCAGCTGATCGACCCGGTGGGCATGCGCCTCCTGCACATGGTCACCGGCGACCCGCTGCGCACGCCGACGTTCATCAGCTTCCTGAACCCGGACATGTTCGGGTACGCCGGCGGGACGACGTGCACGGCCGCGAGCCCGTGCTCGCAGGTCCAGCCCGGGTTCGCATGGAACCACGGCGGCCTCGTCCCCGAGGTGGCGAACACCTGGATCGGGATGGTGGGCCCGGGCGTCCGGCACCTCGGCGAGACGCACAGGCCCTGGACGGATCACACCGACCTGCGCCCGACGATGCTCGCGCTGGCCGGCCTGCGGGACGACTACGGCCACGACGGCCGGGCCATCCTGTCCGTGCTGACCAGGGGGGCGCTGCCCGCCGGCCTGCGGACGCATACCGAGCTGGTCAAGCGCCTCGGGGCCGCCCTCAAGCAGATCGACGCGCCGTTCGGCGTCGTCGGTGAGGACGGGATCGCCGCGTCCACGAAGGCGATCAAGGGCTCGAACGCGGTCTACTCGAGGATCGAGAACCGCATCGCCCGACTCACGGTGCGCCGCAACAGGCTCGCCGACAGGATCGCCCCGGCGCTCGACGCGGCCACGTTCGACGGCGACCCCGTCGGCGCGGCCCAGGCCCGGGCGTGGATCGCCCAGGCGCACGCGATCATCCGCGCCGCGAACCGGCTGAGCCGGTAGCCGAACCGGGTGGGGAGAGTCCCCGGCCGGGGACTGTCCCCACCCTGCCTGGGGTCAGACCCCGTACAAAAGCGTCACGAATCGGCAACGACCGCCGTTCGGGGTCTGACCCCGATCGGGACGTCAGCCCGGGATCGCGCCCTCGCCGGCGAAGGCCTCGCGGGCCTCCTCCAGCGTGGTGTCGGTGTGCGGGAGGACGTGGTCAGAGGTCACAAGCTCGTCGTCGGGCACCGGCACCCCCTCGGTCTCGACCATCCCGATCAGGTCGGCGAACGCGCGGCCGAACCCGTCGGCGTCCCCGGCCGCGACGGCGGTGGCGACGCCGTTGTCGAGCTCGTTCAGGCGGCCGAGCAGGCCGTCATCCAGCCGGAACTGCCCCTTGCCGAGGATGCGCACGATCATGGCTGGGGCTCCTCCGCGGAGACGTTCTCGGCCGGCGCGGCCTCGGCGGACGCGCCCGTCGGTAGCTCCCCTGCCGGCCCGCCACCCTGACCCAGCTCGGCCTTCATCTTGGCGAGCTCGCTGTCGACCTGGTTCCCGGCCGTGAGCGCGGCGATCTGCTGGTCGAGGTCGGACCCGGCCGGGGCGGTCAGGTCGTCGATCGCGCCCGTCTCCACGAGCTCGTTGACCGCCGCCGCGCGGGCCTGCATCTGTTCGGTCTTGTCCTGCGCGCGGTTCAGCGCCATGCCGACGTCCGACATCTCCTCGCCGAGGCCCGTCGTCGCCTCGCCGATGCGCACCTGCGCCTCGGCGGCGGAGTACTGGGCCTTCACGACCTCCTTCTGAGTGCGGAACGACTCCACCTTGGCCGAGAGCCGCCGCTCCTGGTCGATCAGCGTCTGCTGCTGCTGCTCGAGCTGCGTGATCTGCGCGTCGAGGCCCTGCAGCTGGCCCTGGATGAGCGTCTTCCGCTCGAGCGCCGTGCGGGCCAGATCCTCGCGGTTCGCGGCCAGCGCCTGGCGGGCCTGCCCGTCCAGCTTGACGATGCTCTCCTCGAGCTTCGCCGTCTGCAGCTGGAGCCGCTTCTTCGACGTGACGACGTCGGCGACCCCCCGCTTCACCTTCTGCAGCATCTCGAGCTGCTTCTGGTAGCTGTAGTCGAGCGTCTCGCCCGGGTCTTCGGCCCGGTCGAGCGCCTTGTTCGCCTTGACCTTGAAGAGCGTGGTGAATCGGGACATCAAACCGGCCATTGGTCCTCCTCGCGCAGTCTGGCTAGCGTAGCGGATCCGGCCCGGAAAGCCCGTCGAGCTCCCGGAGCGCCGCGGCCGCTTCCGACCGCAGGCGGCCGCGCTCGAGCTCGTAGTCGGCCGGCGTGATCTTGCCCGTCCGCAGATCCTGCTCCAGGTCGTGGAGGGCGGCGTAGGCCTCGTCGCGGCGCTCGCGCAGCTCGAGCACGCGCCGGTCGCGGTCGCTCAGCGCCTGCTCGGGCGGCTCGGGATCGGGAGAGGCGAACGGCCAGGCGACGAACAGCACCGCGCCGGTGACCAGGACGGCCACCGCCACGACCACTGCGACGGTGCTCATGCCTCGCTGCGGGCGAGCAGCTCCCCGTAGCGGCGCGCGAGCTGGCGCGCCTCCCGGGGGTCGGGCCAGATCGTGATCAGCGCCCCGAGCGCGAACACCACGCCGGCGAGCCACACGAGGCCGACGGCCGGGTTCACGAGCACCTTCACCGACACCCCGTTGCCGTTCTGGTCGGGCGCCTGCAGGATCGAGTAGAGGTCGGTGCCCGTGAACAGGCTCGAGCGGATGTCGACCTCGTTTCCGACCTGGCCCGTGGTGTACTCGCGCAGGCCCGGTTCGAGGATGCCCTGGGGCTTGCCGCCCTTCGAAACCTGCAGCCGTACGTAGTCGAGCGTGTAGTTCGGCCCCTTGCGCTGGAAGAGGCCCGTGTTCTTCAGCGTGTACCCGTCGATGCGCATCGACTGGCCGACGGCCAGGTTGGCCTCGTCGACCGAGGAGTAGGCGGTCGACGCCGTCACGCCGACGACGAGCAGCACCATCGCCAGGTGGACGACGTAGCCGCCGTACCGGCGGCGGTTGCGGTTCACCAGGTCGCGCAGCGCCCGGGGCCACGAGCCGCCGGCGATCGCGCGCCGGGCCGAGGTGCCGCGGGCGAACTCCATGCCGATCGTCACGGTGACGAACACGCACAGCGAGAGGGCCGTGAGCCCGGCGACGCTCGAGCCCAGCCCGAGCAGGCCCAGGAGCGCCGCTCCGGCGACGGCGCACACCACCGGCCACCGGAAGGTGCGCCACAGGCTCCCCGGCGAGGCCCGCCGCCAGGCGATCAGCGGCCCGATCCCGATGAGCGCAAGCAGCGGCAGGCCGAAGATGACGAGGAAGAAGTTGTAGTACGGCGTCGCGACGGTCGCCCGGACGCCGCGCACCGCCTCGCTCAGGATCGGGAAGACGACCCCCCAGAGGACGGCGAACGCCAGCGCCAGCAGGAGCAGGTTGTTGAACAGGAACGTCGCCTCGCGCGACACCACCGACTCCAGCTTGTGGTCGGCCTTGAGCGTCGGCAGGCGCGTGATCAGGAGGCTCAGGGAGCCCGCCAGCACGACGGCCAGGAAGCCGAGCAGCCACGGCCCCACCGCGGACTGGACGAAGGAGTGCACCGACTGCACGACCCCGCTGCGCGTCAGGAAGTCGCCGAAGATGCAGAGCGCGAACGCGGCGATCACGAGCACCATGTTCCAGATCTTCAGCATCCCCTTCTTCTCCTGCACCATCACCGAGTGCAGGAACGCGGTCGCCGCCAGCCAGGGCATCAGCGCGGCGCTCTCGACCGGGTCCCAGGCCCAGTAGCCGCCCCAGCCGATCTCGACGTACGCCCAGTGGGCGCCGAGCAGCATGCCGATGCCGAGCGCCGTCCAGGAGACGAGCGTCCACCGCCGCACCGAGACCAGCCAGCGCGCGTCCGAGCGGCGCGTGATCAGCGCCGCCATCGCGAAGGCGAACGGCACGGACATCGAGACGTAGCCCAGGTAGAGCATCGGCGGGTGGGCCGCCATGTACGGGTTCTGAAGCGACGGGTCGAGCCCGGCGCCATTGGCCTGCACGGCCCCCGGGACGTGCGCGAACGGCGACGAGACGAACGCCGCCAGCCCGGCGAAGAACACGCCGATCCCGCCCATGACCGCCGCCACCCAGGGCAGCAGCTCGCGGTTGCGGTGCCGGTTCTGGAACATGACGACGCCGGCCGCGCCGCTCAGGACCGTGAGCCACAGGAGCAGCGAGCCCTCCTGGCTCGCCCACAGCGACGTCATCTTGTAGATCAGCGGCAGGTTCCGGCTCGTGTGCTGGTAGACGACCTGCAGCGAGTAGTCGTCGGTGACCAGGCCGTACTCGAGCGCCGCGATGGCGACGAGCGCCGCCGCGAAGGCGGCCGCGAACGCGTTTCGGACGCTGCGCATGACGCGGCGGTCGCGGCGCAGGCCGGCCACCACCGCAGCTACCGTCGCGTAGGCCGCGAGCGCGAAGACGAGGTAGACGGCGACGCGGCCGAGGGTGGTCAGGCCGACGCTCCTACGATCCGCCGGACGAGTACTTGCTCGGGCACTTCGTGAGCAGCGTGTCAGGCTGCGCCACGAAGACCCCGCGCTCGAGCCGTCCGGTAACGATCACCCGGCGCGAGGTCTTGAAGGCGTCCGGAACCGAACCCCGGTACGACACGGGCACCGTCTGGGCGGTCGACTCGTCGCGCAGCACGAACCGCATCGGGGTCCCGTCGCGCGTTGCACGGACGACCGTCCCCGTCAGCGTCACCTGCTTCCGGGCGGCGCCGTCTGCGTCGCTCCGCAGCTGGGCGACGCTGACGAGCAGCGTCCCGGAACTGAACAGCGCCTGGTAGGCCAGGAAGACGGCGAGTAGCGACCCCACCACGAGTGCGACGACCAGGCGCGGACGCGGCGACATGCCGATCAGGTTACCACCGGCCCTGCGCGAGACGGGGTCGGTCGCTACGCCGTGCGATCGGGGACGCGATAGCCCAGATCGAGGCAGAGCTGCCCGCGCCGCGTCTCGCGCAGCGCGTCGGTGTAGCCCTGCCCGTACGCCGCGCGCAGGAACCACCCCAGGAGCTCGGGATCGAGCCTGGCGGGCTCGACCTCGAAGATCTCTGCCCAAAGATCGGCCAGGCGAAGGTCGATGGCCATCGCCAGCTCATGCTTGCGCTCATCCATTCCCCCAAATGCTAGGTCCGGGGTCGGACGGACAACGCGCGGACGGACGGTCGGCTTCCCCTACGCCGCGGGATCGGGATCGGCCGCCGCCGCCCGCCGGCGCGCCTCCGCGGCACAGCCCGGGCAGAGGAACTGCTCCTCGTCGCCGTCGACCGGGTGCCGCTCCCACCGCTCGGGAGGGGTCGCGGAGTCGCCGCCGTGCTGCACCTGCACCCCGCCGCACACGCAGCGGTACACCGCACACAGGTACGGATACGGGGCGTCGATCAGCTCGTACGTCACTCCCATCACGAACATGGTCGCACTCCGGGCGGCCGGCGGCAACCTCCGCGATCGGCGGGCGAACCACATCAGCCGCCCGAACGAACATCGGGTGTCGGGCACGAACTCTGTCTCCAGATCGTTACCTGGCCCTAACGGGAACCTGATCGCGGTCTGCCACAATGTGGATGCCGGTGTAGACGCCGACCGCCGGGAATGGGATACTTTCCGGCGCTATGGAGGTGCGGTGGAGCAGGTGCAGATGAAAGAGGACTTGACGACGCTTCGGCAGCGTGTCGTCAGCGAGCTCGCGGCCATCGACGTCGTCGTCTGGCCGCGTCGCAAGCGCACGCGCAGGGAGCGTCTGACGCGCTTCCTGGCACATCGCGCGCGCAAGGCGCGCCGGATGATCCTCTGACGGTCCTCAGCGCCGGGCGCTGACCACGACCATGGCCCGCGGCAGCCGCAGGCCGGCGTCCGCGTGGAACGGCGCCAGCCGGCGCGCGAGGACGTCCGCGACCCGCTGCCGCTCATCCGGCGCGAGCGCCGCATCCAGGCGCGTGTAGTGCCCGATGCGGCCGGCCAGGTCGCGCCAGTGCGCCTCGGGGTCGGCCAGGTGCAGCTCGTCCCGAAGGACGTCCGCGCGGATGTCGGCCAGCCCCGCCTGCCGGTGCAGCTCCGCCAGCTCGTCGGCGTCGCCGAGCCGGCCGAACACACGCGCGAACGCCGCCCGGTCGGGGCCGAGCGCCTCCGCCACGGCCGCACGCGGCTCGCCGAACCACGGGTTCTCCTCGATCCGGGCCCACACGGCCGTGACGACGACGCCCCCGGGCCGGACGACCCGGGCCGCCTCACGCAGCGTGGCCGGCGGGTCGCGCGCGATCATGAGGGCGAGGCGGCTCGTGACCGCCGCGAATGCCCGGCCGGAGAACGGCAGCGCCTCGTCGATGTCCGCCTGGGCGAAGACGACGTCGATCCCCGCCGCACGGGCCCGCGCGCGGGCGGCGTCGAGGGCCTTGGCGCTCCTGTCGACGCCCGTCGCCGCCGCGCCGCGGCGGGCGAGCTCGAGCGTCAGGCGGCCGGAGCCGCAGCCGAGGTCGAGCGCCGACTCCGGCGCGCCGGCCGCTTCCAGGATCTCGCTGACGCCGTACGGCAGCGCCGCCGCCATCTCTTCACCACCCCGACACCGCAATTTCACCCCGCAGGGTGCGAACGACCGCCATCCTAGGGGTGACGCACGGAGAAGGGGGACGGATGGCGCTTCCGCCCCGGCACGGCCGTCTAGACCGGCGGGCAGCGTTCCGCCCGGTAGCGCTCGGCCAGCGCACGGTCGCTCTCGGGCACGACGTCGGCCAGCTGTGCGAGCAGCGCTTCCAGCTCCGGCAGCATCGTGCTCTGCGGGCACCGCGCGCGGAAGATGTCGCTCATGCGGCCGTAGTACCAGAGCTGGCTCGCCGCCCCCTGCCTGAACACCTTCCAGAACCCGTCGCCCCGCAGGCCCGCATCGCGGACCGTCGCGCGCAGGTTCGACAGCTTGTCGGCCAGCGAGACGCGCAGGAGCGGCTCCTTCAGATCGCCGTCGGCGTGGGCCAGGTGGTCGAGGTGCGCGCACTTGCGCTCCCACCAGTCCGCCTTCGCCGCCCCCATCTCGAGGATGGAGTCGCTGCAGCCCTCCACGATGTCGGCCACCTGCGCGCCGAAGCGGTCACGGATCTGCGCCAGCCGGGTGGGCCCGCCCTGATCCTCGACCGCGTCGTGGAGCAGGGCGGCGATCGCCTCGTCCTCGCCGCCGCCGTCCTCGAGCACGAGCGCGGCAACGCCGAGCAGGTGGGCGATGTACGGCACGCCCGAGCCCTTGCGCACCTGGGTGGCGTGCGCGTCGACGGCGTAGGAGACCGCCTTCTCGAACCTCGCGCTCAGCATGGCGCAAGCCTAGAGCAGCGCCCGTCAGCGGGTGCGCGTGAACCGCTGGACGGCCTGGAGCAGCTCACGGGTCTTCTCCTCGGCCTCCTCCCGGCTCCCGGAGGCGAGCGCGCCGGCCACGCAGTGGTTCGCGTGCTCCTCGAGCAGCTTCTGCGCCACCGTCTCGAGCGCGGTCGAGACGGCGCCGATCTGCGTCAGGATGTCGATGCAGTAACGCTCGTCGGCGACCATCTTCTCGATCCCGCGCACCTGGCCCTCGATCCGGTGCAGGCGCGTGATCAGCGCCTCCTTGTCGTTCACGTAGCCGTAGGTCACGCGCGCACCTCCTCGGGGACGGCCGCGCGGACGCCGCGGAACCGGCGCAGGCGCAGCGAGTTTCCGACGACGAACAGGCTCGACGCCGCCATCGCGGCGGCGGCGATCACCGGGTTGAGCAGGCCGGCGGCCGCGAGCGGGATCGCGGCGACGTTGTAGGCGAATGCCCAGAACAGGTTGGCCCTGATGGTGCGCAGGGTGCGCCGCGCCAGCCCGATCGCGTCGGCGGCGGCGCGCAGGTCGCCGGAGACGAGCGTCAGGTCGCTCGCCTCGATCGCGACGTCCGTCCCCGTCCCCATGGCCAGGCCGAGATCGGCCTGGGCGAGCGCGGGAGCGTCGTTCACGCCGTCGCCGACCATCGCCACCACCTCGCCGGACGCCTGCAGACGGCGGATCTCCTCGGTCTTGCCTGCGGGCGAGACGCCGGCGATCACGTGCTCGATCCCGACCTCGCGGGCGACGGCCTCCGCCGTCGCCCGGCTGTCGCCGGTCAAAAGGACGGGCACGAGGCCCATCCGGCGCAGGGCCGAGACGGCGTCCGCGCTGGTGGGCTTCACGGCGTCGCGGACCGCCAGCTGCGCGCGCGGCTCGCCGTCCCACGAGACCGTGATCGCCCCGTCCGCGCGGCCCACCTCGACCGCGTGGCCCTCGACCGTGCCGCGCACGCCGCTCCCGGGCAGGTTCTGGAAGTCACGGACGGGTGGCAGCTCGCCGGTCTCGGCCTGGGCCGCGGCGGCGACCGCGCGGCCGATGGGGTGCTCGGAGGCGGCCTCGACCGCCCCTGCGAGCCGCAGCACGTCGGCGCGGCCGGCCCCGTTCAGCGGGGTGACGCCGGCGAGCTCCATCCGCCCCTCGGTGACGGTGCCCGTCTTGTCGAGCACGATGGTGCCGATGCGGCGCGTGCGCTCGAGGATCTCCGGCCCCCGGATGAGGACGCCGAGCTGCGCGCCGCGGCCGGTGCCGACCATCAGCGCCGTGGGCGTCGCCAGGCCGAGCGCGCACGGGCAGGCGATGATGAGCACCGCGACCGCGGCGGTGAAGGCGGCGGACGCCGATGCGCCGGCCAGCAGCCACCCCGCCAGGGTGGCGACCGCGACGACCATCACCGCGGGCACGAAGATCGCCGACACGCGGTCGGCCAGGCGCTGCGCGGGCGACTTGCCGGACTGGGCCTCGTCCACGAGCGCGGCGATCCGGGCCAGCGCGGTGTCGGCGCCGATGCGGGTGGCGCGGACGATGAGGCGGCCGTGCGCGTTCACCGTCGCGCCGGTGACGCCGTCGCCCGGGCCGACGTCGACGGGCACGGGCTCCCCGGTCAGCATGGATCGGTCGACGGCCGAGCGGCCGTCCTCGACGACGCCGTCCGTCGCCACCTTCTCCCCCGGCCCCACGACAAACAGGTCGCCGACGGCGAGGGCCTCGATCGGCAAGCGCTCTTCGCGCCCGTCGCGCAGGACGCGGACATCGTGCGCGCCGAGCTCGAGCAGGCGCCGGATGGCGTCGCCCGAGCGTCGCTTGGCGCCGGCCTCCAGCAGGCGGCCGACCAGGATCAGCGTCGTCACGACCGCGGCCACCTCGAAGTACGTGTCGGCATCCAGCCCTGCGAGGAGCACGACGACCGACCACGACCAGGCGGCCAGCGTGCCGAGCGTGATCAGCGTGTCCATCTGGGCGACGCCGTGGCGGGCGCTCCCGACGGTCGAGCGGTGGATGCCCCACCCGGAGTAGAAGACGACCGGGGTCGCGAGGGCGAGGGAGGCCCACTCCCAGCCCGAGAAGCGCAGGGCGGAGATCATGCCCAAAAGCACGACCGGCACGGTCAGCACGACGGCGACGGCCAGGCGGCGGCGCAGCGGCCCGTCCGGCTCGTCGTGGTGGTGATGGCCGCCGTCGTGGTCGCGGACGGCCGGATGGGCGCTGTAGCCGGCTGACTCGATGGCGCCGACGAGCTCCTCCACCGCCACGCCGGGCGGGCAGCGCACGGTGGCCTGCTCGGTCAGGTAGTTGACGCTGGCCGAGACGCCGGCGACCCGGTTCAGGCCGCGCTCCACCCGGGCCGCGCACGACGCGCAGTGCATCCCGTCGATCTGGAGGCGCACCTCGCGCCCGGGTGCCGCTTGATACCCCATGGGGGTATGGTAGCAGGGTTCAGGCGGGGTCGCGGACGAGCTCCATGGTCGAGCAGTGGACGCCGCCGCCGCCCTTCTGGATCTCGTCGTAGGGGATCGCGACGACCTCGATCCCTCGCCGCTCGAGCAGCTCCCGCGTGCGCGGGTAGCGGTCGCACATCAGGATCCGGCCGGGCGCGAGCGCCAGCGAGTTGATCGCCCACTCCTCGCCCGCCGGGCACGGGATGGTCTCGATCCCCAGGGCGCGCATGCGGTCGAGGAACCAGTACGGCAGGCCGTTCACCTCGACCAGCGCCGCGTCGGAGGCGAGCATCCCCAGGTGTCCGTCGAGATGGATCGACCAGCCCACCATCGGCACGACGATCAGCTCGATGCCGAGGTCGGCGAGCGCCGCGCGCAGCTGGCGGGCGCCCTCCTCGTTGCAGCGGATCGACGTGCCGTAGGCGGCCACCTCCGGGCGCAGCTTGACGAGGCTGCCGCCCTCGACGAGCCCCGTCCCCGTGATCGTGCGCAGGATCGGCATGCCGGCGGCGGCGACGGCACGGGTCACGAGCGGCTCCTCCCCGCGCCGCATGGCGGGCGCCATGCGGCCGATGATGGCGCCGCCGGGGACGGTCACGAGTGGGTCGCGGGTGTAGATCGGCCGGGTCAGGTGCGGCGGCCCGTCGCCCTCGACGAACACCACCTCCACCCCCTCGGCCCGCAGCGCGTCGACGAGCCCCCGGTGCTGGGCCGCCACCAGGTCGAGGTCGGGCTCCTCGCGCGACTCCCAGTACCAGCCGCCCTCGGGATCCACGAGCGCGCCGGCCGCCTCGTTCCAGGCATCCGCCCGGACGCGCGACCATTCGCCGCGCGGCGCGCGGACGAGCACGACGCGCAGGCGGCCGACCTCGTCGCTCGCCCCCCAGCGCCTCCCCCACACCCGCTCCAGCTCTCCGGGGTCCTCGAACGGCGGCTCGGGGGCCGCCGGGCACAGGCTCAGGTGATAGCCGAACGGCTGGCGAACGGTGGTCTCGGACACGGGTCTGCTCCCTCCTCGATGGCGGACCGAGGATCGCCGTCGATGCGGGCCGGTGTCAAGCTGGTAGGGTGTTTCACGAGCACCGCGCGGACGTAGCTCAGCTGGTAGAGCGTTGGCTTCCCAAGCCAAAGGTCGCGGGTTCGAGACCCGTCGTCCGCTCCTCCTCTCCTCTTCGTTCGACGCGGCCGCACCCCATGGTCAGATGCTCGCCGCCAGTCGGGCGTGCGGCCGCAGCGTCTGACGGAGCGTGGCCACGAGCTCGCGCTGGATGACGTCGAGGACCACGCGGGCAACCGCGTCCTCGCCGTGGAAAAGCGTCGTGAAGCGGTCGCGAGGCAGGACGAGCAGGAGCGCCCTCTCCCGCGTGACGGCGGTGACGGGCGATGGGCCGCCGTCGACGAGGCCCTCGTAGCCGAACGCCCTCCCCGGCCCCGCCAGCCCGACCCGGATGCGGCGGCTGCCGCGCGCCAGCACCTGCTCGACCGCGCCGTTGATGGTGAGGTAGCAGGCGGTCGAGGGCGCGCCCTCGGCGAGCAGGGTGCGGCCGCGCGGGCAGCGGGCATAGCTGCCCGATGTCAGGAACCCCCAGAGGGCGAGCGGGTCGAAGTCATGGAAGGTCGCCATCCGGCGCACGTAGCGGCTGTCCGGCGGGCCGCAATACTCGAGCTCGGCGAACGCCCGGTCAGCATCCTCCGCCGGCGGGCCGGCCGCATCCCCGCCGAGCGAGTCGGCCAGATGCGCCAACTGGTTGCGGTGACGCGCGGTCAGAAGCGCCGCCACCGCGCGCCTGAGGCCGAAGGCCGCGGGGTCCTGCGGTGCGAGCAGCGCGGCCAGATCGACGCGCCCGAGCGCGAACGCCGTCGTCGTCTTGACGGCGCGCACGCTCATCGTGTGGGGGCCGCCGTCCAGGAGGGCGACCTCGCCGACCGTATCGCCCGGGCCGGCCCTGCCGATCTCGACGGTGCGGTTACCGGGCACGTGCAGCGACGCGGACAGGGCGCCCTCGACGACGAAGAGCATCTCGCGGCCGTCCTCGCCCTGGCGCCACACGACCTCGTCCTTCGCGATCGTCCGCAGGCGCAGGATCCGGGCCAGGTCGGCCAGGGTCGCCTCGTCGCGCCCGTCGAGCAGCGGGACGGTTGCGAGAAAGCCGACGGTGTCCGGGTCAGACATCGAGATCGCGCGTCTCGAACTCGAGCCCGGCCGGCGACAGCTCCGCCGTCAGCATCGAGTACTCGGGCACCTCGAACCACCCCGGATGGTCGACCGTGAGCGGCTCGGAGGCGATGATGAGGGACCGGGCCGGATCGCCGTCCGTCATCTCCCAGCCGCCGTCGCGCCGGGCGTACTCACCCCCGATCGCGTACCAGAGGCTCACGTACGGGAGGTCGGTTTCGAGCATCTCGTCCTCGGGCGGGTACCAGCCGTAGTCGAACGAGAAGCGCGTCGAGACGAGGCTGCGGCCGGTGCTGACGCAGAGGTTCACCGGCGAGGAGGTGTCGATCCCGCGCTCGACGCGAAGTGACCGGAGGATGCGGAGGGCCGCCGCCGTCGCGTCCGCCAGCTCGCGGGTGTCCGGCATCCCGAAGGGATCCGCGAGCTGCGACAGGACCAGCGCGTAGATCCACTCCGAGTCGGTCGTGCCCTCGATCCGCTGGGCGAGCTCGGGGCGGATGTGCTCGACGAGGGCGTAGCGCATGCGCCGGAACTCACGGAGATGCCCGTTGTGGGCGAGGACGACCCGGGTGCCGGGGAAGTGGAACGGGTGCAGGTTCGTCTCCCCCACGACCGCCTCGTCGGAGTAGGTCACGCCGCGCACGTGGGCGACGACACAGGTCGGCGCCACCTTCGCCGAGAGGAAGCGCAGGTTGCGGTCGAACGACGGCAGCGTCGTCGCGCGGTAGCTGAACGGCTCGTCCGGCCTCAGCGACGCCGGGTCCCACGCCTTCATCCCGAACCCGGCCAGATTCAGGAAGGTGTTCATCATCCGCGGCCGGTACGACTGGCGCACGAGGCTGTTGTCCGTGTCGAAGAGCAGGTGATGCACGGGCAGCGGATCGCCCAGGTAGGCCAGGATGCGGCACACGCGGTGATCGTACTTCGGCGTTCTAGTATGGGGCCGGTGGAAACGGGCTCAGGGAGGACGGGATGAAGCAGTTCAAATGCGGCGACGTGGTGCTCGGCTGCGAGTGGGTCGCCCGCAACGACGACGAGGGCGTGCTCTTCCAGGAGATCCAGTCACACGCGCGCGACACGCACGGGATGGACGAGGTCCCGCCCGAGGTCGTCGAGCAGATCCAGCGCGTCATCACCGAGGTCTAGGAGGCGTCGGCTCCGGCGCCGGGGAACGCCCCGAACTCGAGGAAGGTGCGGAGCGCCTCCGCGTAGGGATCGAGGTCGAGCCCCTGCTCCGCCACCCAGGCGTCGCTGTAGTAGGTGTCGGCGTAGCGCTCGCCGCCGTCGCAGATCAGCGTGACGATGCTCCCGTGCTCGCCCCGTGACCGCATCTCCGACACCAGGTGGAACGCGCCCCAGACGTTCGTCCCCGTCGAACCGCCCACGCTTCGACCGGTGCGCTCGTGGACGAGGCGCATCGTCGCGATCGACGCGGCGTCCGGAACCTGGATCATGCGGTCGACGATGTCCGGCAGGAACGACGGCTCGAGGCGCTGGCGGCCGATGCCCTCGATGCGCGACGGCAGGCCGGTGACCGCGGTCGGGTCGCCCTTCCACGACCCGTAGAAGATCGAGTGCTCGGGATCGACGACGCAGAGCCGCGTCGGGTACCGCCCGAAGCGGGCGTAGCGCCCGATCGTCGCGCTCGTGCCGCCCGTGCCGGCGCCGACCACGATCCACGCCGGCACCGGATGCCGCTCGAGCGCCATCTGGTTGAAGATCGACTCGGCGATGTTGTTGTTCCCCCGCCAGTCGGTCGCGCGCTCGGCGAACGTGAACTGGTCGAGGTAGTAGCCACCCGTGTCCGCCGCGACCCGCTGCGCCTCGTCGTAGATGGACGTCGGATCGTCGACGAGCCGGCAGGCGCCGCCCTGCGCCTCGATCAGCGCAATCTTCTCCGGGCTGGTGGACGCCGGCATGACGGCGATGAACGGCAGCCCGAGGAACCGCGCGAAATACGCCTCGGAGACCGCCGTCGAACCGCTGGACGCCTCGACGATGGTCGTGCCCTCGAGGATCCAGCCGTTGCAGAGCCCGTAGAGAAAGAGGGAGCGGGCGAGCCGGTGCTTCAGTGACCCGGTGGGATGCACCGACTCGTCCTTCAGGTACATGTCGACGCCCCACGCCTCCGGGAGCGAGAACACGTGCAGGTGCGTGTCGGTCGATCGATTGGCGTCGGCCTCGATCCGGCGCACCGCTTCATCCGCCCACGGCCGCGATCCGGGTCGGCCGGGGCCGGTCGAGAAGGTCGTCACGCGTGCAGTGTCCCCGATCCCGTGGCAACCGGTCGTATGATCGTTCCATGACCGTTTCTGCGCCGGACGGTGGCCGCTCTCGACAGGCGTGTGAGGTGGGTCGCAGGCTGGAGGTCGCCCTCGTCGTGCTCGCGCTGGTCGGCCTTCCCGCCGGCGCCGGTCTCGTGGCCCGGTCGGGGGCGGGGGCGTCACCGACCCCGGTATCGGCCCTGGCGTTCGCGAGACCACTCGTGACCGATGTGGGCTTCACCGCCGCCCGGTGTCGGTGGTCGCCTGGTCACACGAGCGATCACTGCTCCCTCCGGGGCGGCGGCTCATGCTCGTTCGACCTGCGCGAACACACGGGCTCGTGCTCCAAGGGCTCGGAGTCCACGGACATGTTCCTCGTCTGGGCGGACGCGCCGTGACGCCTACTGCAGACCGGCCCAGCCGGCGACTCCCGCCGGGACGTCGTTGCCGTACGCGAGCCGGATCGCCTGCCGGATGACCGCATCCCGGTCGCGGGGCTCGTGCCGCGGCCGTGTGGCCAGGTAGATGGCCACCGCGGCGGCGACGGACATCCCGGGATGGTCGTCCTCCGGGTCGAGCTCGTCCAGGGCGCCGGCGATCCGCCGGTCGAGGTCGGGCACCGCCTCCACGGGATCGTCGTCGTCCTCGAACCACCGCTCGAGATCGCCGACGAGCGCGTCCTGGTCGGTCGGGTCGACGATCCCGGCCGCCTCTCGCACGACCTGCGCGACCGTCACCACGCCTCCATGTGCGTCGGGCACCACGTCGTGCAGTGCCTACCCACCGCCGCGAGGGGCCGAAACAGTCGCGGGCGCCGCTCCGCACCGACGCACCGGCCGCGCGGACCGGCGAGAATCCGGGCTCCACGACGCGCGCGCGGTCGCGCGCGCGCAGCCGGTTGACTCGAACAGCCCTGTGAGAAGGAAGAGGCGGACGTGACTGACAGCATCAGCGAAAGCGAAAACCCGGCAATCGCAAGCCCGACTCCCGCCGCCCCGCGGCCGAGGACGAACCAGGACTGGTGGCCGAACCAGCTCGACCTGCAGGTGCTCCACCGCCACTCCGATCTCTCCAACCCGATGGGCGGGGACTTCGACTACCGGGAGCGGTTCGCGTCGCTCGACGTCGAGGCGCTGAAGCGCGACCTGATCGCGCTCATGACCGACTCGCAGGAATGGTGGCCGGCGGACTACGGCCACTACGGGCCGCTCTTCATCCGGATGAGCTGGCACTCGGCCGGCACGTACCGCATCGCGGACGGGCGCGGCGGCGGCGGCAGCGGCGCCCAGCGCTTCGCCCCCCTGAACAGCTGGCCGGACAACGCCAGCCTGGACAAGGCCCGCCGCCTCCTGTGGCCGATCAAGCAGAAGTACGGGAGCGCCCTCTCCTGGGCCGACCTGCTCGTCTTCACCGGCAACGTGGCGATGGAGTCCATGGGGTTCAAGACCTTCGGCTTCGGCTTCGGCCGCGAGGACATCTGGG
>JAICJC010000146.1 GCA_025928655.1 Thermoleophilia bacterium | reverse complement strand
CTACACCGGCCTGGCCGGACACTGCCCGAAGTGGGACAAGAACCTCGACGGCCTGCGCCACGACATCGCCGGCCCCGGTCTGCCCCGCTACGCGTTCATCGCCCCCGACCAGTGCAAGGACATGGAGATCCCCTGCACGAGCGGCTCGAACGCGATCACCGTCGGCGACAACTGGCTGCGCACATGGATCCCCAAGCTCCTGCACACGCAGGGGTATCGCAGCGGACGCACCGCGATCTTCGTCACCTTCGACGAGGGCTCGCACGGCGGCGGCAACTCCGACGGCGAGAACTGCCAGGCGCCGGCCAACCGCGGCGACGTCAGCTGCCACGTGGCGACGGTGCTGCTCTCACCCTGGATCAGCAAGGGCAAGCGCAGCTCGGTCTATTTCAGCCACTACTCGCTGCTGCAGACGACGGAGCGGATGCTCGGGATCACGACCTTCGTCGGCCACGCCCGCGACGCCTCGACGAAGGGGATGCGCTCCGCCTTCGGGTTCTGAGCGTCCGGGGAGCCGAGCGCGCGCTCGCGTCAGCCTTCGACGCGCAGCGCGCGCTCGACCCCCTTCGGGCCGATGTCGACGAGGTAGCCGCGCAGGATGCCGTGATTGGCCTCGCTGCCCGGGTTGATGCAGAGCGTCTGGCCGATGCGGCGCTCGCCGCCCGACTCGTGGATGTGGCCGTGGATGCCGAGCAGCGGCTGGTATTTCTCGATCACGCGCCGCACCGCGGTCGAGCCGACCGGCCCGCGCAGGACGTCGCCGGCCGAGACGGTCGGGCGCAGGTTCGCGTCCAGGATCGGCGCCGTGTCGAGGCCCGAGTCGTGGGGTGGGACGTGGATCATGAAGACCGACCGGCGCGGATCTCGCACCTGCGCCGCGAGGCCGTCCAGCCGCTCGAAGAGCTCGTCCTCGCTCACCTCCCGGGGCGTATCCCAGGGGGTGTTGTTCGACCACCCGTAGGCCAGCAGCTGCATGCCGCCGGGCATGTCGAGCACCCGGCCGTCCGCGTTCTGCGGGAAGTACGCGTCGTTGTCGATGATCGGATCGATCCCGAAGTCGTCATCGTTCCCGGGGATCACGTAGAGCGGCACCGGGCCGTCTCCGAGCCGCTCCGTTGCGAGCGCCATCCACTGCTCCATGCGCTCGTTCATGAGCCGGTGCAGGAGCTCGTCACGGGCCGCGGCGTCGGTGGCGAGCCGGTCGGTCTCGCCGGCGCTCGTGACCACGGAGTAGTAGCCGACGTCGGCGATGTCGCGCTCGAGCGTGGCGAGCTCCTCGGCCGAGCCCGCCCGGCGGTGGACGCCGAAGAGCTCGGCCGAGTAGGTGCCGCCGTTCTCGACGATGGGGACGATGGCCTTGCCGGTGAAGTCGCCGGCGACGAGCGCGATGTCCGCCTTGTAGACGTTCAGCTTGATCGCGTTCAGGAACTTCCGCCACGCCTTCTCGGCGGCGTGGAAGTCGCTCGCGAGGTAGATCCGCGTCGTCTTCGCCATGTCGCGCCCCGCCCTAGTCGGGTGGGATCTCCGCGAACAGCATGCTGGTGTCGACGCCCTTGCTGCGCTGCACGACCTTCATGATCGCCCAGATCACGAGCCCGGCCGCGGTGAAGACGAGCGCGCCCGTGATGCCGCTGTTGTTCAGGTAGTCGAGGCGCCCCTGGCCGCTGTTCGTCAGGTTCTCCCAGATCGGCTTGATCGCCGCGAACCAGTAGATCCAGATCGGGAACACGATCCAGGCCACGCCCAGCCACGGCAGCCACCGCCGGTACGGCGCGTTTCGCACCAGATCGGGTCTGCGGAAACGGATCAGGATGGCGTTCACCCCCGGCATGATCCACGTCAGGGCGGCCATGAAGATCGAGAACCAGAGCGTCGCCACCAGGTTCAGCTTGCCGTCCGGCGGCGCGATCGAGCTGGGCAGGACGGCGAAGTTCTGCCACCAGAGGAACACGGCGGTCAGGCCGAGCGTCGCCAGGATCGCGTTCAGCGGGGCCGCCATGCGCTCGCTCACGACGCCGAACCACTCCGGCATCTGCCGGTCGAGGCTCCAGGCGAGCCCCATGCGGCTGATGAAGTTGACGTAGACCGGGCACAGGAGCAGCGGGAACATCGATCCCGCCAGGCTGATCAGCGCCCACAGCGGCCACAGCGTCTTGTTCGCGATCACCGCCATGAGCGGCATCGACGGCGGCTGACCCAGCGGGAGGGCGACGTTCGTGACGCCGCCCCAGTACCCGTAGCCCCAGCTGGTGGCCGTGTTGAAGCCGATGTGATCGGTGAACAGGTCGACGTAGAGCGAGTTCGCGAGGACGCCGACCAGCAGCGCCCCGAGCAGCGCGACCGACACGCCCCGCTTCACGTTCCCGCGCACCTCGCCGGCGATGTAGGCCGAGTACTGGAACCCGATGAACTGCAGGAACACGATCCCGAGCATGAACGGGAAGACCGTGCGCGAGAACAGGTCGCCGAGGAAGTCGTTCGTGTGGCCGGGGAGGATGTCGCTGCCGGAGGCGGCGATCTTCTGGGCCGACACGCCCTGGGTGTAGTGGGGCAGGTTGTGCTGGAAGTCCGAGTGGCTGGTCGCCAGCATGCCGAAGACGAACATGAGCACGAAGCTGGCGACGCCGATGCCGGCCATGACGGTGACGACGCGGTGGAACCGGCGGGTCGGCAGGAGCACGATGCCGGCGATGACCGCGAGCACGACGAGCGACCAGATCAGGCCGTTCCAGCCCGTGATCGACCCCGTCGAGTTCGTGAACCAGGTGTTCGCGTTCTTGAAGAAGTGGCCGCCGGCGCCGATGCCGATGATCCGGCCGGTGATCTGCAGGTTTCGCAGGACGAGCGGAACCTCGAAGGCCATGATGGCGATCGACGCGATCACGAGCGTCCACGACTCGAGCCAGCCCAGGAACGGGCCGATGATGCGCGTCGTGAAGACGTAGTCGCCGCCCGAGCGCGGCATCACCGAGGTCAGCGACGCGAAGATCAGGGCCAGCGGGATGCAGAAGATGCCCGTGACGATGGCGGCGACGCCGTACTCCGAGAGGAACCCGAACCGCCACACCGGCACGAAGGCGAGCGAGTAGAAGGCCGGATAGAGCGTCAGCCCGACGCCGACGAAGGCTGCGATGTTGAAGAACAGGGCGTTCGTGACGCTGACATCACGGACGAGGCCCGACGACTGCCGGACGAAGAGCCGCCTCCCGGTCCCGGACTCGGCCATTTCCGCCATGTGGTTCTCCCCTCATGCGCACGGGCACCCGTACCCGCACTGATACCGCGCAGGTATACCACGGCCCCCGGACGCGGCTCAAGCGAGCGTGGTTACGCCCAATTCTCGGGCGCGCCCCAGTCCATCCCGCCGGTGTCCCAGCCCACCAGGCAGGCGGCCGAGATGGCGGCGGCCACCCGCTCGAGGAACGCGCGATCGGCGTCGCCGAACGCGGCCGGCATGTCCGAGTCGACGTCGATCTCGGCGACGACCGCGCCCTCGTAGAGCACGGGGACGACGATCTCCGAGCGGGTGGACGGGAAGCAGGCCAGGTAGCGCGGGTCGGCGTTCACGTCGTCGACGATCTCGGCGACGCCGCTGGCCGCGGCGGCGCCGCACACGCCCCGGCCGATGGGGATGCGAACGTGGTCGGTGGCGCCCGGGCCCTTCCACGGCCCCAGGACGAGCTCCTCGCCCTCGACGAAGTAGATCCCGACCCAGGAGTACGTGTCGAGCCGGTCGTGGATCGCCTCGACGGCGCCGCGCACGATCGCGTCCGAGTCCTCCTCGGCGCCCGCCAGCCGCTCGATGTCGGCGGCCACGGCCTCGTAGTCGGCGGCGGCCGGGCTCACGCCTCGACCGCCTGGCCCTCGAACCGCGCCACCGAGGCGCGGAAGGCGCCGGCGACCTCGACCGGGCGGCGCGTGGCCGGGTCGATCGAGACGAGCACCTGGGTCGCGCTCACGAGGTGCTCGCCCGTGTCGGCCCGGTAGGCGTCGAACGCCCACGAGACGCTGGTGCGGCCGACCCGCTCCACCCGTGCGTACACCTCCAGCTCGTCGTCGAAGCGAGCGGGGGCGTGGTACTCGACGTGCTGGGCCCGCATCACGAACTCCGGCTCGCCGGCCAAGGTCGTCAGCAGGCCCAGGCCGCGCAGGTACTCGACCCGGGCGCGATCGAAGTAGGGCATGTAGCGGCCGTAGTAGACGACGCCCTGGGCATCCGTCTCGTCGAACCCGACCCGGATGCGATGGACGAAGCGGTACGGCGGGTGGTCGGCGGCCGTCATCAGGCCCGGATCAGGTCGAGCACCTCGTCCCGACGCGCCTCCATCGTGCCCGCGTCGAACGCCTCGAGGTTCAGGCGCAGCAGCGGCTCCGTGTTCGACGGGCGGACGTTGAAGTGCCAGTCGGGGAATTCGAACGAGATGCCGTCCATGTGCGACACCCGCTCCGCCTCGCGGCCGTAGCGCTCCTTCAGCTGCTGCAGCTTCACGGGCACGTCGGACACGGTGGAGTTGATCTCTCCCGAGATGAAGTAGCGCTCGCGGAACGGGCGCAGGAGCTCGGAGAGCGGCTTTCGGGCCCGCGAGACGATCTCGAGCATGACCAGCGCGGGCACGACCCCCGTGTCGCAGTAGTAGAAGTCGCGGAAGTAGTAGTGGCCGGAGACCTCGCCGGCGAAGACCGCGTCCTCCTTGCGGATGCGCGCCTTGATGAACGCGTGGCCGACCCGGTTCTCGAGGGCGGTGCCGCCGGCCGCGCGGACGGCGTCGCGGACGGCCCACGAGGCGCGCAGGTCGTAGACGACGGTCGCGCCGGGGTGGCGCTCGAGCATCGTCTGCGCGATCAGGGCCGTGATCAGGTCGCCCGGCACGAACTGGCCCGTGTCGTCGATGAAGAAGCAGCGGTCGGCGTCGCCGTCCCAGGCGATGCCGAGGTCGGCGCCCTCCGCCTGCACCCGCTCGATGACGAAGCGGCGGTTCTCCTCGAGCAGCGGGTTGGGCTCGTGGTTGGGGAAGTTGCCGTCGGGCTCGAAGTTATGCGCCGAGACCTCCACCGGCAGGCGCTCGAGCACCGGCGAGATCATCGGACCGGCCATGCCGTTGCAGCCGTCCAGCACGAGCTTCAGCGGCCGCACCGCGGAGGCGTCGACGAAGCCCGCCACGCGGTCGTGAAAGCCCCCGTAGACGTCGCGCGTCGTGACCTCGCCGGCGTCGCCGGAGGGTGTCCCGAGATCGCCGGTCGCCGCCTGCTTGATCCTGTCGAGGCCGGTGTCCGAGCCGACCGGAAGGGCGCCGCGGCGGACGATCTTCATCCCGTTGTAGGCGGCCGGGTTGTGCGAGGCGGTCACCTGGAGACCTCCCTCGTAGCCGTACTCGCCAACGGCGAAGTAGAGCATCTCCGTGCCGATCTGGCCCAGGTCGACGACGGCCGCGCCGGCGTCCGCCGCGCCGCGCACGGCCGCGGCCGCGAGCTCGGGCGAGGAGAGCCGCATGTCGTGGCCGATCGCCATGACGCGCGGCTCGAACGCGGCCACGTAGCCGCGCGCGAGCGCGTAGGCGCCATCGGCGTCGAGCTCGTCCGGCACGATGCCGCGCACGTCGTAGGCCTTGAAGGCGGCGGGCGAGAGCATCGGGCGGGCAGTCTACCGAGCGCGTTCCGCGATACTGGGCACATGGACGTGAGGCTGCGACCGCTCGAGGCCGGCGACGCAGCCCTCCTGGCACGGTTCTACGCGAGCCAGCGGGCGTTCCTGGCGCCGTTCGACCCGCCCCGGCCGGACTCGTTCTACACGCTCGAGGGCCAGCGGCTCGAGCTCGGCCTGCTCGAGCGCGAGCGGGCGCGCGACCGCCTGTACCGCTTCCTGATCGAGGCCGACGGCGAGCCCGCCGGCGCCATCTCCGTCTCGCGCATCACCCGCGGGCCGTTCCAGAACGGCGGGCTCGGCTACTGGGTGGCGCGGGAGCTGAACGGCCGCGGCGTCGCGACCGGCGCGATCGGGCGGGTGTGCGAGTGGGGGTTCGGGCCGGCGGGGCTGCACCGGCTGGAGGCGGCGACGCTGGTCTCGAACGTCGGCTCCCAGGTCGCGCTGCGCCGCAACGGCTTCCTCGAGATCGGCCGCTCCCCGAACTACCTCTACATCGACGGCGCCTGGCGCGACCACCTGCTGTTCGCCCGCACGGTCGACGACCGAAAATCGGGGTCTGACCCCGAACGGTTTGCGTTGCACCCCTGTGACAGCTCCGTGACGGACCCGCCAAACGGGGTCAGACCCCTTCCGGCGGGTGCGCGGGCCGGTTGCCCTGGACCGGGTGGTCGATCGGACCGCCGGCACGGAAGAGCTCGATAGACCCGCAGTACGCGCACTGGTACACGTGCACGTCCACGTTGGACGTGCCCCAGATGTCGCCGAAGAACGCGACACCCACACGCGACCCTTCCAGCAGCCGCTCGAGTCCCGCGTACGCGCGCGCCGCATCGCAGTGCGGGCAGCGGGACGTGAGCGAGGCGATCCACGTCTCGCGGCGACGCGCATGCTCGATCCCGTCGACCGCCTGCTGCGCCCCGAAGAGCTCCAGCTCATGCACCAGCCGGTCGGCGTCCGCGACCGTCATGACCGCCTCGCCCGGCTCGCGGCCGCCCCACCGGCGCACGCGGGCATGCGTCGCCTGCGCCCGCGGCACGCGCTTGTCACGGCCGAGCATCCCCGCGTCGGGGAGGATCCACGTGACCTCGACCGAGCTCGCTCCGTCCGGAGCGGCCCAGAAGATCAGCCGTGAGCCGTCGGCGTCCATCCGGTCAGGCGGGCCAGGCGGCGCGGAGCTTCTCGGCCGTGCGGGTGATGTGCTCGGGCATCACCTTCACGTCGGCGAGGACCGGCATGAAGTTCGTGTCGCCGTTCCAGCGCGGGACGACGTGCAGGTGGATGTGGCCCTCGACGCCCGCGCCCGCCACCCGGCCGATGTTGATGCCGGCGTTGAACCCGTGCGGCGACATCGCCTCCGTCAGCGCGCGCACGCTCTCGTCGAGCAGGCGCCACATCTCGGCCCGCTCCGCCTCGTCGAGGTCGCCGGGGCCGGCCAGATGCCGGTACGGCGCCACCATCAGGTGCCCGTTGGAGTACGGGTACAGGTTCATCACCACGTAGGCGCGCTCGCCCCGCCGCACCACCAGGTCGTACCCCTCGTCGGCGCCGGCCGCGCAGAAGATGCACCCCTCCGCGTCTGCGCCGCCCTGGACGTACTCGAGCCGCCAGGGCGCCCAGAGCGCCTCCGTCATATCCAGCGCTTCCAGTGGAAGTAGCCGAGCAGCCCCATCGCGACGGAGAACATGATCCCGACGGTGACGACGAACCCGTGGTAGTCCCGGGCGAAGGGGATGTGGCCGAAGTTCATCCCGAAGATGCCGGTGATCAGCGTCAGCGGCAGCAGGATCACCGAGAAGATCGTCAGGATGCGCAGGATGTCGTTCTGCTTGTGCGCGATGACCGACTCGTTGGTCGTCTCGAGCGCCTCGACGACCGCCTTGTGGTTGTCGAGCTGGTCCCAGATGCGCTCCGCCTTGTCGACGACGTCGTCGAAGTAGACCTCGAGGTCCTCCGGCAGGTAGCGCGTGCGCGAGCGCTCCAGCAGGCGCAGCGTGGAGCGCTCGGGCTTGATCACCTTGCGATACGCGACGATCTCCTGCTTCACGTCGGAGATGTCGCGCACGACCTCCTCGGAGCGGCGCTCGGTGAAGATCGCCTCGGTCAGGCGATCGAGCTTGAACCCGATCTTGTCGAGGATCGGGAAGCAGTAGTCGAAGAGCTCGGAGAGGATCTCGTAGAGCACGTAGCCCGAGCCCTTCGAGAAGTACTGCTCGCGCCGCTCGGTGTTGGCCTCGAGCTGCGAGAACAGCCGCCCGACCGGCTTCAGTGCGACGTTCGGGAGCGTGACCACGAAGCCGTTGCCCACGAACACGTTCAGCTCCGCCGCGTCGAGCCGGCCGCGGACCTTGTTGAAGTGGGGGACGTGGAGCACGATGAAGAGGTACTCGTCGTACTCGTCGATCTTGGGCCGCTGCCGGGTCGAGAGCACGTCCTCGAGATCCAGCTCGTGGAAGTCGAAGTGCTGGGCGAGCCACGCCGTCTCG
>JAICJC010000008.1 GCA_025928655.1 Thermoleophilia bacterium | reverse complement strand
GCAGCTCGTCGCCGGCGGCAAACGGCCCCGCGTCGCGCATCGGATCGCCGCCGTTCGGCGACTCGACCTTCACCACATCCGCGCCGAGATCCGCCAGCAGCATCGTGCAGTAGGGGCCGGCCAGCATCCACGTCAGGTCGATGACGCGAACTCCGGCCAGCGGGCCGAACGGCCTGTCAGCCATCCGCCCGGGCGCCCCGCTCGACCAGCGCCCGCTCCCGCTCGAGGAGGGCCTCGGCCAGCCGGACGTCGACCGCGTCGACCATCACGCCGTCGAGCGCGATCGCCCCCCGCCCCTCGGCTTCCGCCTCGCGGCACGCGTCGAGCACCCGCCGCGCATGGGCGAGCTCCTCCGGGGACGGCGAGAACGACTCGTTCGCCGGGGCGATCTGGCTGGGATGGATCGCCCACTTGCCGCTGAACCCGAGGATGCTCGCCTGCAGGCACTCCTCCCGGTACCCCTCGACGTCGGCGATCGCGCCCCAGTAGGGCCCGTCGATCGCCTCCACCCCCGCCGCCCTGGCGGCGAGGACGATCCGGGTGCGGTGGTACTGCCAGGGATCGCCGGCGAACCGGGCCAGCATCGATGTCCGGACGCCCTGCGAGGCGGCCAGGTCGCCGGACCCGAGGATCAGTGCCTCCAGCCTGCCCGAGGCCTTCGCGATCTGCTCGACCGCCAGCAGCGCCTCGACCTCCTCGATCAGCACCTCGAGGCCGATGCCGCCGGCGCCCGGATAGCCGTCCAGCTCGGCAAGGATCTCCTCCACGAAGACGACATGCTCCGGGCTCTTCACCTTCGGCACGATGATCACGTCCAGCGCCCCCGCAGCCTCGGTCGCCACGTGCGTGATGTCGTCGACGATCCACTCCGACTCCGGGCCGTTCACCCGCACGGCCCGTGTCTTTCGGCCCCAGTCGAGCTCCTTCAGCCCGCTCGCGACGGTCGCGCGCGCGGCCGCCTTCGCCGGCGGGGCGACCGAGTCCTCCAGATCCAGGAACACGAGGTCGGCCGCGCCGGCGGCCGCCTTCTGGATCATCCTCTCGCTGTGGCCCGGCGTTGAGAGCTCGGATCGGCGCAGGCGGCGTTCGGTGGTCATCGTGGCGGCGCCGCGGGACGGTCGCGGCGCGGTCTGATCCTACCCAGTCGCCTCATCCGGGGCCGCCTACCCTCCCGACACGAACTGGGAGTACGCGTTCTGCCACAGCGCCTGGCCCTGGGTCGTCAGGGTCATCTCCTGAAGCGATGACGGGCCGAGGTCGTCGGGGCGGACGACGGCGGTGCTGAGCGTCTCCGGGATCATGCCCTTCGACACGAGGACGTCGGGCGCGATCTCGGTCAGCGGCGGCTGGAAGCCGGTGAACTCGGTGAAGTTGGAGTAGCCGTTGCCGTTGTCCAGGATGAAGTTGAGGAAGAGGTGGGCGAGGACCGGTTTCTTCGTCGTGGAGCAGACGCACCAGAGGTCGTTCTGCACCGGCCCCTTGCCCGTGGGGGCGTGCCAGTAGCGCAGGGCCGCCTTGTCCTCCTTGTTGCGGGCGTAGAAGAGGTAGCCCTCGATCGGGTCGGCGGACCATCCCTGGTTCAGCCACGCCTTGTCCTCCGCGACCGCGGTGTACTGGAGGTCGCCGACCTTGACGTTGCAGATGCCGTGCAGCTCCTCCAGGTCCTTCACGGCCGCGTTGATGAGCTTCGGGTCCTCGGTGTTGATGTCGTCGACTCCGCGGTGCAGGAGCGCCATCGCGATCGACTCCCGCACCTCCGAGAGGATCGCCGTCCTGCCCTTGTAGGGCTGCGAGTGCCAGAAGATGTCCCAGGGGTTGGACATCGAGGGGATGTCCTGCTTCACGCGGTCGGCGCGCCAGTAGATCCCGGTCGTGTACACGACGTAGGGCACGCTGTAGTGGGACTTCCCGTCGTAGAACGGGTCGACGAGCTGCGGCCAGACGTTCTTTCGGAGGTTCGGGATGTAGTCGAGATTGAGCGGCTTGACGAGCTTGGCGGCGACGACGCGGGCGAGGTTGTCGGGGGTCATCTCGGTCACGTCCGGCTGCACGGTGCCCGACGCGAGCCTGGTGATCCCGGTGCTGATGTCGTCGTACGGCGTCAGCTTGACGTTCACGCCGTACTTGCGGCCGAACGCTTTGAGGAGGGCCGGGTTGATGTAGTCGGGGTAGTTGAAGACGTTGAAGTCGCCCCCGGTCTCGGGCTGCAGCCCGGATGCGATCGGGTCCTCGTACCGCGGCAGGGTGACGGGGCGGTTGGGACGCGCCAGCGGCAGGCCGAGCGGGCCGAGCGGCTCGCCGCGGGAGCTGCTGCCGCCGCCGCTGTCGGCGTTCGTGGAGTTGCTGCACGCCGCGAGCAGCGCGCCTGCGCCCGAGAGCGCAAGGGCACCGCCACCGGACCGCACGAGGAACTGACGCCTGGTGGCCGCTGATCGTCGTTCTTTCGGGTGCATCTGAGCCCTCCTTGTTCCGGTGGCGGCCCGCCCGGGTCAGCTTCCCGGTGCGTGCACCTGTGAGATCCGCTCGTAGTTGCGAGCGCGGTAGCTCTCGATCCGCGGCCAGTAGCCCTCGTAGCCGGCGTCCTGGATCCGTTTCATCGCCTCCGGCCACTCGCTGTAGGAGCCGATCGCCCCCTGCGTGCGGCTGGCGATGTCGTAGACCGCCATGTAGCGGGGCTCGCCGTCGAGGCACCGGTAGCGCGTGGCGCGGACCCAGCCGGGCTGCTGCACGACGTCGATGATGTGCTGCTCGTACCACTCGTTAAACCCCTCTTCGACCGCGCGGTCGATGTCGGTCGTGACGACGCAGATCAGATCGCTGTCCACTCGCTGGCCTCCCGAGATGGTTCCGATAATGTGATATTGTTATACCATGATGCGACGCGCGTCAAGGAGGCCGGTGTCCGCGTCGGCGAGCGGCGAGCCTCCGAGCGCCGTGCAGCTGCTCGCGGGTGCCTGACCTCTCGGCCGTGGGCCGGCTGAGCCTGGGTAGGCTCTCAGACGCATGGCCCTGACGGACGCCGAGACGCTCGATCGACGCGAGCTCATCCTGGACGCCGCAGTGACGGTGATCAGCCGCCGTGGGGTCGACCGGGCGCGGCTGGCCGACGTCGCCGAGGAGGCGGGCGTCTCGCTGGGGCTCGTGCAGCACTACTTCCGCACCCGGGAGCGCCTGCTCGTGGAGACGTTCAGGCGGGAGCAGGAGCGGATCTCGGCCATCTGGTCGCAGGCGGTCCCGCCGGGCACCGATCCGTTGTTCCGCCTCGCCGAATACGTCCTGCTGGGGTCGCCCGAGGGCGGCGACGCGGCGGCGACGCCGTTCGACCCGGGATGGTCGTTCTGGCTCGAGTTCTGGTCGAAGGCCAACCGCGACGCCGAGATCCGCGCCGAGATGGCCAACATCTACGGCGCCTTCGGAGACCTGTTCCGGGACGCGATCCGCGACGGCGTTCGCCGCGGGGAGTTCCGGCCGGCCGGGCCCGTCGACGACGTGGCCGACCGCCTGATCTCGCTCATGGACGGCATCGCCATCCGCACGCTGCTCGGGGAGCTGGCACGCGAGCGCATGCTCCGGCTGCTCGCCGCGTCGCTCGGGAACGAGCTCGGCCTCGACGAGGCGCAGCGGCGGCGGCTGCGCGGCTACGTCGCGCGGCGGAAGCGCCGCGCCTGATCACGAGCAAGGGCGCACCCGGTCAGCGGGGGTCGTGTCCGCCGCGCCCGGGCGCGAGCGGGACGTTCAGGTCGAGGTACAGGCCGGCGAGGCGGATGGCGAAGCAGACGCCGGCGCCCAGGAGCGGGAAGGCGAGGTTGTGGGTGCCGCTCTTCGATGCGGCGACGACGATCGCGGCCCCGATGAGCGCGGGGATCGCGTAGAGGCCGGCGCGCAGGACGACCGGGATCTCGCGCAGGAGGATGTCGCGCAGCACGCCCCCGCCCACGCCGGTGATCGCCCCCAGCACGATCGCGTCGACGGCGCCGAGGCGATGTTCGAGCGCGGTGCTCGCACCCGTGACGCAGAAGAGCGCGAGCCCGCCTGCGTCGAGGATGAGGATGGGCCGCTCGAGCCGCTCGAGGAGCCGGTGCGCCGCGAAGGTGACGAGCCCCGCACTGCCCGCCACCGCGAGGTAGCGCCAGTCCCGAAACGTCTGGGGGGCGATCCCGATCAGGAGGTCGCGCGTGATGCCGCCGGCCAGGCCGACCACCACGGCCAGCACGACGATCCCGAACGCGTCGAGACGCGCCTGGACGCCCGCAAGCCCGCCGCTGAGGCCGAACACGAACGTCCCGAGCAGGTTGAGGACCAGGAGCAGGGTCGGATCGAAGCCGTGGAGGAGCGCGGGCGGTGCGGGCACGCGCTCAGCCGGCGGCGAGCCACGCGCACGCTGCGGCGAGCAGCGTCGCCACCCCCGTCTCGAGCGTGGGGTGGATCACAGGCGCGAAGCGCGGGTTGTGGTTGGTGGGCAGCTCGGCCAGCCGGCCGGCGTCCCTGGCCCGGCGGTACGTGTCGGGGTCGGTGCCGCCGACCGTCCAGAACACCGACGGCGCATGCCACTCGCTGCCGAAGGAGCCGAAGTCCTCGCTGGCCGAGATCGGGGGGATGTCCACCACGCGATCATCGCCGAAATGCGCCCGAAACGCGGTCCGGATCCGGGTCGCGGCGCCGGGGTCGTTGCGAACGAGCTGATAGTGATCGAGCGCGGTGATCTCGGGCGGCCCGGGCGCGCCGGACGCCTGCGCCTCGGCCTCGACGATCCGCCTGATCGCGTCCAGAACGTGGGTGCGGACGTCCTCGTCGAACGTGCGCACGTTCAGCTTGATGACCGCCTCGTCCGGGATCACGTTCTCCTTCGTCCCGGCCTGGAGCGCGCCGACCGTGACGACGGCCGACTGCGCCGGGGCCACCTCGCGCGACACGATGGTCTGCAGGCGCAGGACGGTCGCGGCCGCCATCACGACCGGGTCGACGCTCGCCTCCGGCATCGAGCCGTGCGCACCGCGTCCGAACATGCGAATCTCGAAGCTGTCGGCCGCCGAGGTGATCACCCCCGAGCGGGTGCCGATGCTGCCGGCCGGCGCCGGCATCACGTGCTGTCCGAGGACGACGTCCGGCTTGGGGAACCGGTCGAAGAGGCCGTCGTCGATCATCGCCTGCGCACCCTCCGCGGTCTCCTCCGCCGGCTGGAAGACCGCCATCAGCGTCCCCTGCCACTGATCCCGGGCCGCTGCCAGCCGGGCCGCCGCGCCGGCCAGCCAGGCCACGTGCATGTCGTGGCCGCACGCGTGCATCACCCCGTCCGTCGTGCTCGCATAGTCGAGGCCGCTCTGCTCGGAGACGGGCAGCGCGTCCATGTCGGCCCGCAGCATCACCGTCGGCCCGTCGCCGTTTCGCAGCAGCCCGACCACCCCCGTCTTCCCCACGCCGGGCGTCACCTCGAAGCCGGCCGCGCGCAGTCGCTCGGCCGCGAGGGCCGCGGTCCGCGTCTCCTGCATCGACAGCTCGGGGTGCCGGTGCACATCCTTGTACAGCGCCTCCAGGTCGTCGAGCATCGCCTCGACGCCGCCGTAGATCGATTCGGTCTCGTGACTCATGGCTCCTCCTTCGAAGGCTGCAAACGTCGGGACACGCCACTAGACCGGGCCCGCCGAACCGGCGGGGTACCCCTCGAGCGGCACCTGACCCGTCTTCCAGGCCGCGCGAATGGGCGCCACGACTCGCCAGGCTTCCTCCGCCTCCTCAGCGCCGACGGAGAACGCGCTCGTACCGGCCAGGATGTCACGGAGGACGTGGCCGTACGCGGGCAGCGATTCGGGCCGCTCGGGCGCGAGCATCGCGACCGGCGCGTCTCCGGCGCCGCGCAGGCGCAGAACGGCGTCTTTCGGCCCGTCGACGCCGATCTCGAGCTCGCCTCCGCCCCGCAGGTGGAGCAGGACGAGCTTCCGCTGCTCGGCGAGCGCCTTGCCCGCCCGCAACCGGAACGGGGCGCCGTGCCAGCGGGGGGTGTCGAGCTCGAGCACGATCTCGGCGAACGTCTCCGTGCAGCGGTCAGGGTCGACGCCCTCCGCATCGGCGTAGGAGGGCACCTCGCGTCCGTCTGCGAGCGTCCCGTCCGTGTAGCGGGCCCGGCGGCTGCCCGCCGCGACGCGCGCCGACCGGAGCGTGGCCAGCTTGCGCGCGTGCAGGCCGTCGTCCTGCGCGCCGGCCGGCATGCCGACGAGGGCCAGCAGCTGCAGCATGTGGTTCTGCAGCACATCCCTCAGCGCCCCCGCGCGGTCGTAGAAGGCGGCGCGGCCCTCGAGCGCGAGCGTCTCCTCCCAGAGGATCTCGACGCGGTCGATGCTCTCGCCGCCCCACAGGCGTTCGAGAGGCGGATTTCGGGCCCGCATCGCCACCAGGTTCGCCACCGTTTCCATGCCGAGGACGTGGTCGACGCGGTACGCATCGATGGCCGCCTGCGCGAGCAGCGCGTTGAGCTCGCGGGCGCTCGCTTGATCGTCGCCGAACGGCTTCTCGATGGCGACCCGGCTTCCGGCCGGAAGCCCGGCCCGGCCGAGCGACTCGATCGTCGTCCCGAAGGTGGCGGGCGGCAGCGCGAGGTAGACCGCGACCGGCTCGGGCGTCCCGCCGATCGCGGCTGCGAGGCTGGCGGAATCGGCGAGATCGACGGGGCGGTACGCGAGCATGCGCGCCGGGACGGCGTCGCCGGCGAGCCGCCGCACCCCTTCCTGGTCGAGATCTCCGCGGGCGGCGCCGACGAGGCGAAATCCTTCGGGCAGGCGACCGGCCACGTCGAGCGCGCCGACCGCCGGCAGCAGGTAGCGCCTGGCGAGATCCCCCGTGACCCCCAGGATCACCAGCTTCCGGATCACCCGGCGAACTCCCGTACGGGGCGTCCACGGACGCCGACGTCGGCCCGGAAGAGGGAGCCGGCGGGGGGGTCGTGGCCCGGCGGCAGGTTCTCGCGCGAGGTCGTGATGTAGAGATGTTCGAGCCGCTCCCCGCCGAACGTGCACGCCGTCACCTGCGGGGTCGGAAGCTCGACGACCGCATCCTGCGCTCCGTCGGGGGTGTACCGGCGGACGACGCCACCGTGGTTCAGCGCGACCCACACCCCGCCCTCGGCATCCACGGTCAGCCCGTCCGGGCGCCCCTCTTCGCGCGCCACGGGCACGAACACGCGGCGGTTGACGAGCCCTGCGCCGGCGTCATAGGCGAAGACGGCCACGTGGGAGGTTTCGGTGTCGTTGTAGTAGGCGCGGGAGCCGTCGGGGCTCCACTCGAGGCCGTTCGAGATCGTCACGTGCTCGAGCACGACGTGCGTCGAGCCGTCCGGATCGAGCCGGTAGAGGGCGCCTGCACCCGGCGTCTTGTCGTACGCCATCGAGCCGCAGTAGAAACGTCCGTCGGGATCGCAGCCGCCCTCGTTCATGCGCACGCCCGGGTCGGCCCAGAGCTGGGCGAGCGTCGTCAGCGTCCCGTCCGGCTCCTCCAGCACGAAGCCGCGCTCGACGCCGATCACCGCGCCCCCGCGGCTGCGCGGTCGCAGGGCGGCCGCGACGGTGCCGACGTGCCGGCGGCCGACGGTGCCGTCGGCCTGGAGCTGGAGGATGTCGCCGGCGAGCATGTCGACCCAGCGCAGACCGCCCCAGCGCGGCGACCAGACGGGGCCCTCGCCGTGGTAGGCGACGGGACCGGTCACCTGGTCGGCCCTCATGTGGGGGCGACCGCCCGCCCGGAGGTCTCGCGGGCCGCACGTCGCTCTGCCAGGTCGGCGACGACCGACCGGAACGCCTTCTCGGTGAGCGGGTAGGCGAGCATGACCGCCGTCGCCGCCGCGACCGCCACGGCGGGCACGATCCCTGCCGCGACCCTGATCGACGCCACCGCGCCGTCGCTCTGTGTCGCCGCGCCCGAGACGTAGCCGCCGATGCCAATGGTGTACGCGGCCGCGGCGCCGCCGATTCCCTGACCAGCCTTGCGGGTGAAGGAGAGGACGGCGTAGCTCGCGCCCTCGGCGCGCACGCCGCTCCTCCATTCGCCGAACTCGACCGTGTCCGCCTGGAACGCGAACACGAGCGCGTTGATGGCACCGAAGCCCACACCGAGAGCGCCGTAGCACGCGATCCCCAGCGCCGGGATCGACGCGGGCGCGAGCGCCAGCCCGACGGCGGCGATCGCGGCCACGACGCCGGAGAGCATGTAGACGCGCTTCTTGCCGACGCTCGCGACGGCCACGGGTATGAGCGCGGCCGCCGCGATCATCGCGAGCGTCTGCACCGCGGTCATCGCGATGTAGAGGTCGGCGTTTCCGAGAACGTCGCGCGCATAGAACACGGCCACTGCCGTGAGCGAGAACATGCCCGTCAGAAACAGCAGCGTGGCGAGGCAGAGAAGGATGAGCGGCCGGTTGTGCCGGATCATCGCCCCGGTTTCGCGCATGCTGACCGCCTGGGCCGGGCCACGGACAGCCTCGCGGGAGGTGGCGAAGCACCACAGATAGAGCGCGAACCCGATCACCGCGAAGGCCGCGGTCGTCACGCTCAGCGAGCGCTGCAGGTCGCCGGAGCCCTGCAGCTGGGGCGCGACGACGACCGCGATCACGAGGATGGTGACGCCCGCGGAGACGGCCCGTGCTGATGAGAGCTTCGCCCGCTCGTCGGGCTGCTGCGTCATCGCCGCCGCCAGCGAGCCGTAGGGGATGTTCACGAAGCTGTACGCCAGCGAGAAGAGCGCGTAGGACAGGAACGCCCACACGAGCGTCGTGGTTCCCCCCAATCCCCCGGGGATCGAGAAGGTCACCACCAGGAGCGCGAGCAGCGGCACCGAGCCGAACAACAGGTAGGGGCGGAACCTGCCCCAGCGGGTGGCGGTCTTATCGACGCGGCGCCCGGCCAGGAGGTCCGTGAACCCACCGAGTAGCCGCACGACGAGAAGCAGCGTGCCGGCCGTCGAGGCGGAGATGTCCGCGACGTCGGTGTAGTAGATCAGCACGAAGCCGGCGGCCATCTGGAACGTGAGGTTGTTCGCGACCTCGCCGGCGGCGTATCCGAGGTACTGCGAGGACCGCAGGGTGGACGGTTCGCCCCGCATGGTCATCACGAGCCGGCGCGCCAGCGGCGCCGGAGCGCGTGCGCGGCCGCCTTCGGCCGCCGATCGCGCGTGAATACGCCCTTCTTGTTGCCGTCGACGCGGATCACGCCCTGGGCGGTCGCGAAGTCTGCGAAGTTCCAGATGTGCTCTCCCACAACGGCGTCGACGCGGTCGAAGACGCGGTGGAACATCGCGAGCAGCTCGACCTGATACTCCTCGGACCACATGTTGGGAACCACGTCATGCAGCCCCGGGAGGGTGTCCCCGCCGTACTCCGTGAAGAGGATCGGCTTGCCGTGTGCGGCGGCCCACGCGGTGATCTCCGCTTCCAGGGCCACCTCGGCGGACGCGAGATCGCCGGGATTCGCGTACCAGCCGTAATAGCGGTTCAGCATCACGACGTCGAAGAGGTCGGTGAGCACGTCGACGTCGGGCGTCGACCCCATCACGTTGGCGAACCCGATGGGGCGGGAGGCGTCGAGCCGGCGCGCCTCCACGGTGAGCGGCTCGAAGTACGCGCGTGACTCGGGCGTCACCGACTCGGGCTCGTTCGCGATGCTCCAGAGCACGACGCACGGGTGATTCTTGTCCCGCGCGACCAGCTCCCGGATCGCGCGCCTGTGCGCCTCCTGCGTCACGGCGTTGACGGTGTCGTCGGAGAACGTGGGATGCGGCTCCGCTCCGAACACGCCGGCCGCGAGCCCGCTGTTGATCCCGACCGCGGCCGTCTCGTCGATGACGACGATCCCGTGCCGGTCGGCGTGGTCCAGGACCTCCTCGGCGTAAGGGTAGTGGGACGTGCGGAAGGAGTTCGCTCCCAGCCACTCGAGGAGCGTGAAGTCGTGAACCATCAGGACGTTTTCATGCGCCTTCCCCCGCACCGCGGCATCCTCGTGCTTCCCGAAGCCGCGGAAGTAGAACGGCTCCTCATTGATCAGGAAGCGCGTCCCCTCGACGCGGACGGTGCGGATGCCGACGGGCAGCGAATAGGCGTCGACGGTCGACCCGTCGCCCGCACGCAGCTCGACCGCGAGGTCGTAGAGGTATCCCTCTCCCGGCTGCCACCGCCGGACGTCCGCGATGGTCAGTTCCCCCGCCGCGCCGGTCGCCTGCGCAACCGGACGGGCCTCGGCGTCGCGAAGCACGACCGAGACGCCGGCATCCCCGCCGTCCGCCTCGACCTCGACGTCGTAGCGGACGGCTCCGGTCGAGCCGTCCAGGTCGGTCAGCACGGTGATGTCGGCGACGTACGACCGGGGCGTCGTGTAGAGCCAGACGGTCCGGTGCAGGCCCGCATAGTTGAAGAAGTCCTGGAACACCTGCTGGCGGCGGCGGCCGCCCGCCGTCTCCACGACCGACCCGGGCGGGATCGTGTGCCAGGTGAGGACGTTGCTGACGACGGCCGTGATCCGCACCTCCGTTCCCGGCTCCGCCAGACCGGTGATGTCGGCCTCGAAGGGCGTGTATCCGCCTTCGTGGGCCATGACCTCCGTCCCGTCCACCCAGACAACAGCGCTGTGGGTCGCGGCGTCGAACCGCAGCACGATCCGCTCGCCGCGCCAGCCCGCCGGAACGCGCGTCGACGTCTGATACCAGACGTCACCCACGTGATCGCGGACGTCCGCATCGGCGAAGATGTCGTTGTAGCTCGCCGGGACCGGGATCTCACGGGCATCCGGCAGCGGCGCCGTCCACCAGCGCTCGTCCCGGCCGCGACCGTCGGCGTCCACCGCGAAGCGCCAGAGCCCGTCGAGTGACCGGCGGTCTCGCGTCGACGTCTCACGTGGTCTCAGCATGGGGATACCTCCTCAGGCCGGCCGGCCACCGCGGCAGCTCGGGCAAACGACTCGCTCGCCGCCACGATCAGGTCGACGCACACGTCGGCGCCGAGCGACACCGCGTCGATCATCAGGTGGTACAGGCCGGGGTCGTCGCCGTCGATCCCGTAGGCGCTGCGGACGTAGTCCCGGCGCGCGTGGTCGTTGGCCTTCACCCGGCGGGCGGCGGTCTCGCGGTCGACGTGGTCCCCGTCCATCACACGCTCGATCCGCGCCTCCCGGTCTCCGCCCAGGTGGACGTGCAGCGCCCCGGGGACCGAGGCCAGCACGACCGCGCCGCCACGCCCCAGTACGACGCCGCCGGCCCGGCTCGCGTCGGCGAGGAAGCGCTCGATCTCCGCATGCAGGCGACGGTGCTCCAGATCGAGCCCCTCGGGCTGGCCGGAGGCAGCCGTCGGCGGCGACGACCGCCCGACTGCATCGAAGACCTCGCTCCAACGGCTTCGGGGCTCGTCGTCCGCCTCGGTCACGGCCGCCTCGGGCAGGCCGGCGCGCTTCGCCACCGAGCTGGGGATCGCCCGGTCGAGAAACTCAACGCCGAGCCGCCGTGCGACCCGCGCCCCGATCGTGCCTCCTCCGACCCCATGCAGCGCTGCCAATGTCACCACATGGCTCTCCTGCACCACGCCTCCCCGCCGGGAACGACCAACGCCTGCGGCCACCCTGCCCCAGGCCTCTCCGACCTAAACCGGACGCTGCAGTCTGCGTCGAAGGATGCGACGATGGCAGACGTGCGTGCCCGGATCATTCGCCCGGCGAGGCGCGCCCTCGCGCTCGGATCGCGCATGCAGATCGCGGACCTGTGGCCGCTCCTGCAGGCGACCGCCGCATCGACCGCGGCATGGTTGATCGCGACCCACGTCGTCGACCATCGGCAGCCCTTCTTCGCGCCGATCTCCGCGCTCGTGTCGCTGAACACCTCGCTCGGCGAACGCGGGCTGAACGCGCTGCGCCTGCTCCAGGGCGTTGTCCTGGGGATCGGTGTCGCGGAGCTGACGCTGCTCGTGCTCGGCGGCGGCTACGGCTCGCTCGCGCTCGCGATGTTCGCCGCGCTCGTACTGGCCCGTGCGCTCGGCGGCGCGCGGATCGTGCTCGCGCAGGCCGCCGCGGGCGCGATCCTGACGATCGTCGTCGCGAACGGCGAGGTCGGCTACGAGCGCCTGATCGACGCGCTGATCGGCACCGGGGTCGCGCTCGTCTTCAGCCAGCTCCTCTTCTCGCCGGAGCCGCTGCGCCTGCTGCGCCGGGTCGAGTCGAACGCGCTCGCCGCGATGGCGGCCGCGCTCGAGCTGACCGCGCGGGCGCTCGAGGGGGAGGAAGCGCTGTCGGACCGCGCGATCGCGAGCCAGCGTGAGCTCCGCGATCACCTGTCGGAGCTCGCGCGCATGCGCTCGGCGAGCGCGCGCGTCGCGCGCCACTCGCTGACCTGGCGGACGCAGATCACACCGGTCGTCCGCGAGAACGAGGATGCGGGCCACCTCGACCTCCTCGGCGGCAGCTGCCTGCTCCTCACACGCACGTCGCTGCAGGCCGGCGAGGACGATCGACGGCTCCTGGGCCCGCGCGTTCGCGCGTTCGCGGCAACGCTTGCCGAGCTGGCGCGGCGACCGGGCCACAGGGAGACGAGGCAGCTCGCGGTCGAGCGCTCGCTCGAGGTCCTGCGCGGGATGCGCTCGGACGCCGCCGAGCCGAGCGCGGAGCTGACCGCGGCGCTCGCGGCGGCGCTGATCGCGGTCACCGATCTGATGCTCTTCGTCGGCGTCCCTCCGGACGAGGCCCGCGCAGCCGCCGCCGAGGAGGCGCGCCGGGGACCGCAGCTCGAGGTTCCCGAGCCGGCGTCGGCGCGAACGGGGCCGTTCCGGGCGCTCCGGGGCCGGCTCCGCCGGCGGCGAGGCTAGCGGCGGCGGCGTTCCGTACGGGCGCGGGAGCGGATGGGGCGCACCGCCGCGCCAGGTACCGGCTCGGCCCCATGGTGGAACCCGTCCCTTGCCGCGATCCTTCGGTCGAACGACCACGCGAGGGAAGGAGCGGTGCATGCATACGATCATCGTCCCGATCGACGGGAGCGGCTCGGAGCGGGCCCTGCCCGTAGCCCGGAAGCTGGCCGCGCAGTTCGACGCCCGCATGGTGCTCGTGCACGTCCAGGAGCGCATGGTGGCCGGACGCGGCGGCCGCATTCCGGCCCGCCTGGACGAGGCTGAACGCCTCGCCCGTGTCCGCGAGCTGGTCACCCACCTGCACGCCGACGGGATCGATGCCGAATTCGAGGCGCACCGCTCGATCCTTGAGCACCCGGCGGACGTCATCGCCCGGACGGCAAGCCGGCATGACGCGGATGCAATCGTGCTTGCGTCCCGCGGCCACGCACCGATCGTGGGCGTGCTGGCGTCGAGCGTGGCACAGCGGCTGCTGCACGCCGCGCCGTGCCCGGTCCTCGTCGTGACACCCGGCGCGGCTCGCACCGCCTTCGGGCGGGCCGCCGACACCGTGCCGGCGGCAGCGTGAACCAGGCGACGCCCTCCGAGGCGCCGGCACGGCGCCGGGGCGAGAACGGGGCGCGTGGATTGGGCGGAGGGCGCGTGATCCTCCGCCCGACGCTCCCCTACCTCGCTCCGGTTCCCGGTGCGGCAATCGCGGTCACGCTCGGCGTCATCTCGACGGCCGCCCTGGCCGCGATCGCCGTTTCCGCCGCGCTGTGCGCGCTGGTTCGGGCGCTGGTCGAGTGCATTCGGATCGAACTTCTGCGCGACCGCGCGGACGGGTGGATCATCGACCACGCCGTGGGGCAGGCGACTGACGACGTCGTGCTGGCGCGGATGTGGGAGCTCACCGACGCCCGCACCCGCGCGAGCCTTGCCAGCTCGATCCGCCTCTTCGCCGACGCGCCCGAGATCGCGGGATGGAACCTGATGCGCCCGGATCGTCGCCGAACGGGCGCGCAGCAACGCGAGCTGCAACAGCTCGCCCACGAGCTGGGCGACCTCTCCCGCCGGGTGACGCCGCGGGGCGTCGCGCTCGCCCGCCGGCTCGTCACCGCTGCGGGCAGCCCGCTGCACGATCCTCGCCGCGCGGACGAGCTCGCCGCGGCCGTCCGAGATACGATCGCGGCACTCGACGGAGCCGGGAGACCATGATCTTCGAACGCATCGTGTGCGGTGTGGACGGCTCGCCGGCGGGCTTCGAGGCGCTTCGCCAGGCGATCCTGCTCCGGTCCGACCCAGCCCGCATCCTGGCGGTGACGGTTCGCGAGCCCGTGGCCGGCCGTGCCGGGGCGATGGCCGGCCCCCTGGCCGCCGAGCTTCGCGAGCGCGCAAACGCGACCCGGGATACGGCCTGGGAACACATCCGGGACATCCCCCTCGCCGAGGCTCGAATCCTCGACGGCGAGCCGGCGCCCTCGCTCCTCGCGACGCTCGACCGGGAGTCGGCGACCCTGGCCGCGGTCGGCACGCACGGAGGCGGCCACCTCGCCGGAGTGATACTTGGGAGCGTGGCGACGTCACTGCTGCAACAGGCCCCCTGCTCGGTGCTCGTCGCGCGCGGGCCCGGCGAGGCGGCCTGGTCACCGACCTCGATCGTGGTCGGCATGGACGGGTCACGGGAAGCGCTGGTGTCGGCGGTGATCGCCGCCGAGCTGGGGGAGCGGTTCGGCGCGACGGTGCGCACGATCGCGGCCCAGGGCGGGCCCCGGGTCGACCGGCCGGTGCTCCGAGAGATCGACGAGGTCGAACGGGTTCCCGGCCACCCCGTGGGCGTGTTGGTGGATGCGTCCCGGCAGGCCGATCTCGTGATCGTCGGCAGCCGCGGCCTGCGGGCGTTCGAGGCCCTGGGCAGCGTCAGCGAGCGAGTCGCCCACCAGGCGCAGTGCTCGGTGCTCGTCGTCCGGCCGGAAAAGCCCCAGGAGGAAACGTGAGCGCGAGCGGCGCCGGGTCGTCGGGCACCATCGTCTGCGGGGTCGATCACTCCCCGGGCGCACGGAACGCGGCGAAGCTCGCGGACGGCCTTGCGGGACGGCTCGGGTCGCGCCTCCTGCTCATCCACGCGGTACCGCTCCCGCTGCCTTCACGGGAGGCCGGCGTCGCCCCGCCGACCAGCTTCGTCATGGTCGATCAGATGCGCGCCGCGGGCGTCACCCTGCTCGAGGAGATCGCGGGGGAGCTCGACGCCGCCCCCGGGATCGAGCGGCGGGTGCAGATCGGCGGCGCGGCGGAGGTCATCGCGGCGGCTGCGGAGGATGCCGGAGCCGAGCTCGTCGTCGTCGGCTCCCGCGGATTGGGCTCGGTAGGTGCGCTCCTCCTGGGGAGCGTGTCGCGGTCGCTCGCCACCCGGGGGCCGTGCCCCGCTCTCATCGTTCCGGACTCCAGGCCCATCCTCGGTGATGGGCCGATCGTCTGCGCCGTGGATGAGAGCGAGGGCGCGGGCGCGGCGCTCTCCGCCGCCGCCGATCTCGCCGGCCGGCTCGACGTGCAGCTCCTCGTCGTCACGGTCGAGGCGAACGACGGCCCTTCCCCGGCCGCCGTCGAGCGGCTCATCAGCGCCGCGGGCCTCGGCATGAGCACGAGGTCGATCGTGACGCACGGAGAGCCGGCCGCCGCGATCGTCGAGGCGGCCGGCTCCCATGGCGCCGGCATGATCGTCATCGGGTCGCGTGGGCGCGGGGCCCTGGCCGCGTCGGTGCTCGGGAGCGTCTCGTCGTCGGTCGCGGGCCGGTCAGACCGCCCGGTGCTGGTCGTCCGAGGACGCGGCTAGCCGGCGTGGGCCGCCTCGCCGGCGTCCTCACGAACCGGCCGACCGCGACCCGCCGGGGCGCCGCGCGCGATCTCTGCGCGCACCTGGGCGACCGCGTTCTCGGCCAGCGCCTCGACGACGTCGGAGCGGTCGAGCACCCGCGCCCGCGTCCCGGCGTCGGAGTGGCGCAGGACGGCCGGATCCCCAAGCACATCGGCGATCCGGCGTCCGCGCTGTGCCTCGGTCACGAGGTACCGCGCGAGCCAATCGTCACTTGCATCGGATTGGCGAAAGAACTGGCTCAGGTCGAACATCGTCCCGCCCTTCCGTCGAGATTCCGCGGCCGGGGCGCGCCTCGCCTGCGCGCCCCGGCCCTTCCCTGATACAGCGGTCGGCGCTCCTGCCCGGGCTCCTGGGGGTGGTGGGACTGGTGTCCGCCCGCTGTACCCGTAGGTTCGTCCACCGGATGGGTCGGCGCCATGGGCTGCGGGCCGCATCTGGGCCCGGGCGTCCACCCATGGCGGACACGGCGGCCGTCAGGGCTGGATCAGGCCGCGGCGGATGGCGTAGCGGGTCAGTTCCACCCGGTCACTCATCCCCAGCTTGTCCAGGATGTTCTGCCGATGCCGCTCCACCGTCTTCACGCTGATCACAAGCTCGTTTGCGATCTCCTTCGACGTGTGCGCCTCGGCGATCAGCTTCAGCACCTGCAGCTCGCGCGGGGTGAGGATGTCGAGCTGCTGCTCCTCGTCCGGCCGGCCCCGATCGACGAAGTCGCGCACGAGCGTCGAGACCGCGGACGGGTAGAGGAACGACTGGCCCCGCATCGTCCGGCGCACGGCCTCGACGATGTCCTGGTCGGCGCCCGACTTGAGCACGTAGCCGGACGCTCCCGCTCGCAGTGACTCGAACAGGAACTGCTCGCTGTCGTACATCGACAGCATCAGCAGCTTCAGCTCGGGCTTGCGCTTGTGCAGCTCCTCGGCGGCCTGGATCCCGGTCATCGTCGGCATCGAGACATCGAGGATGGCCACGTGCACATCCTCGGCGAGCGCGAGGCGCACCGCCTCGGCCCCATCCTCGGCCTCCGCGACCACCTCCATGTCCGGCTTGGCATCGAGCACCTTGCGCAGGCCGGAGCGCACGATCGGATGATCGTCCGCGACCAGGATCCGGGTCACCAGCGGGATCGGCATCAGGCCCCTGGCGATGCCGCCGGCTCGTCGGGGTCGTCACCCGTGTGGACGTCCTCGCCGGCGGCGCGGAGCAGCGGTGCTTCACCCGCCGGCGAATACTCCGGGATCCGAGGCTCGGCCGCCGTCGTTCCGCCCTCCCATTCCCACCGCGCGATCGAGTCTTGCGTCATCCCAAACGCCCTCCGCGTCGGGGCTCCAGCTGCCGCTGGCGAGGCCAGGATCCTACACCTCCGCCGAGCCGGCACCGTCGCCGCCCGCTCCCGGAGGGACCACGAGCACCGGCCGGCGCGCCAGGCCGATGACGTCGCTCGACACGCTGCCGAGGAACGCCCGTCTGAACGCGCCCCGGCCGCGAGACCCGACGACGATGAGATACGCCGCCTCCTCGTCCGCGAGGTCGGCGAGACGCTCGGCCGGAAGCCCGTGAAGCACACGCCGCTCGGCGAAGGGAACCTGCTCGGCCTCTGCAACTCGCTCGAGCAGCTGTTCGCCGACGCGCGAGAGCTCCGGCGTCAGCATGGCAACGGGCTCCTGGGGCTCCGATCCCCCCGCGAACACCGCCTCCGCAGACACATGAGCCATCACCAGCCGCAACCCGAGCCGTTCGGCGAGCGCGCCGGCGAGCCTCAGCGCCGACCGCGACTCCTCGGAACCGTCGATCCCACAGACGATCGAACCGTTCATCGTCTCCTCCTCTGCCAGAGGAAGCGTCGCCGCGGCGCGGGCTTCGCGCCATCGGGCCGAACCCCCATCGCCGGGGACGCGCCGCCCCATTCTCGCGACCAGAGGGATCGTCACCACGCGTCGGACGTCAAGCCGTGGGCGGGTCGACGGTCGCACCGGGGCCCGCGTAGCGCTCGACGAGCGCGGGATCGATCCGTTTCAGGTCGTCCGGCGGCAGGTCGCGCAGCAGCGTCCACGCCAGCTCGAGCGTCTGCTCGATCGTCCGCCGCGTGGCGCCCTGGTTGACGAGCGTCTGCTCGAAGCTGTCCGCGAACGCGAGGTAGCGGCGCTCGGTCTCGGAGAGGGCGGCCTCACCGACGATCGAGACGAGCCTGCGAAGGTCGCGGCCACGTGCGAGCGCCGCGTAGAGCTGATCCGCGACGGCGCGATGGTCCTCACGCGTCTTCCCCGCGCCGATGCCGGCGTTCATGAGCCGGCTGAGCGAGGGCAGGACATCGATCGGTGGCGAGATTCCGCGCCGGTCGAGCTCGCGGGAGAGCACGATCTGCCCTTCCGTGATGTAGCCGGTGAGATCCGGGATCGGGTGGGTGATGTCGTCGTCCGGCATCGACAGGATCATCAGCTGGGTGACCGATCCTGCGCGACCGCGGATCCGCCCTGCTCGTTCGAACAGCGAGGCCAGGTCGGTGTACATGTAGCCGGGATAGCCCCGGCGGCCGGGGATCTCCTCGCGCGCCGCGGACAGCTCGCGCAGGGCCTCGCAGTAGTTCGTGATGTCGGTGAGCACCACGAGCACATGGCGGCCGCGATCGAAGGCGAGGTGCTCCGCCACCGTCAGCGCCGCCCGCGGGGTCAGGAGCCGCTCGACCGCGGGATCCTCCGCGGTGTTCAGAAAGAGCACCGTGCGCTCGAGCGCCGCGCTCCCGGCGAAGGTGCTGCGGAAGAACGCCGCCTCACGTTGCGTGACGCCCATGGCTGCGAATACGACGACGAACGCGTCCTCGGCCGCCGCCGGCACGGCCGCATCGCTCGCGATCTGGGCGGCCAGCTCGGCGGCGGGGAGCCCGAACCCCGAGAAGATCGGCAGCTTCTGGCCGCGGACGAGCGTGTTCAACCCGTCGATTGCCGAGACCCCGGTCTCGATGAACTCGGACGGGTGGTTGCGGGCAACCGGGTTGATCGGCGCCCCGTTGACGTCGCGGTATTCCACGGCGCGGAGGGGCGGCCCGCCGTCCATCGGAGTCCCCGAGCCGTCGAGGATCCGGCCGACCAGGTCGTCGCCGACGGCGACCCGGGCGACCTCACCGCGCGTCCGGACACGGGTGCCCGGAAGGCTGAGCCCGGTGGTCCCGTCGAGCACCTGGACGACGGCGCGGTCGCCTTCGAGCGCCAGAACGCGGCCACGGCGGACGCGCCCGTCCGACACCACCTCGACGAGCTCGTCGTAGCCGACGCCGGTCATCTGCCCGGCGACGAGGAGGGGTCCGGCGACGTAGGACACCGTCTCGTGCTCGACGGTGAGGAGCGTCGTGTCGCCCTTCGCGGTGGTCACAGCTCCTCCAGGTCGTGACGGATGCGTTCGACGAGGGCGTCCGCGTTTCCGGCGACCTCGGCATCCGGCCAGGAGCGCATCCGTGCAGGTTCGCGGAGCACCGGGGCGGCCGCCAACGTCTCGACGGGCACGTCGCGGGCGACAGCCGCGGCCATCGCGTCGTGCGCCGCGTGCACGACGCGGAGCATCTGGTGCTGTTTCGGGAGCGCGCAGTAGGCGTCGACGTCGTCGAAGGCCGACTGTTGCAGGAAGTCCTCGCGCAGCAGTCGCCCCGTTTCGAGAACGACGCGCTCGGCCGGCGCCAGCGAGTCGGCGCCGAGCAGCTGCACGATCTCCAGCAGCGAGCTTTCCTGCTGGAGCAGCTGGAGCACCCATGCGCGCTGCGCGTGCCAGTCGGGGGCCACCTCGTCGTCGAACCAGGCGTCGAGGTCGTAGAGCGTGTAGCTGCGGTTCCAGTCGATCGCGGGGAAGTGGCGCCGGCGGGCGAGGTTCGTGTCGAGGCCCCAGAAGGTCCCGGCGAGCCGCAGGCTGTGCTGGGTGATGGGCTCCGAGAAGTCGCCTCCCGCCGGCGACACCGCGCCGACGATCGACACCGAGCCCGTGCGTTCGCCGCCGCCGAGGCACGCGACGGCGCCGGCGCGCTCGTAGAACTCGGCCAGCCGGGTGGAGAGGTAGGCGGGGTAGCCCTCCTCGGCCGGCATCTCCTCGAGCCGGCTCGACACCTCGCGCAGCGCCTCCCCCCAGCGGCTGGTGCTGTCGGCCAGGACGGCGACGTCACGGCCCTGGTCGCGGAAGTACTCCGCGATCGTGATCCCGGTGTAGATGCTCGCCTCGCGCGCCGCGACCGGCATGTTGCTCGTGTTTGCGATGATGACCGTGCGCTCGAGAAGCGGCGAGCCGGTGCGCGGGTCGGTGAGCGTCGGGAACTCGTCGAGCATCTCGGTGAGCTCATTGCCGCGCTCGCCGCATGCCACGTAGACGATCACGTCGGCGTGCGACCACTTCGCGAGCGATTGCTCGAGCACGGTCTTGCCGGTTCCAAAGCCTCCGGGGATGGTTGCGGCCCCGCCTCGGGCGATCGGGAAGAGCGAGTCGATCGCCCTCTGACCGGTCACGAGCGGCTGGTCGAGGGCGAGCCGGCGCGCGATCGGCCGCCGCAGCCGGACAGGCCACCGGGAGAGCAGCGTCAGGGGCTCAGCGCCGATCCACACGACGGGCTCGTCCACGCGCACCTGCCCCCGGGCCACCCGTGTGACGGCGCCTGCGACGCCCGGCGGGACGAGAACGCGGTGCCCGAGCGCGCCGGTCTCCTGGACGGTGCCGAGCACGTCGCCGGCGGACACCTCGTCGCCCTCGGCGACATCGGGCTCGAACAGCCATGCGCGGCTGCGGTCGAGCGAGGGTGCGGATGCTCCCCGCTCGATCATCGGCTCGCCGACCGGGTCGTCGGCGCGCCGCGCGAGCGTCGTCAGCGGACGTTGGATGCCGTCGAAGATCGAGCCGAGCAGGCCGGGGCCGAGCTCGACCTGGAGTTGCTCCCCGGTGTCGGCGACCGGCTCCCCGACGGCAAGTCCGGCCGTGTCCTCGTACACCTGGACGACGGCGTCGCCCGCGTCGAGCCGGATCACCTCACCGGGGAGGCGGGCATGGCCCACGAGCACCACGTTGTACAGACGTGCGGCCGGGAGCCCGCGCGCGGTCACCACGGGGCCGGAGACGGCGTGGACCGTGCCGACGTCGGCCGCCTGCCCCCGCACGGGTGCGCGCGTCTCCGTCACCCTCCGCTCTCTCCTCGGTCGAACGTCATCTCGTAACCGACGGCCTGCCAGAGCATCTGCAGCATGCGTGCGCGGCGCTCGCCTTCGACATCCGCGTCGCGCCCTCCCGGCATCGCGACGACGAGCGGCGACGTGGCCGTCTCGATGCGACGGCGCAGCGGCGCCTCGAGGTCGTGGAAGAACGGCTCGTGGACGGCGATCACGTCGTCCGCCTCCGTGTCGAGCAGCTCCTGCAGCGCCTGCGCCGCCTCTGCGCTCGATGCGACGGCCCCGGTGGCGACTCCGGCCAGCCGGTAGCCGAGCTCGAGGTCGGGCGTTGTGAGCACGATCAGGCGTCCCATCGTCCGCCGCCGTCCGGGATCAGGAGCCGCGCTCGAACGGCCTGGGCGGGCTCGCCCTCGGCCGCGCTCTCGGCGACGGTGCGGAGATTGCGGGCCTCGCTCTCCGTTCCGACCGTGTAGGCGATCGGCACATCGACGCCCAGGGGGTCGCCCGAGAGGAAGAGCCGCAGCGCCCACCGTACCCGTGCGTCCTCGAGCTGGCGCTGGAGGAGCGACAGGTCGCCGCCGGCCGGGTAGCGCTCGAGCGGTCTCCGCCAATCGGGTCGATGGGAGGCGTCGGCAAGCATGGCGACCGTGTCGGGAGGCGCCGGCAGATGCAGCGCCGCCTCGAGGGCGTTCTCGCCGATGCGCCCTCCTGGGAGGAAGCGGTCAGGGGCGGGCGGCGGCAGCTCGGCCAGCTCCTCGTCCCGGAGCGCGGCGCGCAGACGCAGAATGGTCAGCACGTTCGTGGCGTCGCGTTCACGGGCGACCAGCTCCCGCAAGGTCTCCGGCGCGCGCGCCAGGCTGCGTTCGACTCGGTAAGCGTGCGCGGCGGCGAGCTCGTGCTCGAGCTGGGCAAGATCCTGCGTCCGCTCGAAGTGCGGCCAGGCGGCGGCGAGCCTCGCCGCCGTATCGGGATCGGGCAGCCGCCAGGTGATCAGCAGCTCGACCGCCGCCGTGGCGTCGTCGCGGCGGGCGACCTCCTCGGCCGCGCCGCGCGCGAGCGGCCCGATCGGGACCACCGCCTGGAGGATCACGTCCGCCGGCTGCGCGCGCGCCCGGCCGCGAACGAGGGTGAGCAGGTTGTGGAGGTCGAACCGTGAGAGGAGGACGTCGACGAGCTCCCCGGCGCGCCCCTGGTAGAACGAGCGCATCTCGCCAAGCACGCGCGCCAGATGGTCGCGCACCGCCGTCTCGAGGGGTCGTGTCCCGCCGCCTCGCGCAAGCATGGACTCGACCTCCGGGCGGTACGCGGTCTGGGTGAGCGCTTCCCGGACGCCGTCGAGGTCACGGCCGAGGAGCGCCTCATAGTCCGCCTCGGTCAGGATCTGGGCCTTGCGGGCACGAAGCCGCGTGTTCCCGTACACGAAATCAGGCGATGCGGTGAGGACGCTCACGGCACGCCTTCGACGACGGGTGAAGCCTCCGCCTGGAGGAGGTCACCGGCCAGAACGCGCAGCGCCGGCTCCGCGTTGCGGAGCCGCTCGTCCAGCGTGTTGCGGACCGTGCGCCCGTCGCCCGCGGCCACCTCGACGCCACCGAGTGTCTCCGCTCCGGGTTCCGGCTCGAGCGCGAGGCCGAGCTCGCCGGCGATCGCTCGCGCGAGCTGCCCGTCACGCGGGTCGACCCGCAGCAGCGACGCGGCGGGTACCGCCGCGATGCTCTCCTCGATCAGCGATCGCAGAACGGCCGGATACCCGTCGGCCTCGCGCACCTCCGTGAGGCGCAGGCGAAGCGCGGCGTGCAGGCTCGCGACACAGGCTTCGTGCTCCTCGCGCAGCCTGGCGGCGGCCGCGAGCCTCGCCTCGGAGCGCCGCCGCTCCATCTCGCGCGAGAGGCGGGCTTCGTCGGCGTGCTCCGCCTGCTGCTCGAGCGCGTGTGCCTCGGTCTGCGCCGCCTCGACGATGCGCGCCGCCTCGGCGTCGGCCTCCGCACGCCGCCGCTCGGACTCCCTGGCGGCGTCGGCTTCGAGCGCGGTCAGCAGGTCCTTGAGCGCCATCTCCTCAGAGCAGCACGAGGATCATGGCCGCCACGGCGAACCCGAGGATGACCAGGGTTTCGGGAATCGCGACCATCAGGATCGCGCGGCCGGTCAGCTCCGGCTTCTCGGCGATCGCGGCCATTCCCGCGGCGCCGATCTTCGCCTGGGCGAACCCGGTACCGAGGGCGGCCAGACCGACTGCGATCCCCGCCCCCAGGGCCATCAATCCATGCTGCATCGTGCTCCTCCTTCTCGTCTATGGGTGTGAAACCTCATGCGGCGCTGCGCTCTCCGAACGGGCGGAACGGCTCGCCGCCGCCCTCGTAGAACTTGCTGAAGAACTCGACGTAGTGCAGGCGGAGCGCCTGGATCATCGGGCTGAACGCCGCGAGCGCCAGGTTGAGGGCGTGAAAGAGCGCGGCGACGAGCACGCCCATCCAGATCGGCCCGAGCGACCCGAGCTTGTTCGCGACGACGGCGAGGTATGCGGACGCGAGTCCGACCGCGGCCAGCCGCAGGTAGGAGAGCACGTTGCCGAGCGTGCCGATCAGCCCGAGCGGGCCCATCATCAGTCCCAGGGCGCCACCGGGGACGACCAGCAGGACGACGCCGACCACGACGGCCGCAGCGGCGGGAGCGAGCGCCCCTCCGGGCAGGCGGTCGGCCGCGACTCCGGCGAGGCCGAACACCCCGCTGAGGGCGAGCAGCGAGCCCGACCGCTCCAGCAGCTCGCCGCCCCGCCGCTCCAGGGCCGAACGCCAGATTCCGAGCACGAGGCCGAGCACGACGTGCACGGCCCCGAGCGCCAGCGAGAAGAGCAGCAGCGGCTCGACGGCGTCCCGCCCGCCGCGGTAGAACCACAGCGCGGGCAGGCCGACCGCGTGTTTCCCGAGATCGCCGAGCGCCTCGCCGAAGAGGAAGCCGAATGCGATCGCCCAGAGCGATCCCGCGACGAACACCCGGCTGAGGTCCCGGATGACCGGCGAGCGGGCGGCGAAGCGGCGACGGGCGAACAGCGCGAGCCCCAGCAGGAGCGCGCCGTAGACGATGTCGCCGATCATCACGCCGACCATCAACGGCAGGAACAGCGCCATCAGCATCGTCGGGTCGAGCGAGCCCGCCCGCGGCAGGTCGAGCAGGCGGACGAGGAACTCGAACGGGCGAACGGGCGTGCGGTTCCGCATCAGCACGGGCGGCGCGGCGTCCGGCGCCGGCTCCACCACGTCGAGGGCGATCTCGGCGTTCGCAGCGAGCTCCAGCTCCCGTCTGAGCAGCGGCAGCTGCGAGCTCGGCGTCCAGCCGACGGCGACGAAGGTGCGCGCCGTGGCGCCCAGGCGGTCCACCGCCTCGAGCTGTTCGAGCTCGGCCGCGAGCCGGATGGAGGCGGAACGCCAACCGCGCGACCGCGGCTCGAGGATCTCGCGCAGGTCAGCCTTCGCCCCCTCGAGCTCGTCGGGGAGATCCCGCAGGCGCGCCTCCATCGCGGCGACCGCCCCGTGGAACGAGAGGCGCGCGTAGCGTTGAGGAAGCGGCAGATGCCGGACCTGCTCGCGTCCGAGCAGCTCGCGCACGGTGTGGGCGTCGCTGTGGGCGACGACGATCAGGCAGCCGACGGCGTCGGCGTCAACCCGCGTCGCGACCAGTTCGAAGCGGTCGCCCACGAGCTCGTGCAACGCGCCGCGGAGCGTCTCGACGAGCCTGTCGTCCTCGGTGTCCAGCACGAGCGCGACGGTGTCGAGGCGGAGGGCGCGCAACTCCTGCTCGTCGAGCGCGGCCAGGTCGGGGACGAGCGGCAGCAGCTGCCGGAGCGGCTCGAGGTAGCGAGGCATGACCGCGAGCTCGTCCTGCAGATCGTCGATGCGCGCGACAAGCAACTCGATCTCCGGGGCGATCCGGTCGAGCTCCGCGGTGACCTGACCCGCCGGGACATCGGGGCCATCGCCCACCCCCGGCCGGCCCGAGTCCGCGAGCTCGAGCAGGCCGTCCAGGCGGGCGAGGAGGAGACGGAGCTCCCCCGCCCGCTCGTCGCGGCCGGCGTCGCCCGGCACCGGTGTCAGGGGCGTTTCCGGCTCCTCGACGGCGGATTCGAGTTGCAGAAGCCGGATCCGGTAGAGGCGCTGCAGCACCTCTCCGAGCCGCGGTGCCCGGCCCACGATCCGCACTCGCGTCATCGTTTCGAGCACGACGCCTCCCGCTCCGCCCCGGGCAGCAACAGCGCCAGCGCGGCCGCCACGAACTGCCCTTCCACTTCGCGGGCCCGCGCGCGCAGCTGCGCCGCCGTCGCTTCGGCATCGGCGGTCACCTGCCGCGCTTCCGCCTCAGCCGCGGCGATGAGTGAGCTCTCGCGTTGCGCAGCCCGCGTCCGGGCGCGTTCGCGCGCCGCCGCGAGGATCGCGTCCGCCTCGCGGCGCGCCCGTTCGACACGCCCAACGGCGTCGGCGGCCGTGGCGTTCGCCGTCTCGAGTGCGCGCTCCAGGCCGAGCACCGACCCGAGGGCGCCGTCGTCGGCCGGCGGGGTCATCCCGCCGCCCGCGTCGCCGATGCCCGCCGCCGGCCGGCTGCGCGCGCACGCCGAAGCCGGACGCGGTCCTCGAGCTCGCGCTCGTCGAGCACCGCCTGGATCGCATCACGCTCGCGCTCCAGACGCGGGATGACGACGTGCTCGAGCGCGTTCACGCGACGAGTCGTTCGCGTGATCTCCGTCGCCAGTCGCCGCAGGCTGAGCTCGGTCGCGGCGACGTCGAGCAGGCGGTCCAGCTGGCGCTCGAAGCCGGCTGCAGCGGCGTCCACGTGCGGCGTGGTCGCGACCAGATCGTAGCCGCGCCCGGTTCGGGGCCGGGCGACCGGCTCGTGCTCCAGGTCGACGACCCGAACTCCGGCGACATTCCGGGAGGAGAGGCGAGTTGTGACGTCACCGGACGCGGCCAGGGCCGCCGAGGCGACCGTCTCCACGCCGTCGGCCGACACCGCATCCACCAGCGCCCGGCGGCTCTCCACCGCGCCCCGCCCAAGCTCTTCCATCACCTCGACGACGGATGCGCCCAGGTGCCCGAACTCCTTCATCAGCGCCGCGCGCTTGTCCTTGAGCAGATCGCGACCCCGCGTCGCGAGGTCGACCTGCGCACGACGCGCGAGCAGTTCGGTGCGCGTCGCACTCAGCTCGGCCACGGCCACCCCCGTTCGCTCTCGCTTGCACGCGCCATACTCTCACAGTGGACGCGAAGTACAGCCCGAGCCATCGGGGCCGTGCCCCAAGATGGTGGGATCCGCACCCCAGAGCGAGATGGCGCGTGCGGGATTCGAACCCGCGTTTCCGGCTTGAGGGGCCGGCGTCCTGACCGGCTAGACGAACGCGCCGGGGCGCGCGCAGTGGAACCCGCCCGTTTGTGGTCCGGTCATGGGCTCTGGATTGGCGTTCGCCGACATCCGGCCGGCCTACGGCTGGGGGCGCATCGCCAGTCCCACGACCACGACGCTGATGATGACCACGATCAGGCCGAAGACCCCCACACCCAGGCCCGTCATGAAGGACAGCAGAATCCCGGCTGCAACCGGCATCTCCAGCACCCCCTTTCTCGGGTGGCTCCCGCACGTCTGAGCCGGCGTTCGCGGTGACCGCGCGAGGCCGGTGGACGTGCCCGCCGGTCTCCGGCATCACCTCAACCGTAGCCACACGGAGCCAGGCCGGCCCTGGGGTGCATCCCCCATTTCTCGTGAACGGCGAACCCGCCTTCGTGATCGGGTGGAGGGGCGGGTCGGGAGCGGGAGGGCGAGCGTGTGCGACCATGCGGGGAAATGCGCCGCCACCCCGCTCTGGTCCCGCTCTCCCACGACCACCATCATGGCCTGGTCGTCGCACGCGGGCTGCGCCGGGCCGTCTCGGAGGAGGAGCGCCTGCGGGCGGCGGAGACGTTCGTGCGCTTCGTCGACAGGGAGGGCGGTGACCATTTCCGCGAGGAGGAGGATCTCCTGTTCCCGCTCGTGGCGGCGTCGCTCGACGAGCCGGCCGAGCTCGTGGAGCGGGCCACCCGCGACCACATCCGCCTGCGGGCGTGTGCCGTCCGCCTCCAGCGGTCGCCGGGCCCCCCGGATCCGGAGGTGCTACGGGCCCTCGGCGAGCGACTGGATGCGCACATCCGGCTCGAGGAGCGTGAGCTCTTCCCGCTGGCGGAGAGGGTCGTGCCCGAGTCGGAGCTCCGAGCCTTGGATCTGGCGGAGCACGTGCCCGCGACGGCTGCGGTCGCGGGCACGCCGCTCGACCTGGAGGGACAGGGAACGCTGTGGTCGATCGCGAGCGACGATCTCAACGCGAACGTCCTGGCGTGGCCCGCCGGCGGCGGAGTCGCCGAGCATACGAATGACGAGCGCGACGTCCTTCTGGTGATCGTCGCCGGTGGCGGCTCCGTCCTGGTCGACGGCGGCCAGATCGTGCTTCGCGCGCCTCAGCTCCTCCTGATCCCACGAGGCGCGTCGCGCGGGATCACGGCCGGGCCAGAGGGGTTGCGCTACGTCTCTGCCCACCTGCGTCGGGAAGGCCTCGTCAAGCTGCGACCGGCGACGCCGGGGAGACGCGTTCGCGCGCCCGGCCCGTCTTGACCACGGGAGCCCGCGGGCTTCCGCGCGAGGCGTAGCCCTCGCGCACGTTCGCGCTCAGGTGCGCAGCCGGTCGCGAGCGGAAAGCATCCGGCGATCGGCAATCCACCTGCGGGTGTGGCACATGGGGCAGCTCGGGACCGTGCGATAGCTCGCGATCGCATAGCCGCACGAGGCGCACCGCAGCGCGGGCACCGCCCCGGCCGCGGCATCGTCGAGGTCGACGGGCTCGCGGAGGAGATCGACGTCGCGCATGCCGCTTGCCCTGGGATCGGTGTGCCGGTCCGGCGGCGTGTGCACGATGCGTGCCTGCATATGTGGTCGTCTCACGGCGGGGCTCGTTTGCGGCGAAACCGGCATACCGTCACTCTTGCCGGAGTAAGGCCGGACCGCCATCGGGTTTAGGCCCCATCACGCGCCGCCTGCGACCCCACCCGCGCCGCTGTCGGTCAGCCGGCCGGCGGCGATGTGCCGGCCATGGCCTCCCTCGCCGGCACCTCGAGCCGGACCTCGACCCCTCCGCCATGACCATCCTTGATCGCCAGCGCCCCGCCGACCAGCAGCGCCCGCTCGCGCATCCCGCGCAGCCCGCCGTGGCCGTTGCCGGCGGCCGTCTCGCCCATGCCCCGTCCGTCGTCGGCGACCCGAAGGACGACGCTGTCTGCGCCCGGCTCGAGCGTGAGCTCCACCTCCGACGCCGCAGCGTGACGGGCGACGTTCGTGAGGCTCTCCTGGGCGACCCGGTAGACCGCCAGCTCCGCTTCATCGGACAGGGCGGGCAGGCCCTCGGCGAAGCGGCGCCTGACCGCCACGCCGCTCTGGTCGGCGAACCTGCGCGACAGCTCCGTGAGCGCACTCTTGAGGCCCAGCTGCTCGAGCATCTCGGGTCGGAGCTCCTGCGCGATCCGGCGAACCTCCTCCAGCGCCTGCCGGACCGCGAGCTTCGCGTCATCGACGGCACGCAGGCGATCGCCGTGGTCGGAGTCGGCGCCGGCGAGGAAGTCGAGCTCGAGCAACACCCCGGTGAGCGCCTGCCCGACCTCGTCGTGCAGGCCGCGCGCGATCCGCAGCCGCTCCCCCTCCTGCGCCCGCAGAGCGCGCCGGCCGCTCTCGCGCCGCTCGAGCTCCAGCCGCTCGAGCATCTGGTTGAACGCCCGCACGAGCTCGGCGGCCTCCACCCCGCCGCCCACGACGAGTCGCTGGCCGGGCCGCAGGAGATCGACCGTGCGCATCCCATCGATGAGCTGACGGATCGGCAGGAGCGTGTGCCGAAGGAGCAGAAGATTCGCCGCGAGCATCAGGATCAGCCCGACGGCCACGAGGACCGCCTCGACGAACGCGATCGGGGCGTGGATCGTCACCGGCGTCAGCGCGAGCACCAGCGTCGCGATCACGAGCAGGGTGGCGTTGATCGCGAAGACCCGCCAGAGCAGCGGTAGCTGTGTGAAGCGCATCAGACGTCCGAGTCCCTGCGGGAGTTCTAGCGCGGCGCACCCTGGCCGGCACGAACGGCCGGCGGCCGCTGCGCGGGACCGAGTCGGAGCGCGTGCTGCCGGCAGCCCGGTCGGTTCAGCGGCTTCTGCACCTCGCGCCGTGCCCGGTGCTGGTGGTGACGCCGCAGGCCCGCCGTGACGGTGCCGTGATGGCCTGACGGCGCGACTCCGGGTCGTCGTATCATGCGTCTCGGGACGGCCCCAGGTTGGGCTTCGAAAGGAGATCCGAATCTCGTGCCCGATGTCGCCATGAAGCGTGCGTATGAGCCGGTCGGAGAGGACGACGGCTATCGGGTGCTCATCGATCGCATCTGGCCGCGGGGCGTGTCGAAGGAACGGGCCCGGTTGGACGAGTGGGCGCGCGAGCTGGCGCCGAGCACGGAGCTGCGGCAGTGGTTCAGTCACGATCCGGCCCGGTTCGAGGAGTTCCGTCGCCGCTACATCGAGGAGCTGGCCGCGGAGGGCGACAAGCTCGACGAGCTCCGCCTCCGGGCGAGGTCCGGGAAGGTGACGCTCGTCTACGGGGCGCGGGACCACGAGCACAACGACGCGGTCGTGCTCGCCGAGCTGCTCATGCGTACGTCGCCCGGCTCGGCGGCCTGAGGGCGCGGCTCCGGGCACCCCACGACCCAGCTCGAACGTGCCTACGAGCTGGGCTGTGGTGGTGAGAGAGGCCGCGCCGGTGGACTACCAGGGCCGCCTCGGGAGCGCTCCCGACCGACGGGCCGGCACGACTGCCAGCGCCAGGCGGCCGAAGGTCAACGCAGCGAGCATCAGACCGAAGTCGCGCAGGGCGATGTCGTAGTACTGCGGCGCGTCATTGGTCAGCAGATTGATCACGATTCCGAACAACCAAGCGGCAACGACGAACGCTCCGATCCTCGGAGCCACCGCCACGAGCAGCCCGGCCACGATCTCGATGGCGCCCACGACGTACATGAAGTCCTGCCCGCTTCCGGGAATGATGTTGTTGATCCAGCCGGCGAGATAGTCGGGCCACTGGACGCTCCAGTTGAAGAACTTGTCGACGCCGAAGAGGATGGGCGCGATCGTGAAGGTGACTCGCAGAAGCCAGAACGCCTGGTGGGCGGCGGCACCCACGTCCGGGTGCAGAAGGGCGTTCGCCATGCCTCCAGTCGCCGGCGCGGTTGCCGGGCGAGCCGCGGAGGTCTCGAGATGGGTGTGAACCATTGTGAACCGTCTCCTTTCGGTTTGAGTCCTTAACCTCCAGCGTCGTCGCACCCCATGCTTCTTACCTCCGCCGCGGCGGTCGACCGTGAGGTCTCAGCCGGCGAGCGAGGTGAAGCCGCCCACGAGCGCTCCGTAGGCGATGTGGGCGGCGATGCTCACGAGCGGCGTCCGAGCGCCGTAGTTGAGCATCAGGAAGCCGGGCGGCTCGAGCAGGGCAACGTCCGGGGCCGCCGTCGACCGAGTGCCCATCCGCGGATGGATGAGCGGAAGCAGGACGTTGACGAGCGCGGTACCGGAGAAGACGCCGTGCGCGAAGCCGAAGACCGCTCCGAGCCACCACCCGCTGCGGCCGATCGCGAGGAAGACGGCGTAGTAGATCAGCGCGAACGCCAGCCCGACCAGAAGGTGCAGGACGTAGCCGAGCGCCTTGGCGCGGGTGCGGTCGCTCGTGAACGCCGTGCCCAGCAGGAACGGGAGGTCCATGCGTGTCAGGTTGAGCTGGTTCCCCGCCCGCAGCGCGGTCGTGAGCACCACCGTCCCGGCGAATCCTCCCGCAATCGCGCCCCAGACGCTCACGGCGCCGTCGCCCCGGCGACCGCGAGCGCGGCGCTGATCAAGGCCAGGTGGCTGAGGCCCTGCGGGAAGTTTCCGAGGAAGGCGCCGGTTGCCGGGTCGATCTCCTCGGCGTAGAGGCCGACGTCGTTGGCGAGCCCCACGAGCTGGCTCATCAGCGCCGCGGCCTCGTCGAGCCGCCCGCTCACGGCGAGCGCCTCCACGAGCCAGAACGAGCAGGTCAGAAACGCGCCTTCGGATCCCTCGAGACCGTCCTCGCCGGTGTAGCGGCGCACGAACAGGCCGTCCTGGAGCTCGCGCCGCACCGCATCGATGGTCCCGGCCCAGCGGTCGGTCGCGGGATCGCCGTAGGAGAGGAGGACGCCGAGCAAGAGGCTCGCGTCGAGCTCCTCGGACCCCGCGTGGCGGGTGTAGCTGTGCTTCGCAGCTGAGAAGCACTGCGTCTCGACGAAGTCACGGATCGACTCCGCCTCGCGCACCCAGCGCCGGGTGTGGTCGCCGGGAATGAGGCCGCGCTCGGCGAGATCACGCGCGCGATCGAGCGCGACCCAGCACATCATCTTCGACTGGGTGAAGTGCTCGGGCCGGCTTCGCACCTCCCAGATCCCCGCGTCCGGGCGACGCCACATCCGGCAGACGAGATCGGCCGTGTCGGCGATCTGGCGGGCAATGTCGTGGTCGAGGCGGTTGCCGCCGCCGGCGTAGAGCCACGCGGTCTGCAGCAGCTCGCCGTAGGTGTCGAGCTGGAGCTGCCCGGCGGCGGCATTGCCGATCCGGACCGGGCCTGACCCGCGGTAGCCGCGCAGCCCCAGCACCCGTTCCGGCGTGTGGGCGCCGCCGTTCAGGGAATAGAGCACGCGCACGCGCGGGTGGGTGAGCTGTGACGCGTGCATCAGCCACCAGAAGTACGCGCGCGCGTCCGCCGCGCAGCCGAGCCCGAGGAAGGCGCCCATCGTGAATGCGGAGTCACGCACCCAGCAGAAGCGATAGTCCCAGTTGCGCTCTCCGCCGACGTCCTCCGGCAGCGACGTCGTGGCGGCCGCGGCCACCGCCCCGGAGGGCGCGTGGACGAGCAGCTTGAGCGCGAGGGCGCTGCGGATGACGGCGTCTGCCCACGGGCCGTCGTAGACGCGGGACCCGGACCACCCGGCCCAGGTGCGGGCGGTGGCGCCGATCCGCCTCTCCACCTGCTCGCGCGATGAGAACACGAGCGGCTCCCGATCGGCGATGCTCAGGGCGATCAGCGCCGACTCCCCCGCCCCCACGTCGACGCTTCCCGCGATCGCTCCACCGTCCGTCACCATCGCCTCGGTATTCCAGCACTGCACGGCGACCGCGCCGGCGCCCGACGTCGCGACCGGCATGCCGAGCCGCCGCTCAATTCGAGTCGATGCCTCCGCGTAGCCGAAGCGTGGCTCGACGCGCCAGGCGAGCGAGACCCGGCCCGTAACCCCCTCCACTCGCCGAACCAGTTCGCGGAACGGTGCCAATCCGGGGCCGCCGAGTGTCATCACATCGACCACGCGCACCGTCCCGCCGTCGGTGTGGAACGTCGTCTCGAGCACATTCGTGCCCGGCAGGTAGCGGCGCTCGACCCCGAACGGCATGCTCGGGCCCAGCCGGAAGCAGCCGCCCCGCTCGGCGTCGAGCAGGGCGCCGAACGCGCTCGGCGAGTCGAGGTCGGGCAGACACAGCCAATCGATCGTCCCGTCCCGGGCGACCAGGGCGACCGTCCGCCCGTCCCCGATCGCCGCGTAGTCGCGGATCGGCGCGTAGCCGTCCTCCCGCTCCGGCGCGATCGCCCCGCAGTGCGGAGAGGTGTGGGCTTGCCGCGTGCGCCCGGGGGGCGCGCGGTCATCCGGGGTGCGAGCTCCGACGCGTCAGCCCTCGTCGACGTCGTCCCGCACGGTGATCTCGACGTTCCCGCGCAGCGCGTTCGACACGGGGCAGAGCTCCGCCGCCGCCGCCACGCTGCGCTCGAGTCCCGGCTTGTCGAGCGACGGTGCCCGCGCGAGGACGGTGAGCTCGGACGCGGTGATCCGCGGCGCGCCGTCGACCTCGTCGAGCGTGCAGATTGCCGTCACCGTCAACCGCTCGGGCGCGACATGGTCCTCGCCCAGCACCAGCGCCAGAGCCATCGCGAAACAGCTCGCGTGGGCTGCGGCGATCAGCTCCTCCGGGCTGGTCTTGCCGTCCGGCCGCTCGGTGCGCGCGGCCCACGTGACCGGGAGCTCGAACGCGCCGCTCCCACCCGACGCCGTGCCGGCGCCGCCCGCGAGCGTTCCCTCCCAGGCAACCTGAGCGTGTCGCTGCGCAATCGTCATCCTGCTCCCCTCCTCGAAATGGCCGTGATGGCGCGCCTTCCTCGAAGGCGTCTCTTCTCCAGCGTGCCGCGCGACGCGGTTCTTACCGGCGGGCGGCCACGTGCCGGGGGTCACATCAGGCCGCCTCGAGGCCGGCCCGCAGCTTGCGGCGGGCGATGTGAAGGGTCTTGTGGAGAGCCCCTGTCGTCGTGTTCAGCCGTCTTGCCAGCCCGTCGCTGGGTACGCCGTCGATCGCCAGCGCGATCAGGACCTCGCGCTGGCGCGGAGTCAGGTCCTCGTCGATCAGGCGAGCGAGCGTTTCCGCGAGCTCGTGTGCGACGTAGCGTTCGTGCGGCGATTCGGCGTCCACCGACCACATCCGCGCGTGCTCGAAGTCGTCGGCGCTGGGAAGCTCGCGAGCACGCCCCAGACGGCGCCGGATCTTGCCCGGCGCCTCGCGCTCCACGAAGCGGCGTGCCCAGGTGGTGAAGAGGCTCTCACCGCGGAACTGATCGAGCTTGGCCAGGATCGCGACGACGGCGTCGTCGGCGGCCTGGACGGCGAGGTCGTCGAGGTCTCGGCCGGACGGGTGAGTCAGGGACGCCGTTCTCCTTCCGACCTCGAATCGGGCCTGGCGCACCAGGAGCGCGTGGAGCGACGCGATCGCCTCATCGCGACGCGGATCGTCGGAGCGGAGCGCGTCGATCCAGGCCCGTGACTCCTCGTCGAAGCGGCGCGTGTCGACGGCGGCGGCCGCGAGCGGGGCCGGGGCACGGCCCTGTCGATCCGGGACAACCGTGAGCCTCGGCCTCGCCCTTTGCACGTCTCGGCCATGAGCCGGGGACGGGACCGGGGCTGCGGCGGGGATCGCTGCGAGCGGAGCGGCCATCGCGTGTTCTCCTTCGGTGGGTTGAACAGGCGACACCGCTGGGATAGCGGCGTCTGAGTTGACCCTGTCACGGGCTCGCGGCGCCTCCCATGGGGCCGTGTCCCCAGATCCCGCCGCTCACCTGCCCATCCTTCGCTCTCCCGGGGCGGCGACCCGTGTCGCCGCCCCCGGAGGTGTCCGCGCCGGCCCCGGCTAAGCGCCGATCCGCTGCCTGTTCCGGAGCATCGAGTGCGGGTCGAGCACGTACTTCTTGCTCGCTCCCTTGTCGAAGGCCTGGTAGCCCTGCGGCGCCTCATCGAGCGAGATCACGGTGGCGTTGACGGCCTTGGCGATCTGGCAGCGCTCGTTGAGGATGGCATTCATCAGGCGCCGGTGGTAGCGCATGACCGGGCACTGGCCGGTGGTGAACGAGTGCGACTTGGCCCACCCCAGACCGATGCGGATCGACAGGCTGCCCTCCTTGGCCGCGTCATCCTTGGCGCCCGGATCGCCGGTGACGTACAGCCCGACGACGCCGAGCTTGCCGGCCTCGCGGGTCACCTGCATGATCGAGTTGAGCACGGTCGCCGGTGCCTCATCGGCGCCGTGGCCGTGCCCCTTGGCCTCGAAGCCGACCGCGTCGACCGCGCAGTCGACCATCCGCTCTCCGACGATCTGCTCGATCTGGTCGACCAGCGGGGCGTCCTTGCTCAGATCGACCGTCTCGCAGCCGAAGCTCCTGGCCTGGACCAGGCGCTCCTCGTTCATGTCGCCGACGATCACCACGGCCGCGCCGAGCAGCTGGGCCGAGTGCGCGGCTGCCAGCCCGACCGGCCCCGCGCCCGCGATGTAGACCGTCGATCCCGTCGTCACACCCGCCGACACGCAGCCGTGGTAGCCGGTCGGGAAGATGTCGGAGAGCATCGTGAGGTCCAGGACCTTCTCGAGCGCCTGATCCTTGTCGGGAAACTTGAGCAGGTTCCAGTCGGCGTAGGGCACCATCACGTACTCCGCCTGCCCGCCGACCCAGCCGCCCATGTCCACGTAGCCGTAGGCGGAGCCGTAGCCGCTGGGGTTGACGTTCAGGCAGACACCCGTGTTGCCCTCCTTGCACATGCGGCAGCGCCCGCAGGCGATGTTGAACGGAACCGAGACCAGGTCGCCCTGCTTGATGAACTCGACTCCGGGCCCGGCCTCGATCACCTCGCCGGTGATCTCGTGGCCGAGCACCAGCCCCGCCGGCGCCGTCGTGCGGCCGCGGACCATGTGCTGGTCGGAGCCGCAGATGTTGGTCGCGACGATCTTCAGGATCGCCCCGTGCGGCGTCTTGCGTCCGACGTTCGCCGGATCGACGCCCGGTCCGTCCTGGACCTCGAGCTTCGGATAGTCGATCGCCTGCACCTCGACCTTTCCCGGCTCGATATACGCAACTGCCTTGTTACCGGACATGGGGCTCTCTCCCTTCGGTTGTTGGAGGTCTCGCTTGCGGCGCGGCCGCCGGGTCGTCCGGGGTCACGCGGCGACCCACCACGTCGCCGGCGGTGCCCTGCGGCGGCTCGGCCGCGGGTCGTTCGGGCTGCGCGATCACGTCATACGCGAGCGCGGCCAGCGCGCCGCCCACGAGCGGGCCGGCCCAGTAGATCCAGAATTCGCTCCACGGTGTGGAGCCGCCGAAGAACTCGGTCGCGAGGTACGGGCCGAAGGTACGCGCCGGGTTCACCGAGCCGCCGCTGATCGGCCCGATCACCATGATCTCGCACGCCACCGACAGACCGATGACCAGGCCGGCGAACCCCGCCGGAGCGCGCCGGTCCACCGCCAGCGCCATGACCGTCGCGAGCAGCAGGAACGTCCCCAGCCCCTCCGCCACCACCGCCTGCGTGTTCGTGAACCCCGCACCGACAACCGTGCCGCCCGACACGTTCAGATCGCTCGCGCGCGACCCGAAGATCACATTCACGAGCACCGCCCCCGCGAGCGCCCCCGCAAGCTGCGCGACGGCGTAGGGAGCGACCTCGGCCCACGGAAAGCGGCGCACCACCGCGAGCGAGAACGTGACCGCGGGGTTGATGTGGGCGCCCGAGGTCGAGCCGAACATGTACACCACGGCGGCGATCACCAGCGCGAACGACACCCCGATGATGCCGAGTCCCGCGTAGTCGAGGCGGCCCTGGCCCACCTCCAACGCCGCAACGACGGCCCCGGCGCCGAAGATCACGAGCAGCGCCGTACCGACGAACTCCGCCAGCAGACGGCGTCCGAGATCGGCGTTCATGACCCACCTACGAATTCACATACCGCACCCTTTGCCATACCCCCCAGCGTCGGACGCGGCGAGAGTCTTACCCCGACAGCTCCAATACGCACGCGACGATGGCTCGCAGCGAACCGAGGCTGGAAAGCCGGTGCGACCATCCCCGGTAGACGGCAGGTTGCGTCCGGCCTGAGGGTCGGCGCCATCCTCGAGGCGACCACACGTACTTGGAGTCAGGCCTGGTTCTTCGTCCGCGTCCGGTCAGACGCGCGTCGCGGTCCACGCGTGCGTCTACGTCCTTGGGCGTGCGCACCACGACCACGGGACACGGCGCGTGAGCGACACCAAGCGATCCGACCCGTACCAGCGGATGGCGCCAGACCCCTCCCGTCGCAATTTCGTAGCCGCGCGTCCGTGCGTGAATAATCCGCAGCGGCGCCATGCGCAGCCGCGCCTCGGCGAGCGCCCAGCGCAGAGCTTCCGCGGGACCTGCTCGCCCTCAAGGTCTGACCGGCGGGGTCGATATGGTTCCCTGAAGTGCAGATACTTGCCATTTGTCCAACGTTGTCGGGCCTCGGGACGTCGCACCTGTGACTCTCGAGGAGGCACGCCGCAGGCTCCGGGAGCTCATGGCCTCCTGGGACTACGCCTTCGCGATGGGGCATGGCTGCTCCATGGGACAGGATCCGCGTTTCGACATGGTCCGGCGCGAGGTTGCGGATCTGCACGCGATCATCTCGGAGCACGCTCCGGACGACCCGACCAGCTGAGGCCGCGACACGTCTCGACGGTGGGCTCTCCAGGCCGTTCATCGGTGACCAAGACCTCTTGAGCCGCTGCGGTGTGGCCATCGACGGCTCACGTCCCGCCGGCGGGACATCGGATCCGCCGCGGGGGGGCATGGTTCGGCCAGGCGCGACCGGTGCTTCCACAGATGCAGCCCCGGGCCGGCGCGGCGACTGCATTTCGGCCGCAATCGGTACGGGCGACGCCCCCCCCCACATCAACAGCACATAGTGGCCTGATCGAACTCATCCGCACTTGGAAGCTCGCGACCCGTGACTTCTCATCGATGAAGTGTCGGTGTGCATCGATGACGGCGACAGCAGGGGGCGCTGGGGCGCGGGCCCGCCGGCCACGGGCAACCGTGAGCTTCGGCCTCGACGCATGGGCGCGCCGGGGGTGAGCCGAGGGGGTGTTGGGAGCCGGGTCCGGACTGATCGCTGCAGGCGGAGCGGACATCGCGCTTCTCCTTCGGCGGGTTGAAAGGCGACACCGCCGGCGCAGCGGCGTCTGATGTGAGACTGGCACCGGGCCGCGGTCGCGCCCATGAGGCCCTGTCCCAGACCCCGCCCCCCGTGTTCGCACGGCGAGGGTCGTATCAGGTCCAGGTTCGACGGCACGCCGGCCTGCACCCCGCGGGCGCTCCGGCGCTTCGCCCCGGCGCGCTCGGGGTCGCCGCTCGGGGCGCCGGCACGTTGGAGCTGAGAGCCGCGTCAAGGAGATCGACGCCCGAACGTCCTGGCGACGAGGGCCCGCCGCGCACCACGCTCACCGGCCCACCCTGATCGTCACCTCCCCAGCGAGGACGGCGCGGAGTCCCCGTGAGGGGAGGGCTAGATCAGGCCGGGTCTGACGCGTGACCGTCGCAAGCAACCTCATAGGTCGTCACGGGCAGCCCGAAACGATCCACTACCTTCTCGATCAGTCCCCGCTCCTGCCAGTTCGCGTGCTCTGAGCTGCGCAGGCCGATCAGGATGTGATCGGGGTGAAAGTCCGCCACGGCGTCGGAGAATGCTGTCAGCACGTAATCATCGCCAATCCGCCCGCTGGCGTGGGCCCCGAGCGTCCGCATGTGCCCGAGCACGCTGTCGAGGCGCTCGTCGGCGAGGTGCCGGGAGCGATCCACGTCGTCGGCAAGCCAGTGCAGCCGACCGGGGAGGCTGGGGGTGACTACGTAGACCTCGGCCGCCGCATCGATCAAGGTGCGCACCTCAGCCGGCAGCTCAGCGACGTCGGAAACCGCGGCGTCGGCGACCATCAATAGTCGCCGGATCGACGCGTCAGGTTCCCCTGGGCGGGCATGACCGGTCTCCATATCGTGTGTTGCCATCGTCGCTCCTTCTGTCCGCTCGCGGCTCGAGATGATTTACACGCAATCCCCCAGCGTCGATCCCCGGCGCCTTCTTACCGGCCACGCCTCGGTTGGCGGAGGCCGAGGAGCCCGGCGGTATTCTCTTACGACTGTGCGAAACCGGCATCTACCCCGCGTTCGCGCCGTTCGAGGAGACGCCGCAGAGTGACCACGCCGGGCCGGCAGCTGTACATGCTCTCCTTCGACCACCGCGGCTCGTTCAAGAAGGATCTCATGAGGATTCCGGGCGAGCCCACCCACGACGAGCGCCGGCGTATCTGCGCGCTCAAGATGCTCATCTACGAGGGGTTCCTGCGGGCGATCGCCGACGGCGCCCCGCGAGCCTCATGCGCGGTCTTGGTAGACGAGGAGTTCGGGGCGGCCATCGCGCGCTCGGCGCGACGCGCCAACCTCACGCTCGCGATGCCCGTGGAGCGCTCCGGTCAGGACGAGTTCGACTTCGAGTTCGCAGATCATTTCGGTGAGCACATCCAGGCATTCGACCCCGACTACGCCAAGGTGCTCGTGCGCTACAACCCGGATGGCGACGCGGAGGTCAACGACCGCCAGGCAGCGCGGCTGGCACGGCTGTCCGAATGGCTGCGCAGGGACGACCGCAAATTCCTCCTTGAGCTGCTGGTGCCCGCGACGGCGAGCCAGCTCGCCGAGACAGGCGGGGACCGAGGCGAGTACGACCGTGAGTTACGGCCCGCGCTCGTGATTCACGCGATGGCACGTCTCCAGGAAGTGGGCGTCGAACCCACCATCTGGAAGATCGAGGGCCTGGAGACTCGCGAGGACTGTGAGGGGATCGTCACCCAGGCGCGAGCGGGTGGACGCGACGACGTTGAATGCGTGGTGCTCGGCCGCGGCGAGAACCTCGAGCGTGTCGCGCACTGGCTTCGACAGGCAGCGCCCGTGGACGGCTATGTCGGACTCGCGGTCGGGCGCACGATCTGGTTGGACGCGCTCAGCGAACACGTTTCCGGCCGCATCGACAAGGACGCGGCGATCGACCGGATCTCCCGCAATTACCGCGGGATGATCGATGTGTACACGAGCGCGGCCGCGGGACCGCCTCCCGTCCGCCACGCGCCTGCTCGGCAGGATCAACAGTGACCCGCCGATGGCTGCGTGGATCCTGGTCGGCGACGTTCGAAGCCCGCCTGCGCGAGCGCGGCTGGTACCGCTTCACCTTGGAGCGGGGCGCGCAGCTCCCGCTCCCCGGTCGCTCCTCCTCACCGGCCAACGCCTCCGGGCCGCCCTCGAGGAGCTTGTCCCGCCAGGCGCGATAGAGGGCCTCCGCGATGCGGTGCTCGGCGACCCACCACCTCACCGAGCGGTCGCTGCGGAGGCCAGACAACACGATCGCCACCTCTTGCTCGGCCGTCCATGTCCGATACGTCGTCTGCTCGCCCAACCCGACTCCTTCTCGATCGAGCGACCGATCCGCCCGGCCATCACGAACGGTCGCTCATGGTCCCCGCGTCGCCTCCGCCATCGGCCGCGAGATTGAGCCTGAGATTGGCGCGCGCGTCGTGCAGCGACTTGCGGATCGCACCGGGGGTGGTGTGGAGCTCGCCGGCGAGCATCTTGGGCGAGACGCCGTCGACTGCGGTGGCGATCAGAACAGTTCGCTGACGGCTCGTGAGTTGATTGGCGACGATGCCATTGACGCTTTGCAGTAGCTCATACGTCTCGACGAGCTCCTGCGCCGAGGGTGCGGGGTCGGCGACATCGGATGCCAGTTCGGGCTCGGAGGAGATACCGACGCGGTCGAGTCCGACGCGGCGCCGGATACTCACGAGCGCCTCCAGCGCGGCAAACTTCTTCGCCCACGTCCAGAATCGGCTCTCGCCGCGATAGTCATCGAGCTTGCGCATGACGGCTAGCAGCGCATCGTCAGCCGCCTCCGTGGCGAGGTCGCCGATATCGCTCTTCGGGAACTCATCCCGGTTCCGAACACGACTGCGGATATGAAAGGCCGCCTCGCGGCGCAGCCGCTCGTGCAGTTCCGCGACCGCAGAACCGCGCGTGGGTTCGGCACCGTGCAGGCGGTCGAGCCACGATCGCGACTCCAGATCGAGTGGCTGAGGGGGACTACCCGCTCGAACGGGTGGACTGTGACGGTGCGGGCACTGCTGCATGAGCGGACCTCGCTATCCGGTGACGGCGGTCAGGTGCAACGGACCGGGGCCCACGGCCAGCGTGTGACGGCGAGCAGGTTCCGCTCTTCTTGGTGCAACCCTCGACATGATCCCACAGACCGTGTGTGAAGGATCGCTGTAAGGGCAAGCCTACCTCCCGAAACCCTGCCGGCGGCGCCGAACGCAGGTCGTCCGCCGCGATCGTCGCGCCTTCCCCCGGATTCGCTGGACGGTGCGGTAGACTCGCCTGGGGGGAGGGAGACGTCTTCAGGACGTGTTGGGGGCCACGACAGCACGACACCCGGACCGATCGGCGCCTCACCGTCCGCGACGGACTCGGACACAGATGCAGGCAAAGGAGCCGCTTCGAGGCGGCAAACTGCTCGCGGCCATTTCCACGACGATCGTCGCGATCTTGCGTGAGCATTACGGCCGCGGCCCGATGAAGGCCAAGACCTACGCGCTCGACGACATCATCGTCTGCGTGATGCGCGGAAGCGGGTTCACACCGCTCGAGAAGACGATCATGGACAGCGGCGACCCCGGGCGCGTCGTCGAGATGCGCCACGACTTCCAGCGCGTCATGACCGGGCGCTACTGCGATGCAATAGAGGCGCTCACCGGACGCAAGGTCGTTGCGTTTCTCTCCCAAGCCCACGTGGATCCCGACATCACCATCGAAGTGTTCTTCGTCGACCGACCGCTCGACGGCTTTGGGTCGGTGGAGATCGTCACCCCCGCAGATGCCTGGAGCGCGGCGGACGAGCCCGACGAGCGATCGAGCTGAGCCTCAAACTGGGAGCGGTGCGGAAGCTCGAGCGGCGCGGATTCTCGGGCACGCCAACGGCGCTCCGAGCCCCGCGGATCATCTGGTGGACGAAGCCCGCTCGTCGTCAGACCAGGTCATCCCTTGACGGGCGTGCCGCCGACGACCCTGGTGAGTTCGACGTCGACCGCGGCGGCGCGTCAGCCTCCGACGATGTCGGCGGACATCATCGGAGCGGTCGCGGTCTACCGGGGTGATGCAGGCGGTCGTACAGCCTGGCGCACGATGCCCGCCAGGCGTCGCAGCGCGCGGCGCCCGCGGCAGGCCGATCGGCTCGGCGCCCGGCCGGGCCGACACGGGCGCCGAATGCCCGCGAAGAGCCGCCCGCGGTATCATGATCGTGCCGGGCGCCTCAGGAGGCATGCCTCGCACGACCCCACGGAAGGACGCGACGATGGTCAACCTGAGCCAGTTCTTGCGCCACTCCGACGCCACCGAGGATTGGCTTGCGCGCTACCTCGTGACGGAGGCGCAGCGCGGACGGCGGATCGTCGAGGTGCTCCAGGATCCCGCGGTTCTCCGTCATGCCGACGCGGCGACACGGGCGCGCGTGCTCGACCGCTCCGAGGTCATCGAGGCGCTGGCCGAGAACGCCGTCGCGCAGGTGCACGCGGAGATCGCCCGCGGTGACGTGGCGGCCACCCGGCGACCGGAACGTACGGACCCGTAATCGGCCGCGAACCCGGCGGCGCGGCGGCGGCAACGCAGGCACGGGTCCTCGGCCGGCGGCGGCGACGCCCCGGCACGGCGTAGCCTCACCGGGGGCGGGAAGCCGTTTCACCCCGGCGGCCGACGGGCACCATCGGCGCGGACAGGGAGGGATCGTGGGATCGAGCTTCCGGCTGGGCCGGATCGCGGGTGTGGACGTCGGCGTCAACTGGAGCTGGCTGGTCGTCTTCGCCCTCATCACGTGGTCGCTGGCGTCGGGCGTCTTCCCCGACCAGGACCCGGGCCGCACCCAGGCCACGTATGTGACGATGGCGGTGATCGCCGCGGTTCTCTTCTTCGCCTCGCTGCTCGCCCACGAGCTCGGCCACGCGGTCACCGCCCGCCGCGAGGGGATGGAGCTCGACGGCATCACGCTCTGGCTCTTCGGGGGCGTCGCCCGCTTCAAGGGGCGGTTCCCGAGCGCCGGGGCGGAGCTTCGGATCGCGCTCGCGGGCCCGGCCGTGTCGCTCCTGATCGGCGTTGCCTGCTCGCTGCTCGCCTGGGCGGTCGCACTCCCCGGCGGCGTCGACGGCGTGCTGGCCTGGGTCGGCTACGTCAACCTCATCCTGCTCGTCTTCAACCTGCTCCCGGCGCTGCCGCTCGACGGCGGCCGGGTGCTGCGCGCGCTGCTCTGGGGGGCGAGGGACGACTTCGCGTGGGCGACCAACGTCGCCGCATCCATCGGCCGGGGGTTCGGCTACCTGCTGATCGGCGGGGGCATCGCCCTGTTCGCGTTCCAGGGCGCGTTCGGCGGCGCCTGGCTCGCCTTCATCGGCTGGTTTCTGCTCGGCGCTGCCACCGCCGAGCAGCGCTACCTGGCCGCCCGCCAGGCGCTCGCAGGGCTGCGCGTCCGCGACCTGATGACGGCCGACCCGATCACGGTGCCCTCCGATCACACGCTGGGCGAGTTCATCGACGACGTCGCCTGGCAGCGCCGGCACACGACCTATCCGGTGCTCGACGACGGACGCTTCGCCGGCCTGCTCGCGTTCCGGTGCGTCTCCGCCGTCCCCCGCGACCAGTGGGACGCGCGTGACGTCCGCAGCTGCATGATCCCGGCCGAGGAGGTGCCGCGGCTGCGCGCCGACCAGGAGGCCATCGACGCGCTGGAGGAGCTGTCCGGCACGAGCGTGAACCGCGGCGTCGTGATGGACGACGGCCACCTGCTCGGGATCCTGTCGGCGGCCGACCTCGGCCGGGCGCTCGAGGCGGGCCCGCGGCGACGGCCCTGATCGGTGTTCGAGTCGCTCGTCGACCTGGCGTCGGGCTCGGCGTGGACGTACGCGCTGGTGTTCGCGCTGGCCACGCTCGACGTGCTGGCGCCGATCCTCCCGTCGGAGTCCCTTGTGGTCGCCGCGGCGGCCCTGTCGGCGTCGGGGCGGCTGAACGTCGTCATGGTGGCGGTCGCCGCGGCGGCGGGCGCCTTCCTCGGCGATAACCTCGCGTTCCTGTGCGGCCGCATGCTGGATACGCGCATGCGCCGATGGCTCGAGGCGACGCCGCGCCGCCGGGAACGGCTGAGGTGGGTCGAGCAGCAGCTCGACCGGCGGGGCGGGACGATCATCGTGGGGTCGCGCTTCGTCCCGGGCGGCCGCACGGCCACCATGCTCGGCGCCGGCGTCCTGGAGATGCCGTGGCGCCGGTTCGTGGCCTTCGACCTGGCCGCCGCAATCATCTGGGCGTTCTACGGGACCGCCATCGGCTACTTCGGCGGCACCGCGTTCGAGGACGAGCCCGTCGTGGGCGTCGGGCTCGCGCTCGCCCTCGCGCTCGTCGCCGGGGCCGCCATCGAGGCCGGCCGGCGGCTGGTCGCGCGGGCCCGGTCGCGGGGCTGACCGCGGTGCGCGGCAGAATCCCCTGATGCTCGACGTCTCGGCAGCCGGCTGGGCGGTCACCCTGGGCCTGATCGGCGGGCTGCTCGCCTTCGACATCGGCTTCTCCGCCCGCAGGCCGCATGCGGTCGGCTTCCGCGAGGCGGTCGCGTGGTCGGTGTTCTACGTCGCGGTCGCCGTCATCTTCGGCGTGGTGTTCGGAATGATCGCCGGATGGAACTTCGGCGCCCAGTACTTCGCCGGGTACGTGGTCGAGAAGAGCCTCTCGGTGGACAACCTGTTCGTCTTCGTGATCATCATGGCGACCTTCGCGGTACCCGCCGAGCACCAGCAGCGCGTGCTCACGATCGGCATCGCCGTCGCGCTCGTCCTGCGGGCGGCGTTCATCGCCGTCGGCGCGGCCCTCCTGGACGCCTTCTCGGTGATGCTGGTCGTGTTCGGCGTCCTGCTCATCGTCACCGGCGTCCAGCTCTTCCGGCACCGTGACGAGGACCCGTCGGTGGACGACAACCTCCTCGTCGTGGCGGCCCGCCGCGCCCTGCCGCTGACCGACCGCTACGACGGCGGCCGGCTCGTCACCCGCGAGGGCGGCCGGCGCGTCCTGACCCCGCTCGTGCTGGTGCTGATCGCGATCGGCGGCACGGACGTCCTGTTCGCGCTCGACTCGATCCCGGCCGTCTTCGGGGTCACGCGCGAGGCGTACATCGTCTTCGCGGCCAACGCCTTCGCGCTGCTCGGCCTGCGGGCGCTCTTCTTCCTTGTCTCCGGGCTGCTCGACCGGCTCGTATACCTCTCGACGGGGCTGGCGGCGGTGCTCGTCTTCATCGGCGTGAAGCTGGTGCTCCACTTCGTCCACGAGCACCGCCCCGGCATCCCGGAGATCTCGACCGGGCTCTCGCTGGCCGTCATCGCCGTGGTGCTGGCGACGGCGATCCTGGCCAGCATCGCGGCGTCCCGCCGCGATCCCGGCCTGCGCGCGCGGGCAGGGTCGCTGCGCGGCCACGAGCGCCGGGAGCCGGGTCAGGGCACGTAGGCGTCCCCGAGATCGACGCTCGCGCCGAGCCGCACCCGCCGGCGGGCGGGGTCGACCTCCGCGACGTCCGCGAACCCGACGACGAGCATCGCCTGCCGGAACAGGCCGACGCGAATCTCGATCGCGTCGGGCCGGTCGCTCCAGGCGCCGGCGACGACGCCTTCGACCGTGCCGACGCGCCCGTTCGGGTCGTCCACCCGGTACCCCTGGCTCTCGCCGAGCGCGAGCAGGTCGATGTCCTGCTCGGGCGCCGGCCCCTGGATCAGCGTGCTCATGTGCTCCCCCCGTGTCCGCCTGCCGACAGCGTCCCCCATGCGCGGCCGCGGCGATATGCGTCCACCACCCCATCGTCCGCCGGGAACGACCCCAGCCGTTGCGCGCCGTCAGGGCGTGAAACGCTTCGGTGGTCGCGCGCCCGAGCTCTCGCGCCCGCCAACCCCGACGGCCAGAGCCAGCCGGTGTCCGCTGCGTGTGCGCGTGGACGGCGGCGCGACCAGCACCGGGACTTGGGTGGCCGCCTCGAGCTCGGCCGCCAGGCCGGATCGCAGCAGGCGCCGCCCGAGGCCCGCCGCGCGCGATCCGAGCACGATCAGATCGGCGCCCTCCTCGCCGGCCACCGCGGCGAGGGCCTGGGCGGGGCTGCCCTGGACGACGCGCACGTCCGCGTCCACGGCCGCCGGAGCGTCGCCGCGCGCGACGTGCACGCGCACCAGCCGCAGCCCGAGCCGCGCCGCCAGAGCGGCCGCGAGCTCGGCCGCGTCGCGCGCCGCCGCCGTCCCCGTGACGCCGCAGACGATGGTTCCGCCCATGGGCCTCCTCTCACTCGTGGATCCTCCCCCAGTCTCGCGGCGTCCGCCCGTGGGCGCGATGGGGTGGCCCCCCCAATTGGGGCCGCGGCGGCCCGCAGATGCACTCACGGCCGGATGGCCGCCGGCGGTCGGGACGGCGAGGCTCGGAGTGACATCGAAAGGAGACGCCATGAGCACCGGAACGATCGTGTGCGCGATCAACGAGTCCACGGGAGCGGCGGAGGCGCTTGGGGCCGCGTCCCGGCTGGCCGGGCGCCTGGACATGCGCCTCGTCGCGGTGCACGTGGTCGAGGACGCGCCGCTGTCGGCCGCCGCCCGGCGGGGAGCCCGGGCGGGCGGCATGCGCCTGGTCGACCGGGTGCTGGCCGAGCAGGCCGTCCTGGTGGCCGACCGCCGGGTCGCGACCGGCGACCCCGCCGAGCACGTCGGCCGGATCGCCGACGAGGAGGGGGCCGACCTCATCGTCGTCGGATCAACGGCGCACGGCCGCCGGCAGCGGCCGCCGCTGCGCAGCCGGCTCGCGACCGAGCTGCCGCGGATGACGAGCGTCCCCGTCGTCGTGGTGCCGCCGCAGGTCGGGCGGCCCTACGCGAGGGCGAGCAGCAGCCTGTTGCCGGACGGGTCGGTCAGCACGCGCCCCGCCGCCGTGTCCTCCGCGCCCGTCCCGGCGGCCGCGGCGCGCCCGAGCACGCGCTCCAACTCGTCCGCGCCGGGCAGGACGATCGTCGCATGACGCAGGGCGGCGGATCCCTCGGGGGGCGGCGGCGCGCCGCCGCTCTCCCAGGTGTTGGCGCCGATGTGATGGTGGTAGCCGCCGGCGCTGAGAAAGGCCGCCTGGCGCCCGAGCTGGGCCATCAGGCCGAAGCCGAGGACGTCGCGGTAGAAGCTGATGCCCTCGGCGATCGCCGCCACCTTCAGGTGCACGTGACCCATCACCGTCCCCGGCGGGAGGCCCTCGAACGGCTCCGACGACGGGTCGGCCAGCTCGCCGAAGAGCGCGTCGACGTCGAGCGGCAGGGTCGTCATCCGGCTGGCGACGAGGCCCTCCCACGTCGCGCGCGGCCGGTCCTGGTAGATCTCGATCCCGTGCCCGTCGGGGTCGGTGAGGTAGATCGCCTCGCTCACGAAATGGTCGGAGAGGCCCGTGAGCGGCACCGGGTCGCGGGCGGCGTGCGCGAGCCAGCGGGCCAGGTCGATCCGCTCCGGTACCAGCAGGGCGAAGTGGTAGAGGCCGGTGTAGCCGGACGCCGGGGCCGCACCCGGTAGCTCGACCAGCCCGAGCAGCGGGCGTTCCGCGACGCCGAGGGTCGCGCGGCCGTCCCCGCGTTCGAGCGTGGCGAGCCCGACCGCCGTCTCGTAGTAGCCCACAGAGCGGTCGAGGTCCGACACCGTCAGGTGGACGGGGCCCATCGTCGTGCGGGGTGAGATCTCCGGCGCCGTCCCCTCGGCGCGCGCCTCGAGCTCCTCGGGGTCGCGAGGGGCGTTCTCCGGGAGCGGATGGGGGTCGTTACTGGACACGGTCGACGGCAGGCTCGACCTTACCGCGGTTTCGGGGGAGAGTGTGTGACCCGGCCCCTGCCCGGGGCAGATTTGCAAGAATCTGCCAGCAGAGCCGCCACGTCTCGTGGCGGGGGCACAATGAAGGAGGATCGGATGAGGCGCACGCTCACGCGGGTGCTCGTTGGAGGCGGGCTCCTGGCCGCGGCGACGGTCATGTTCGCCGGCTCGGCCGCTGCGAACGCGAGGCCGTCCACGGTGTTCGTATCGCACGGCAGTCAGGGGTGCGGCCACCCGCATTTCGCGTCGATCAACGCCGCGGTCGCCGCGGTGGCCAAGGGGGGCACGGTCGTCGTGTGCCGCGGCACTTACAACGAGGATGTGGTGGTGACGAAGCCGCTCCGGCTGGTCGGCCACCACGCCCGCATCAACCCGTCGTCGCCGGTCATGCGAACGAACTCACCCCTGTATGCGCAGACGGGCAACAACGCCGTGACGATCGCGGCGCCGTGGGTCACGGTCCGCGGTGTGACGGCCGTGGGCGCCACGGGTGACGGGATCTTCTCGTTCGCCAACCACTCGCGCATCATCGGGAACTGGGCGTCCGGCAACGCCGCCACGGGGATCGACCTGAACGGCAGCTCGTGGTCGCTCGTGAAGGGGAACGTGACCGAGCGCAACACCGGCGGCGGCATCACCCTGGCGAACGACGCCGGCGGCATCATCCCCGGCGCCACGGCCTCCCATGACTGGATCGTGGGGAACGTCTCCGCCGACAACCCCCTGGGCTGCGGCGTGATCCTGGCCGACCACCTCGGCTCGACCGTCAGCGGCGCGCGCGGGATCTTCGCCAACGTCATCCAGGGGAACGTCCTGAAGCACAACGGCGACGGCTCGACCACCCCGGAGGGGGCCGGAGCGGGCGTCGTGCTGGCCTCGCCCGTCCCCGGCGGCGCCGTCTACGGCAACCTGGTGGTGGGGAACCGGATCACGGCCAGCGGGCTCGCGGGCGTGACCATCCACAGTCACCTCCCCGGCCAGCGCTTCGGGGGCAACCGCGTGATCGGGAACCTGATCGGGACGAACAACGTCACCGGCGACTTCGGCGACCCCTTCACCACCGGGGTGTACGTCGGCAGCGTCGATCCGCTCACCATCGTCGTCCGCCACAACGTGATCCGAAACAACCACTTCGGGATCTTCACGGCCGGCGCGGTCACGGTGCGCGCTCGCGGCAACGTCTACCTGCACGTGCCGCATCACCGCGGGTCGACCTCCCCGTACGCGGGCTAGCCGCCCAGCGCGTCGCACTCGCACGCACTTCCCGCCCCCCGGCCGCATGGCCGGGGGGCGGGCGTCTTCTACCCGGCTCGTGCTCGGGCGACGACCTGCTCGCTGAGGTATCTCGCGTCGTCGGCGACGAGCCCGAGCAGGGCCGAGCCGCGGGTGTGCTGCCAGGCCAGGCCGAGAACGTACAGGCCCGGGTGATCGGTGACGCCGCGGCGATGGCGGACACGACCGTCGCCGCCGACGACCGGCACCCTCAGCCACGAGTAGTCGGACTGGTACCCGGTGGCCCAGATGACGGCATCGGCCTCCACCTCGGTGCCGTCGGCGAACCGAACCGCACGGCCGGCGACCGCTTCGGCCCTCGGCTTGAGCACGACCCCTCGGCGCCTCGCCTTCCGGGGGCTCGACCCGATCAGCGTCTCCCGCCCCCCGAGCCGGCGGCCAAGGCGCGAGTCGATCGAGATGTCGAGCAGGCGGAGCTTCGTCAGCCACCAGAAGATCTGTCGTCCCAACAGGTGCAGCGGCAGAGGGGTCTGGCGTGACCCGACGGCGAGGACGACGTCGCGGTCGGAGGCCAGTTCCTCCGCGATCTGATAGCCGGTATTGCCGCCCCCGACGACGACGACCCGTCCCCGCGGCAGGTCGCTCGGTTGCCGGTAGCCCGTGCTGTGCGCCTGGTGGACGCCGGGATCGAGCGACGACGCAAAGGCGGGGATTCGCGGCTGCTGGAACGGGCCGGTCGCGATGATGACCTGGTCGGCCAGGATCGTCCGCCCGGGAAGCCCGGCAGCGTAGTGCCCCTCCCGGTGCTCGAGCGTGACGACGGGGCTGTTCAGCTCGACCGGCAGGCCGAGCTCGGCCGCGTAGCGGTGGAGGTAGTCGATCACCTCGTCACGCGTCGGCTCCCGATCAGGCTCGCCGTCGAAGGGCAATCCGGGCATGGCGTTGTACCGGCGCGGGGTGAAGAGGACGAGGGAGTCCCAACGCTGCGACCACGCCGACCCGACCCGGTCGGCGGCGTCGACGATCAGGAAGCGAAGACCCGCCCGCTGGAGGAAGTACCCGGCGGTGAGCCCGGCCTGGCCGGCGCCGATCACGAGCACCTCGTAGCGACCGTCCGGCTCCGCGTGGGGCTCCGGGGTCGAGGAGTGGTGAACGTCGTGCAGGGTCATGGGCGAGAAGCGGGGGCGCCGCGGTCAGGCCGGCTCGACGTCGAAGCTGAACATCATCCCGCTCTCGTGGTGCTCGGCGATGTGACAGTGCGCCATCCACCGGCCGGGGTTGGTGACGTCGAGCAGGATGTCGACCGTCTCGCCGGTGCGGATCAACACCGTGTCCTTCCAGACCAGGCTCTCCTCCGGCCGGCCGTCTCGCGCCAGGATCAGGAACCGGCCGGCGCCGTGCACGTGGAACGGGTGGTGCATCGGATGGTCCGAGTCCATCTCGTTGACGAGCCGGATCTTGACCCGATCGCCGACGCGGAATCGCCAGGTGATGGCGTGGTTCTCGTCCCCGGTGGGGCGGTCGATCAGCTTCCAGCGCGTGTTGGCCGGGGTCGTCAGGCGGTTCACGTCGACCATGTCGTCTTCCCACTCGATCCCGCCGGCCTCGTGCTGGTGGTCGCCGTGCTCGTGCTCGTGTGCATGCTCGTGCGAGCCCCCCTCGCCGCTTCCGACAAGCCGCGCCGGCACGAGCTTCATCCCGCACTTCGGGCACCGGTCCGGCTGGTCGCCGGTCACCTCGGGATGCATGGGACAGGCATAGCCGCTCGGGGCGGCGACGGGCAGGAGCTTCATGCCGCACTGCGGGCACTTGTCCGGCTCCTGGCTGACGACGTCGGGGTGCATCGGACACGCGTAGACGAGCTCTTCGCCCGCGGCCAGGGCGGGGGCGTCCATGTCCATCTCGGCCACGAAGGCGAGCGTCCTGTCCGGCTCGGCGGCGAGCTCGGCGTCCAACCGCGCGCGCTCCTCCGCGAACTCGGGGTTCGTGCGAAGCCGGGCGAACGCGTCCTCGAGCGAGGGCTCGGCACGATCCTCCGCGACGTCGACGTCTGCGAGCGGGTGGCTGCGCTCCGGCGTCCGGTGCTCGAGCACGAAGCTTCCCGGACGGTCGAACATCACGTCCACGATCACCCGCTCGCTCGGCGCCAGGATGACCGAGTCGACGAACCGCTCGTGCTCGACGCGGCCGCTGTCGCCGCCGACCAGCTTCATCCGGGCGCCCGGGAGGGCCACGTTGAAGACGCGGGTGTTGGCGGTGTTGGTGAGGTACAGCCGGATCACCTCGCCGTTTGCGACCGGGAGGTCGAGATGGGGCTCCCCGGCGATGAGCAGCAGGTTCCCGAACCGTCCCATCGCGGCGTAGTTCGTCTCCGTGCGACTGAACGGCGCCACTTTCCCGTCCTCGATCAGGACGTCGTCGAGCGTCAGCACGAGCTCGCGGTGCACAGGCGGCCAGTAGTCCGGGTCGCGCGGGACGACGACGCAGTTGCCGTACAGGCCCATCTCCTGGCCGTAGTCCTCGCGGACGTGCGGGTGGTACCAGTACAGGCCCGGGTCGGGGAACTGCACCCGGCACGAGAAGTCGCCCCCGACCGGGATCAGCGGCTGCGTCTCGTGCGTCCCGTCGGAATTGTTTTCGAGCCGCAGCCCGTGCCAGTGAACGGTCGCCTCGTGATCGCCCTCGTTGTGGACCTCCACCTGCACCTCCGCCCCCTCCGGGACGCGGAGGGTCGGCCCGGGGATCGACCCGTTGTAGCCGAGCATCCGCACCGTCTGGTCGCCCAGCCGTTTGCGCACGGGAGAGATCCCCAGCCGGAGCCGGTCGCCGTCACCCAGCTCGATGATGTCGCTCCGCACGGCGTCGGAGAGTCCGGTCGTGTCGGTGGGAAATGTGTCGGTCATCGCCGTTTCCTTTGTTCAGAATGGATGCGCGGCACCGCTACGAGGTCGGTGCCGGCCGGGGGACTTCCGGAGTGCGCACCCCTTCGACGCTCAGGGTGGGCAGCCACTCGAGGAATCGCGGCAGGTACCAGTTCCACTCACCGAGCAGCCCCATGGTGGCGGGCATCAGGATCGTGCGAATGAGGGTGGCGTCGAGCAGGATGGCGACGGCAAGGCCGAAGCCCATCTGCTGGAACATCACGAGCTCGCCCGAGGCGAAGCCGGCGAACACCACGACCATGATCAGCGCTGCGCCCGTGATCAGGCGGGCGGTCGAACCGATCCCGTATGCCACCGACTCGCGGGCCTCGCCGGTCGCGTCGTAGCGCTCGCGGATGCGAGACAGCAGGAACACCTGATAGTCCATCGACAGGCCGAAGAGCACCGAGAAGAGGAACAGCGGCACCCATGCCTCGACGGTCTCGACCCGCTGGAACCCGAGCACTCCGGTCAGATAGCCCTTCTGCGTCACGAGCACCAACAAGCCGTAGGCGGCTCCGACCGAGAGCAGGTTCATGGCGATGCTCGTCAGAGGCACGACGATGCTCCGGAAGGCGACCAGGAGCAGGATGAAGCTGAGGCCGAGGACGAGCGCGAAGACGATCGGCAGGTAGTGGTCGGTGACCGCGAAGTAGTCGACGTTGATCGCAGCGGCGCCCCCGACCACGACGTGGGCGTCCGCGGCCTGGAAGGCACCTGGGATGTAGGTGTCGCGCAAGGCGTGGATCGAGGCCAGAGCGGTCTTGCCGCTCGGGTCGCCCGCGATGGGGACTGTGAGGATGGCGAGGCGCTCCTTCGGGTGTGTCTCGAGCTTCGCCCGGCCGAAGCGGTCGTCGGTCTTCAGCTCGGTGGTGAGCTTGGAGATCGCCGCCCGGACCTGTGGGCTTGTGACCCGACCGTCGATCACGATCTCGCCGGGGCTGACATCGCCGGCCGAGAACTGGCGATCGAGGATCAGGAAGCCCTGCTTCGACTTCGTGCCGTCGGGGAGGGTCGAGATCCCCGCCGAGCCGGTATGCAGATCCAGAGCGGGGACGGCTGCCAGAAGCAGCAGTGACACCCCGAGGGCCAGGCTGGAGGCGGGTCGGCGCATGACGAGGCGCACGACGCGGCCCCACATCCCGTGCTGCCCATCGTCGCCGCCGGTCTGGCGAACGAACGGGATGCGAACGGCGTTGATGCGATCGCCGAGCACGCTGAGCAGCGCAGGCAGGAGCGTCAGCGCAGCGACCACCGCCACCAGGACGACCAGGATCGCGCCGACGGCGAGGCTGACGAAGACCTGGGTCGGCACGATCAGCATGCCGACCAGCGCGAGCACGACCGTCATCCCGCTGAACAGCACGGCGCGGCTCGCGGTGGAGCCGGATGCGGCGATCGCATCGATCTTCTCGCGTCCCCGTGCGCGCTCCTCGCGATAGCGCGACACGATGAAGAGGGAGTAGTCGATCCCGACCGCCAATCCCATGAAGGTGAGCATGTTGATGGCGTAGTAGCTCAGCGGCATGGCATGCCCGACGACCGCGACCAGCGCGACGGCCAGGATGATCGCGAACACCGCCATGATTACGGGAACGAACGCGGCGACCAGTGCGCCGAACACCAACACCAGGATGACGAGCGCAGCGGGGATGCCGATCCCCTCGCCGCGTCGCAGGTCGCTGTCCGACACCTCCATGAAGTCGCGACCGATCGTCGCGTCTCCGGTCGCGAGGACGCGGAACCCCTGCTGCCCGTTGGCCCGGTCGACGACGTTGAGGACGGGGCCGACGTGCTCGTGCGCGTGGGCCATCTTCCCCGCGACGCGGATCGGCAGAAGCATCGTGTGGCCATCGCGGGATACCAGCGAGGAGTCGTGCGATTCGTAGTAGCTTCGGGCGACGGTCACCGTGCCGGTTCCCAGGGACGCGAGCTGCCCGTGCAGCCGCTGGACGAATGCCCGGAAGCCGGGGTCGCCGGCGGTCATGGCCGCCGACTGGACGATCACCATGTCGCGAAGCGGGGCCTCCCGACCGAGCCGTTCCTTGACGAGGTCGGACGCCTGCTTCGAATCAGGAGACCCGGTGAGATTGCCCTCGGTCGTCAGCGCCCCTCCCAGCAGGGCCATCGCGAGTCCAGCACCGACGATCAACGCGGCGACCCATGCGGCCAGCGTGCGCTTCGGCCGCATGGCGGCGCGGCGTGCCCAACGCTCGGTGAAGGTCATGGTCACTCCTTCCGTGGAGTCGTGGCCCGTCCCATCTCCTCGCGCCCTCTTTAACGCCAGAAACGCGTTCCGCCTTCGACCTGCCGGTTCGAGCGCGAAGACGCGAGTATAGTCATCCGATTCATGAAGTCAAGTGCCGGAGACCAACTTCATACGTGGCGTTCGTACCCCACCGCAGGCCTAGGCGGAGTCGCCCCCCGGCGGCGCGTCGAGGAACCGGAGCAGGTCGCCAACCGTGCGGTGCTGGTGTCGCGGGTGGCGGAGCGGGAGCTCGCCATGCACCTCGTATCGGTTCCGGCGGCCGTCGCGCGTTTTCGAGAGGTAGCCGGCTCGGACCAGATCGTCGGCGATCTGCGCGGCGGTCCGCTCCGTGACGCCGACGATGAGGGCGACGTCTCGCAGACGGATGGCAGGGTCGCGCGCAATGGTCTCGAGCACGCGGGCGTGATTGGTCACGAACCGCCAGCCCGGGGACCCACCGGCCGCAGCCGGGGGAATGGACGCGACAGGCGCGCCGATCCCGTGCACCTCATCTCCGGAACTTGACTTCATGAGTCGAGACTTCTAAAGTCTGCTTCCTGCATCGCCCCACCAGTCTACTGGGGAGTCCCCGGGGCGCCAAGCGTAGGTGAGCGGCAGGGCGATACGCACCTGCCGCCCCACCCGGCGACAGCGAGCGCTGCCGCCCGTTTCGAAGGAGGGAGACTGTGGACTACGACCGCCCGGTTTCACGGCCGGAGCTGCGCCGGATCTCGAGGACGTTCGGAGCGCTCTATCTGATCACCTTCATCACGTCGATCCCCGCGCTGTGGCTGTACCAGCCGGTGCTGGATACCCCCGCCCAGTACATCGCCGGGGCCGGCCACGACAACCGCATCTTCCTCGGCGCCTTCCTGGAGCTGCTGCTGATCATCGCCAACATCGGCACCGCCGTCGTCGTGTACCCGCTGCTCAAGCGGGTCAGCGAGATCTGCGCGATCGGCTACGTGACCGCGCGGGTGATGGAGTGCACCTTCATCCTGGTCGGAATCCTCAGCGTGATCGCGGTGGTGGGGCTGCGCGACAGCCCGCCTGCCGGGAGCCAGGCCGTCGTCGGCTCGATCACCTACACGCTGGCTGCGATCAAGGACTGGACGTTCCTGCTCGGGCCCGGGTTCGTGGTCGGCGTCGGCAACGGCCTTCTGCTCGGCTACCTGATGTACCGCTCCCGCCTCGTGCCGAGGCGCATGGCCATGCTGGGTCTGGTCGCGGGGCCGCTGATCTGCATCACCGGCGTCCTTGCCATGTTCGGCACCATCGAAACCCAGGGGACGGTTCAGAGCCTCGCCACCATCCCCGAGTTCGTGTGGGAGCTCTTCCTCGGCCTCTACCCGCTCATCAGGGGCTTTCGGGCCGACGCGCCCGTCGTCGCGGGCAACGGCCCCGAGAGCGCTCCCCGCTGGGGGGCGGCCCCCGCGATCGCGACCAGCTGACCG
>JAICJC010000184.1 GCA_025928655.1 Thermoleophilia bacterium | reverse complement strand
GCGGCGCCGCCGGCCCCGAGCACGAGCGCGTCGGCGGGCTCGACGTCGCCGAGCGCCCACAGCAGGCCGTCGCCGTCGGTCGTCTCGCCCCGCAGCCGCCCGTCGCGGACGAGCACGGTGTTCACCGAGCCGGCCCGGCGGGCCTGCGTGGACAGGTCGTCGCAGAGGTCGAGCACCGCGCGTTTGTGCGGGATCGTGACGTTGATGCCGGCGAAGCCGCCCGCGTCGAGCCCGGCGACGAAGGCCGCCAGATCGGCCGGCTCCACGTCGATGCGCGAGTACTCCCAGTCCAGCCCCAGCGCGCGGTAGGCGGCCGAGTGCATCGCCGGCGAGCGCGAGTGCGCCACCGGGTGGCCGATCACGGCCGCCCGGCGGCGGCCCGGCTCAGCCGCCATGCGCCTTGAAGTCCTGGTAGCTGTCCGTGAAGTACTGGGCGGACTTGCCCGGGATGGCGACGTAGTACAGGTAGTCCTTGTGGGCGGGGTGCGCGGCCGCCTGCAGCGACGCCAGGCCGGGGTTGCAGATCGGCGTCGGCGGCAGGCCGGCGTGCTTGCGGGTGTTGTACGGCTCCGGGTCGTCCAGGTCGGACTGGTGGATCGTCGCCGTCCACGATCCCAGGTGGTAGAGGATGGTGGCGTCGATCCCGAGGTCCATCCCGCGGTGCAGGCGGTTGTAGATCACGGCCGCGACCTTGGCCCGGTCTCCGGGCACCCGGGCCTCGCGCTCGATCATCGAGGCGATCCGCAGGACGTCGTACGGGGTCAGGTCCCTCGACCGGGCGTAGCGCATGTCGACCCGGGAGAAGGCCGTGCGGAAGGCGGCCAGCTGCTGGAAGACGAGCGCCGCGGCCGACTCGTGCGGGCGGATGTCGTACGTGGCCGGGAACATGAACCCCTCCATGTTCGCGTGGTGGCCGAACCCGGTGGGTGGCACCGCCGCGTTCGCCGCCCGGGCATACGCCGACTTGCTGATGCCGAGGCCGGCGACGGCGGCCTCGATCTGGGTGATGCGGTAGCCCTCGGGGATGACCAGGCGGGCCGCGCCGGCGTTCGGCCCGGCGTCCAGCTTCCGGATGATCGCGTCGTATCCGGTGCCCGCCGCGAAGGTGTACGTCCCGGCCTTGAAGTTCGAGCCCTCGCCGTGCGCGTTCACGTAGTCGCCGAAGCGGCCGGCGTCGTCGATCACGCCCCGGTCCTCGAGCGCCTGGGCGATGCCGGAGGCGTCGTCGCCCTTCGGGATCGCGACGGTGATGGGCGGGCCGTGGGGATCGGCCGCCGGCGCGGTCGTGGGGCTCTTCGACGTGTCCAGCAGCCAGCCGCCGGCCTTGACGAGCCCGACGACGGCCCCGATCAGGATGAGGATCAGGATCAGCCGGCGAGCCTGCGCAGATACCCCTCGAGGAGGTGGGCGGCGGCCACCGCGTCGTCCTTCCGGCGGCTCCCAGAGGGGCCCCGTTCGGCCATCGCCGTCGTGAATCGCTCGTCGTACGTCTCGATCGGTATCGGACATCGAGCCTCCAGCTCGTGGATGAAGTCGAGCGTCTCCGCGGCCTGGCGGCCGTGCTCCCCCCGGAGCGTCAGCGGCATCCCCACGACGATCCTATCGGGCTGGAGCTCTCCGATCTCGCGGAGCATGCGTCCCATCCCCTCCTCCGAGCGGACGCGCTCCACCACCGTGACCGGCCGGGCGAGCACGCCCGTCTCGTCGCTGACTGCCAGGCCTGTGCGCGCGCGGCCGTAGTCGACCGCGAGCACCCTCATCCGGGCGAGCCCCCCAGCTGCTCCCGGATCCGGTCGGCGGCGGCCCGGACCGCGGCCTCGAGCTGGGAGGCGTCGGACCCGCCGGCGCGCGCCAGCGCCGGCCGGCCGCCTCCGCCGCCCGAGACGATCGGCGCGACCTCGCGGATCACGTCGACGGCCGAGAGCCCGCGCTCCTGGGCGCCCGCGTCGAACGCGGCCAGGAGGTGGGCCTTCCCACCGGCGTTCCCGCCCAGGACGGCGGCCGCCGGCGACAGCTTCGAGCGCACCTTGTCCGAGAGCTGCAGGAGCCGGTCGGCGTCGGCGCCGTCGATCACGTCGGCGACGATCCAGACGCCGGACTCCTCCCAGGCGCGGTCGACCAGCCCTTCGTCGCCGCCGTTGACCGAGGCGGCGGCCGGCGCCTGCTTCGCGGCCCGGCGCAGCTCCGCCTCGAGCTCGCCGACTCGTGCGCGCAGCCGGGCGGCCTCGGCCGCCTCGTCGCGCAGGTGCTCGAGCGCGGCGGACGCCGTGAGCGCCTCGATCCGGCGCACGCCCTGGGACGAGCTCGTCTCGCGCGTGAGCACGAATGCCCCGATCTCGGCGGTCGAGCGCACGTGCGTGCCGCCGCACAGCTCACGCGAGACCTCCGGGATCTCAACGACGCGGACGTGCTCGCCGTACTTCTCGCCGAACAGCATCATGGCGCCGAGCTCGCGGGCGTGCTCCTGCGTCGTCACGAAGATGTGCAGCGGGTGGTTGGCGACGATGTGCTCGTTCACGATCGCGCTCACCCGCGCCACCTCCTCGTCCGTCATGGGGGCGCCGTGGCGGAAGTCGAAGCGCAGCTTGTCGGGGCCGACGTAGGAGCCGGCCTGGGTGACGTGGTCGCCGAGCACCTCGCGCAGGACGGCGTGCAGGAGGTGGGTGGCGGTGTGGTTGGCCATCGTCGGCCGCCGCGCCTCGGCGTCGACGTGGGCGCGCACGCGCTCGCCGGGATGCAGGTCGCCCTGCTCCAGGCGCACGACCACGACCTGGTCGTCGTCGACGCGGACGACGTCCTCGACGACGGCCCGGGCGGCGTCGGTCTCGATCCAGCCGTGGTCTGCAACCTGGCCGCCGCCGCGCGCGTAGAACGGCGAGGAGCGCAGCTTGACGAGGGCGGAGCCGTCGCCGCGGTCGTGCAGCGCGCCCACCTGCGTCGTCACGTCCAGGCGCTCGTAGCCGACGAACTCGGCCGTGAAGTCGCTGCGCAGCTCGGAGGTGTCGACCCGCCCACCGGCGGCGGCACGGGCGCGGTCGCGCTGCTGGTCCATCAGCTCGGCGAAGCCGGCCTCGTCGACCGTCTTTCCGTGCTCGGCGGCGATCTCGACCGTCAGCTCGATCGGGAAGCCGTAGGTGTCGTGGAGCCGGAACGCGTCGTCGGCGGGCACCTC
>JAICJC010000127.1 GCA_025928655.1 Thermoleophilia bacterium | reverse complement strand
GTCGGTCCGTTCCACCCTTCACTATCATCGCCCACCGTGACGTTGGAGGCACGCATCCTGGATGCGGTCACCGCCGGCAGGGAGGAGCTGGTCGACCTCACGGCGCAGCTGGTCGCGTTCGACACGACGGCCCGCACGCCGTGTGATCCACCCCGCCAGGAGGCCGACCTGCAGGCATATCTCGGCGACCGGCTGAAAGACGCCGGGGCGAGCGTCGACATCTGGGAGCCGGCGGCGGCGGACATCGCCGGCTCGCGCCAGATGCCGCCCGGGCTCGGCTTCGACGGCCGCCCGCAGATGGCGGCCCGGTTCGCGGGCGCGGGCGGCGGGCAGAGCCTGCTCTTCAACGGACACATCGACGTCGTCCCGGCGGAGCCGCGCGACCGGTGGACGAGCGACCCCAACCGGGCCGATGTGCGCGACGGGAACCTGTACGGGCGCGGCGCATGCGACATGAAGGGCGGCATCGCCTGCATGGTCTACGCGGCCGAGGTGCTGCAGCGGCTGGGAGTGCGTCTGCGCGGCGACCTGATCGTGAACACCGTCACCGACGAGGAGTCCTCCGGCGCGGGCGGCCTTGCAGCGGTGCGCCACGGCGTCAGGGCGGACGCGGGGATCGTGACCGAGCCGACGGCGTTCGAGGTCTGGGTCGCCTGCCGCGGATCGCTCACGCCGACGTTCCGGGTCACGGGCAGGCCGGGCCATGCCGAGATGGCGCAGGCGCACTGGCGCGACGGCGGGGCCGTGAACGCCATCGAGAAGATGGGCATCGTGATGGACGCGATCGCCCGCCTGCGCGAGGAGTGGCGCGGCAGCCCGGCCCAGCGCCACGACCACCTCCCGCCCGGCGACATCGTGCCCGTGAAGATCGGCGGGGGCGAGTGGACGGTGACCTACCCGGCGTCGTGCTGGATGACGTGCGAGGTCACCTACCTGCCCGGCCGCGCGGACAGCGAGGGGTGGGGGCGCGACGTCGAGGCCGAGATCGCGGACTGGGTCGCGCGGGCCGCGGCGGCGGACGCCTGGCTGGCGGAGAACCCGCCGGTGATCGAGTGGGACCTCGACATCCCGCCGTCCGAGGTCGACCCGGCCCTGCCGATCGTCGACACGATGATGCGGGCGACCGCCGCCGCGGGCAAGCCCGGCGTCCTGGGCGGGCTCGACTCCTGGTACGACGCGGCGACCTTCACCCGCTTCGGCGACACCCCGTCGATCGGGTACGGGCCGCGCAGCATCGAGTGGGGCCACACGGTCGACGAATACGTGCCCGTCGACGACCTGGTCGCCTGCGCCGGCGCGCTCGCCCTGGCGGCCGTGGAGCACTGCGGGGTGACCGGGTGACGACGGCGACGCCCCGGATCGCGAACCCCGACGACGCGGCCACGGTGACGAAGCTCCTGAAGGCGTTCTTCAGCCACGAGGGCCGCGAGGTGCGCCACCTGCAGCAGAACGTCGAGGCGATCCTGTGCGATCCCGGGCGCGGGTTCTTCACGCTCGCCGACGAGTCGGCCGTGGCCACGACGACGATCCGGATCTCGGCCAGCGGCGGCGCGAGCGCCGAGATCGAGGAGATCTGGGTGCAGCCGTCGGCGCGCGGGCGCGGCCTCGGGGGGAGCCTTCTGCGCAACGCGATCGACGAGTGCCGCCGCCGCGGCATCGAGTCGATCGAGCTGCGCGTGACGCCGGACGACCGCGAGCTCGGGATCCCCGACTTCTACGTCAAGCAGGGCTTCCGCCACCGCGGGCTCCAGATCATGGACTACTGCGGGGAGTAGGATCGGCTCCCCCGATCGTGGAGGAGCCCCATGAGCGTACGAGCTGGAGGGCCCGGCTGGCAGGTCGAGGCGGTGAACGACGTCCCGCCCGTCAAGCCGGACTGGCCGCCGACGTGGAAGTCGATCCGCCACCATTTCGACATCACGGCCTTCGGGATCAACGCCGTCACCAAGGACGCCGGCCAGGTGCTGATCCCCGAGCACAACGAGCGCGAGTCCGGGCAGCAGGAGATCTACTTCGTGCACGCCGGCGAGGTGGCCGCGACGCTCGGCGACGAGCGCGTGACCGTGCCGGCGGGCGGCCTGATCGCGGTCGAGCCGGACGTGACCCGCAAGATCGAGTCGACCGCGTCGCCGACCACGCTCCTGTGCATCGGCGGCACGCCGGGCGCCGCCTACGAGGTGGGCGCCTGGGAGACGTGAGCTATGCGAACGGCAGCGAGACGACCGTGAGCGGGACGCCGCCGGCGTCCCCGTGCGCACCCTCGGCGACCTCGCGGCGGAGGATGGCGAGGCCGATCGGGCCGAAGCGGGGTGACTCGATCGCCGAGGTGATCCGGCCCACTGCGGCGCCGTCCACGGTGACGTCCGCCCCGGGCTCCACCAGACGGCCGTCGAAGCGGACGCCGCGCACGCCGCGGTTGGCGTGGCCGCGGTAATGCAGCCGCGCGACCGGCTCCTGCCCGGGATAGCAGCCCTTCGTGAAGCTGATGGCGCGCGTCTCGAGCCCGGCCTCGGCCGGCATCGACGAGCCGTCGAACTCGTGGCCGAAGCGGGGCATCCCCGCCTCGATCCGGGCCAGCTCCCACTCGGCCTCGCTCATGGCGCCGTTTCCGGGCGGGGCGGCCAGCAGCCGCTCGACGCCGGCGGGCGTCTCGAGCTCGGCCAGGGCACCGTCGCCGTCGCCGTCACCCCACACGAGGGCGTAGTCGACCGGATCGAGCGCCACCTTCTTGCGGAAGCGCGCCCGCACGAGCGTCTCGAGCACGTCGCCGGCGGCCTGCGGTGGGCAGGCCAGGACGAGATCCTCGTCGACCCGGAACACCTCGAGGTCGGCGATCACGCGCGCCTTCGGCGTGAGCAGGAGCGCGTAGGTGCCCTCCCCGGGCGCGACCGCCTCGACGTCGTTCGAGACCATGCTCTGGAGATACGCCACGGCGTCCGGCCCGCTGGCCCGGACGAACGCCCGATCGAGCACCGCTCCCATGCCCGCAGCGTACACGCCGGCTGGGGGCTGTCCCCGTCAAGCGGGGAGGGTCCCCGGTAAGCTCCCCGGCGTTTTGGCCGCCTCGCCCACCGACGTCTTCTGCGACCGGCTGCGGGCGCTGGTCGACATCGACTCGCCCTCCGAAGGCAGGGAGCAGGAGGCCGTCGCCGAGCTGATCGGCACGTGGCTCGCGCCGATCGGCTGCACGCAGCAGTGGGTGCACGAGCCCGACAACCCCGCCCGCAGCCTGATCGTCACGCTGCCCGGCGACGGCGGACCGGCGATCGCGCTGCTCGGGCACCCCGACACCGTCTTCGCTGCCGGGACGACGGCGCGCTGGTCGTTCACGCGCGCCGGCGACCTCTGCACCGGCCCCGGCGTCGCCGACATGAAGGGCGGGCTCGTGCTGGCCGCGATGGCCGTCGAGCGGCTCGCGGCGGTGCCCGAGCGGCCCTTCTCCGAGCTGCGCCTGCTGATCTGCGCCGACGAGGAGGTGCGCCTGCGCGCCCCGGCCGCGGCCGCGCATGCCCGCGGCGCCGCGGCGGCGCTCGTGTTCGAGTGCGGCCGCCGCAACGGCGATCTCGTCTCGGCACGCAAGGGGGCGCTGTGGCGGACGCTCCATCTGCACGGGCGCCCCGCCCACGCCGGCGCCGACACCGCCCTCGGCCGCAGCGCCGTCTCGGCGCTCGCCCACGAGATCCTGCGCATCGAGGGCCTGGTCGAGGGCCGGCCGGACATGACCTCCGTGGTCACGACCGTGACCGCAGGCGACTCGGCCAACACCGTCCCCGGCGAGGCCCGGGCGACGATCGACATCCGCTCGGGCGTGGCGGCCGACCTCGAGCACGCCCACGCCGAGCTGGAGCGCCCGAGCCCCTACGAGGGCGTCCGGGCAGAGGTCTCGGACCGCGGCACCTGGCCGCCCATGCCGGTGGCCGAGGGGCTCGTCCGCATCGCGCTCGACCACGCCCGCGACCTCGGCCTCGACATCGGCACCGAGCTCTCCGGCGGGGTGTCGGACGGGTGCTGGACAGGTGCCGGGGGCATCCCCACGCTGGACGGGCTGGGACCGGTCGGCGGCGACGACCACACCGAGGCCGAGTGGATCGAGGTCGCCACCTTCGAGCGCCGGCTCGAGCTGGTCGTGCGCCTGATCCGGTCGATCTGCGGGGGCCGGATGAGGCCGACGGCCTGACGTCCAGGCGTGCGGGGGCGCGGAATCGATCGTCTAGGGGATGTGCGGCCGCTTCGGCGCGTAGATCGGCACGCCCGCAACGGTCGCGGCGCGCCGGTAGCTGTGCTCGAGGATGCCCTGGGTGCGCCCGGACGGATCCATCGCGGCGGGCGCGTTGATCTCGACGACCAGCGCCGGCGGGTGCGGGCCGGCCAGCATCCGCCGCGCCTGGCCGAGGGCGCCCGGGATCGCCTGGATGTTGCGGAACCACATGTACCGCAGCGACGGGTCGCGATCCGCGAGGTAGTAGATGTCGGCCGCCGCCCACATCACGAAGATGCGCTGCCCCGGGCGGGTGTGCGCGCGGACGTACCGCACGACGGCCGCGTCCGTGCGCAGGTGCGGGTCGTCCGGGAAGACCGTGCGCGCCTGGGCTGCGCCCGAGTCGAACCACAGCGGCACGGTGACGGCGGCGGTGGCCACCAGCGCGACTGCGATCACCGCGATCATTCCAATTGACGTTCGCGCCGTCCGCCAATTGACGCGATCCCGGAGCAGCTCGGCGCCCCCGATCCCGGCCAGCAGCGCCAGCGGCGGCACCAGCTGCTGGTAGTAGTGGTTGTGGAAGTTGCCGCCGCCGATCACGCCGAGGCAGGCGAAGCCAAGCCAGAGCACGCCCAGGAGCGGCCACCGCCGCCGGCCGGCGACGGCGAGCAGCGCAAGGACGCCCAGCCCGCGGGCCGCGGCCCCCGCCGAGTGCCATGCCTGGTCGAGCCGGGCGTGCCCGGAGCCGGTCGCGATCGAGTCGGCCTGGTCGCGGTAGGTCACCATCGCGTACCACCAGTCGTGGAAGCTCGGCGCCGTCGCGGCGGCGAGCACGACGGGGACGAACGCCGCCGCCACGAGCGCCGCCGCGGGCGCGATCCCGCCCCGGCGGCGCGTCCACACGAGGTACACCGCGGCAGCCGCGCCCGCGTCGAACGCCGACTGCTTCACGAGCACTGCGCAGCCCGTGAGGATGCCGGCGGTCACGAGCCAGCCGGGAGCCCGCCGCTCGAGGTAGAGGACGAAGGCCAGCAACGACGCCACGGCGAAGAACGACGCGAGCAGCTCGCCGGACAATGTGAACGATTCAATGAACGGCGACGCGCCGACGGTTGCCATCGCCAGACCCGCGATGGTTGCGGGTATCCTCCCCGCCAGCCTGGCGGTGAGCACCATGGTCACGGCCACCACCAGCGCCGCCGCGACCGCCGCAAGCGCTCGCAACGCCTCCGCGGAGCCGCCATCCACATGGAGCATCGCCCGAAAGATGATCAGCAGTCCCTGCGGGCGATCGACCCAGGCGCCGTGGTACAGACCGGCGCCGTGACTCCACAGGCGAGCTACCTCGGCATACCCGCCCTCGTCCGCGGTCAGCGGCGTGTGCAGGAACGGCAGGCGGGTGAGGGCGGCGAGCAGCATCGCGGCGACGACGGCGAGCGCTGGGGCCCGCCCCGGCGCGATATCGACCGGTCCACGGCGATCCTGGCGGCGGTGGCCTTCGCCGTCGCGCTGCTCGCGCAGGTGCTCACGTTCGGCGTCTCGCTCACGCCGGACCGCTACATCCTGGTGCTCTTGGCTCCCGCCCTCGTGCTCGGGCGGGGCCGCCGGTTCCTGCTCGATTTCGTCCCCTTTGTGGCGCTGATCGTGCTGTACGAGGAGTCTCGCGGAATCGCGCACAGCCTGCACCCGAGTCCCTTCTACCGGCCGCAGCTCGACGCCGAGAAGTTCCTGTTCTTCGGGCACGTCCCGACCGTCGCCCTGCAGGACTGGCTGTGGACGGGGAGCCTGCACTGGTACGACCAGTTCCTGTCGTTCATGACCCGGGTGCACTTCATCGTGCCGCCGACGCTCGCCTTCTGCCTGTGGCTGAAGCGGCGGGCGCTCTACTACCGCTTCGCCGCGACGCTGCTCGTGCTCTCCTACGCGGGCGCGTTCACGTTCTGGGCCTACCCGGCGGCGCCGCCGTGGGCCGCGTCGTTCAAGGGCCTTTTGCCGCCGCTCGCGAACCCGGCCGGGACGCAGGCCGCCACGTCCCCGCTTCCGACCGACTCGGGGCCGCTCTACCACCTCGTCTCGGACAACCCCTACGCCGCCATCCCGTCGCTGCACGAGGGCTATGCGATGCTCGTGTTCCTCACCGTCGTGCTCCTCGCCTGGAACACGCGCTGGCGGTGGCCGGTGTTCGGCGTCGCCCTGCTCTACCCGATCATCCAGTCGATCGCCGTCGTCTACACCGCCAACCACTACGTGGTCGACCTCCTGATCGGGGCCGTCTACGCGACCGTGGCCGTCTTCGGGATGCGGCGGCTGTGGCGGCGGCTGGGATGGCCGGAGTGAGCGACACGCTGGTGGCCGTCCCGGCCGCGCCGGAGCCGGCGCCGAAGGCCGGCCTGCGGGCGCTGCTCGCGTCGATGCGCTACCCGCTGACGGTGTTCGCCGTCAGCCGGATCGCGGTGTACGGGCTCCTCGCCACGGCGGGATGGACGTCGCGGCTGCCGCGCGAGTCGGGGCTCTCCTATCACGGACTGTTCGCCCCGCTCGGGCAGTGGGACGCGGTCTGGTACGGCTGGATCGCCCAGCACGGGTACGACCCCGCCATCGGCCACGGGAACGCGGCCGCCTTCTTCCCGCTGTACCCGCTCGCGTGGCGGGTGGTCAGCGTCCTCCCGGGGCCGATGACGCTCTGGGGCAGCCTGCTCTCCTCGGCGCTCTTCGCCGCCGCGCTGTGCCTGCTCTACGTCATCACGCGCGCCCGCTACGACGAGCGCCTGGCCCGGCGCACCGCGCTCTACCTGGCGATCTTCCCACTCACGTTCGTGTTCGCGCTCCCGTACGCGGAGAGCCTGTTCCTGCTCCTGACGCTGGGCGCCTTCGCGCTCACCTGGCACGGCCGCTGGTGGCAGGGATCGGCGGTCGGGGCGCTCGCCGTGCTCGCCCGGCCCGTCGGGATCGCGCTCGTCCCGGCCCTCGCCTGGCGCCGGTACCGGGCCGAGGGTTGGCGCTGGCGCGCGTACCTGCCGCTGCTGCTCATGCCCGCCGCGGAGCTCGCGTTCTACCTCTACCTGGGCTGGCGCACGGGCAACTTCATGGCCAACCCGGACGCCCAGGAGCGGGGCTGGGGCCGCGGCGTCTCGATCCTCCCCTGGGTGGTCGTGCACACGCTCTGGCACGACGTGATCGAGGGCGGGCACCTGCGCTTCCTGATCCACATCGGCTTCACGCTCCTCTGGTGCGGGCTCTTCTACAAGGCGTGGCGGATGCGGATGCCCGGCGAGTACCTGATCTTCGCGGCGCTCGCGGTGCTCCTCCCGACCAGCGGCGGGCTGCTGGTCTCGATGGGCCGGTTCGGCATGGTGGCGTTCCCGCTCTTCTGGGCGCTCGCGAGCTGGGCCGAGGACGAGCGGGTCGACACGTTCGTGAAGACGAGCTTCCCGCTGCTCCTGGGGGCGCTCGTCATGATCACCTACACGGCGCGGACGTTCACGCCCTGACCGCGGCCGCGGGCGCGAGCAGGTAGTGCACCGCCAGGTTCGCGTGCTCGCCGAACGGGGCGATCGCCTCGCGCACGCGCGGCTCCGGCCAGATGTCGTCCTCGGAGAACCAGCGCGCCACGGCCTTGCGCACGCCCAGGTCGCCGGGCGCGAAGGCGTCCGGGCGGCCCAGGCAGCGGGCGAGGAACCAGTCCACCGTCCAGCCGCCGATCCCGGGGAGCGCGGTCAGGTGCTCGCGCACCTGCGTGTCGTCGAGCCCGGCCACGTCGAGGTCGGCCTCGGCCAGCGCGGCGATCGAGCGCATCTTGGCTCGCGAGAGCCCGAGCCCCTCGAGGTCGGCGCCGGCCACGTCCTTCTGCCCGGGGAAGCGCCACACCTCCACGCCGTCGAGCTCGTGCCGGCGGCCGTGGCGGCGCACGAGCCGGCTGCGCATCGCGCAGGCCGAGTGCAGCGACACCTGCTGGGCGGTCACGGAGGTCACGAGCGACTCGAACGGGTCGTAGACGAGCGGCGGCCGGAAGCCCGGGGCGCGGGCGGCGATGTCCGGGTGGGCGCCGGCGAACGCCTCGAGGTCGAAGCTCGCGCCGAGGATGTGCGCGACCTCCGCCTCGTCGCGCGCGTCCGTCCGGCGATCGCTCGTGACGCCGCCGGCCGAGACGCGCACGACGACGCCGGAGCGCAGTACGCGGTAGTACGCGTCGTCGTGCCAGACGCTCGCGGCGTCCTGCCCGAACGTGCGGAACCGGAAGGTCGAGCGGTGGAAGTCGTACGGCTCGGGGAGCGGGATCGGCACGCCCGGCAGCGTAGTGATGCTCGCGGGTAGGGTTGGCGGCATGCCTGACAGACTCCTCTCCCTGCTCGGCCGCCTCGACGCGGCCACCGGCGTCTCCGGCGACGAGGCGGCGGTCGCCGACGTGATCGCTGACGAGCTCTCCGGACACCACGACACCCACGCCTCCGACCCGCTCGGGAACCACTTCTTCACGCGCACCGGCAACGACGGCGCCCCCACGGTGATGTTGTGCGCGCACATGGACGAGCTCGGCTTCATCGTCCAGCACGTCGAGGACGAGGGCTTCGTCCGCATCGCGCCGGTCGGCTACCACGACGACCGCATGGTCATCGACCAGGATCTGCGCATCCACGGGCGCCAGGGCCCGGTCGACGGCGTCACCGGCGCGAAGCCGGCGCACGTCCTCCCGCCCGAGGAGGCGAAGAAGGCGATCCCCCTCGAGGAGATGTTCATCGACGTGGGCACGACGAGCCGGGCGGAGACCGAGGAGCTGGGCGTGCGCGTCGGCGACCTGGTCACGTTCGCCCGGCCGGCGGGGGTGCTGAACGGGACGCGCGTCTTCACCGGCAAGGCGGTCGACGACCGCTCCGGGTGCGCCGTCATGATCGAGGTCATGCGCCGCCTGGGATCCGACATCGCGGCGACGGTGTGCGCGACCGCGGCCGTGCAGGAGGAGCTCGGCATCCGCGGCGCCGGCCCGGCGGCCCTGCGCGTGCAGCCGGACGTGGCGCTCGCGATCGACGTGACGCTGTGCGGCGACACGCCCGGCGTGGAGCTCTCGCGCCTGCCGATCAAGCTGGGGGCGGGGCCCGCGATCAAGTACTTCGACTGGGCGCCGGCGGCCGGCATCGGCACGGCGGTGCCGCGGCGGCTGACCGACCGCCTGGAGCGGGTGGCCGAGGCCGCCGGGATCCCCTACCAGCGCGAGGTGCTGCTCGGCGGCGCGACCGACGCCTACGGCATCCAGCTCTCCGGCACGGGCGTGCTGACCGGGTGCATCTCGATCCCCTCGCGCTACATCCACTCGGCGGTGGGCTGCGTGCACCTCGACGACGTGGACAAGGCGGCCGACCTGATCGTCGCCTTCATCGCCGACATCAGCGCCAACGGCCTGCCGGAGTAGGGCGTCGCCGGCCCGGACGGCCTCACCAACATCGCGGTCTGCGCTGACGCACCAAAAGGGGCCTGACCCCATCTGGTGCGCCGAGCCGGCGTGTTCCCGCCCTCGCCTTGTACGGCTGAGGCCCGGGGCCTGGCCCCGGGCCTCTCACCGAACCATCGGGTGCCCCCCGTGGGGGGCTCGTGGGGGGAGCCTGCTCCCCCACGCTTAACGGCTGAGGCCCGGGGCCAGGCCCCGGGCCTCTCACCGAACGATCGGGTGCCCCCCGTGGGGGGCTCGTGGGGGGAGCCTGCTCCCCCCACGTTCCTACATCATGTCCGGCATTCCGCCGCCGCCCATCGGAGCCTTCTCCTTCTCCGGGGCCTCGGCGACGACAGCCTCGGTGGTGAGGATGTTCTTGCCGATCGATGCGGCGTTCTGCAGCGCGGAGCGCGTGACCATGGCCGGGTCGATGATGCCCGCCTTGACCATGTCCACGACCTCGCCCGAGTCGACGTTGAGGCCGAAGCCGGACTTGGCCGACCGCACCTCGTTCACGACGACCGAGCCCTCCAGGCCGGCATTCTGGGCCAGCTGGCGGAGCGGCTCCTCGAGCGCCCGCACGACGATCTGCGCACCCGTGCGCTCGTCGCCCTCGAGGTTCGCGGCGTTGACGGCCTTGATGGCGTGCAGCAGCGCCACGCCCCCGCCCGGGACGATGCCCTCCTCGAGGGCGGCCCGGGTGGCCTGGAGCGCGTCCTCGACGCGGTGCTTCTTCTCCTTCATCTCGGTCTCGGTGGCAGCGCCGACCTTGACCACCGCGACGCCGCCGGCCAGCTTGGCCAGCCGCTCCTGCAGCTTCTCGCGGTCGAAGTCGGAGTCGGTGGTCTCGATCTCGGACTTGATCTGCTTGATCCGGCCCTTGATCCCCTCGCTGTCGCCGGCACCGTCGATGATCGTGGTCGAGTCCTTGTCGACGACGACCTTACGGGCCTTGCCGAGCTGCGAGAGCCCGGTGTTCTCGAGCTTGAGGCCCATCTCCTCGGTGATGACCTCGCCACCGGTGAGGATGCCGATGTCCTCGAGCATCCGCTTGCGGCGGTCACCGAAGCCCGGCGCCTTGACGGCGACGGCCTGGAAGGTGCCGCGCAGCTTGTTGACGACGATCGTCGCGAGCGACTCGCCCTCGACGTCCTCCGCCACGATCAGCAGCGG